>NZ_JAGJEB010000040.1:0-652 GCF_018100855.1 Aquimarina sp. MMG015
AACGTTTAATGTATGATGCGTTTACTTCCCGAAGGGAGTATATGCAATATACATATTGTTATAAGCTTGCCTTTATTCGTTCAGTTATTTCCTCGATTGATCCAAGTCCGTCAAAATTTTTAACTGCAAGTTTTGATTTCATATACTCAATAGCAGGTCTAGTTGATTTTTCAAAAACGTCAATTCGTTTTATATGAATTTGAGGGTCTTTATCATCTTTTCTGTCAGATGTCTCCGCTCTTTTCTTAGCTCTAATTAAAAGTTCAGATTTTGGTACTTCAATGTTTAACACTATTCGGATTTTCATATCCTTTTGTTCGGCTAGTTCAATTAAGTCATCAACCTGCGCGTCCGTTCTTGGATAACCATCTAGAATTATACCTTTATTCGTTCTGTTCTCATTCAGGATTTGGCTAAACAATTCTTTCATTAGCGAATCAGGAACTAAATCTCCTTTTTCTTCATATTCAGCCATTGTTTTTCCAATTTCGGTTCCGTTTTCCTTTTCAAATCGGCATCTATCTCCAGTTGAAATATGCTTAAAATCCAGATGCTCATTTAAGATTTCGCATTGCGTTCCTTTTCCAGAGTATGGTGGTCCAGTAATTATTAGTATTTCCATTTATTATTTTTCTTCTTCTTGCTTATAACG
>NZ_JAGJEB010000041.1:0-632 GCF_018100855.1 Aquimarina sp. MMG015
GGATGAGGATGACGAGGCTAATTTTGAAGTAACGCCACAGAGTTCAGATTTAAGTATTGCCAAGGTGGTGAGTAACCCAACTCCGAATGTAGGTGATGTAGTTACTTTTACGATCACAGTTAGTAATGCAGGTCCAAATGATGCAACGGGAGTTGATATTGATGATGTTGTCCCTGCCGGCTACAGTAATATCACGAATATTAGTGGTACAGGTAGTGAGACTGGCGGTGTTGTAAGTTGGACAGGCCAGACTGTAACGACTACGACAGCTTTAGTAGTAACGTTTGATGCTACGGTTGATGCTCCAACGGGTGCTACCGATGAGTATGTAAACCAAGTAGAGATCACCTCGAGTGATCAGTTTGATCCCGACAGTGATCCTACCAGTGATAGTACTACGGATGATAATGGAGATGGTATTGCGGATGATGATGAAGATACAGCGGTAGTTATTCCCCAGAGTTCGGACTTAAGTATTGTAAAGAGTATCGATAATACTAGTCCTAATGTAGGTGATGTAATTACCTTTACTCTTACGATTAGCAATGCTGGTCCAGATGCTGCTACGGGTGTTTCTGTTAGTGATTTAGTTCCATCTGGATTTACGATTGGTACGATCAATGATGGTGGAG
>NZ_JAGJEB010000042.1:0-490 GCF_018100855.1 Aquimarina sp. MMG015
GTAATCTGAGCAACATTCGTATACTCTCCCACAGCGCCCGTTGGGGCATTCACCGTAACATCATATGTTAAGGTAACTCCTGCTAAACCAACACTCGATAAAGACCAATTAATAGTCGTAGCTCCTGCATTGTAAACTCCGCCATCACTAATACTACCTGGTACAATACTATAACCGATTGGCAATACATCTTCGATGCTTACTCCGGTAGCTACATCTGGACCTGCATTGTCGATCTGTAAACTAAAGGTCAATACATCGCCTACATTAACCGGAGCTCCATTAACATCCGTAAAACTCTTATCTAAAGATAAATCAGCAGCAGTAGGAGTAACTACAAAAGTATCCTCATCATCATCATCACCGCCCGTTGATGGATCATTATCACCATCAGCATTATCTTCATCAACTGTATTATCTGTCGTCGGATCACTGTCCGGATCAAACTGATCACTAGCCGTAATCTGAGCAACATTCAAATATTCATCCG
>NZ_JAGJEB010000043.1:0-455 GCF_018100855.1 Aquimarina sp. MMG015
TTAAAAATAGCTTTAAACTTATATGCACAAACTGGAAAATTCACAGAAACAGTTGATTTATCAGCATATAACGCCGGTCTAGAGGTTACCTATAAACCAGGAAAAACTTTATTCGGAATAGGTGGAGAACTGCTTAGTGGTGATGATAATGGAGGAACAGATGGAGAGATCACTTCTTTCTTCCCAATCTTTGGAACGAATCATAAATTTAATGGATATATGGATTACTTTTATGTAGGGAATCATGCCAATAGTGTAGGATTACAAGATATATATGCTAAAGCTGTTATCAAAACTGGTAAAAGCAGTAGTTTATTAGCAAAACTTCACTATTTCTCTGCTGCAGAAGATATTGCTGGAACTGATGATACATACTTAGGTACAGAACTAGATTTAGTTTTTACTCAAAAAATACTACCATATGCTACCTTAAAAATAGGATACTCTCAGATGTT
>NZ_JAGJEB010000044.1:0-449 GCF_018100855.1 Aquimarina sp. MMG015
ACTTTTTGCAAGCATTGCGCCACTGTAAAAATACACAGACTTTTCGATTCATCACTTAACTGCTATGACATATATATAGTGTTATGGCACGTACCACTTTTACAAGCCTGAACTTAGTAAACATGCCGCAGTAAAGTGATATCAGATTGCGAATTGCTCCGTATTATTTTTCATAACCTCCAGCGATCACTTTACTGCTTCTGGATTGATCACTTTCCAAACTAAAAAATCACAAGCCCTTTTTCCGTCAAAATTATCGTAATGAGCCAAAAAAAGCGATTTTTTGCACGTTATTGCTCCGGAATACTCCTTTTGAGTGATTTTTTCATCGCTTTTTTACTTTTGATCCGATACAAACCACTGCAAAAACTCTCAGTTCAAATGATTGAGGTTCGTCCGCAGACAGGTTCAGATTGCGTTTTGCTTTTCAGATAACAAGTATGTGTCCT
>NZ_JAGJEB010000045.1:0-421 GCF_018100855.1 Aquimarina sp. MMG015
GGCACTTAATATTACCAATTCTGCTTGACTTTGTAAAGAGTTCAGTTCTAAATCTGTTAATTTAGAGTTTCTAAACGCGATCCATGGCACAATAGAGTCCGATGCATCTGCATGCGTTGCCAAGTGCAGTATTTTGTAATCCTTTATTTTTTTGATAAAATTATCTTTTGTAGCTTCTTGATCCACTAACAGCGTTCCATCATATAACTTATTAGCGTATGAAATTTCTTTGGAACTATTTTTTAATGTAGTTAGGTCGTTAGAAAAATTAATGGGAGCAATCCCTAAGAAATCCTGAGTAGCTGCTCTTTGGATGGATTTGTTTTTGTTTTGAAAAGTAAGAGAGAATGCGTAATCGATTTCATTTTCTTCTATGAAATAAGTGTTTTTGTTGATGTCAGTTATCAATGCCTCAAAAGGG
>NZ_JAGJEB010000046.1:0-421 GCF_018100855.1 Aquimarina sp. MMG015
AGCACTTAATATTACCAATTCTGCCTGACTTTGTAAAGAGTTCAGTTCTAAATTTGTTAATTTAGAATTTCTAAAAGCGATCCAAGGAGCTATAGAATCAGAGGCATCTGCATGTGTTGCTAAGTGCAGTATTTTATAATCTTTTATTTTTTTGATAAAATTTTCTTTAGTGGCTTCTTGATCAACTAACAGCGTTCCATCATATAATTTATTAGCATATGTGATTTCTTTAGCGCTATTTTTTAATGTGGTTAGGTTGTTAGAAAAATTGATGGGTGCAATTCCTAAGAAATCCTGAGTAGCTTCTCTTTGGATGGATTTGTTTTTGTTTTGAAAAGTAAGAGAGAACGTATAATTAATTTCATTTTCCTCGATAAGATAGGTGTTTTTATCAATATCAGTTATTAATGCTTCAAAAGGA
>NZ_JAGJEB010000047.1:0-400 GCF_018100855.1 Aquimarina sp. MMG015
GGGTGTATTTAGAGTTAATGTTTGAGTGCGTGGAGCTCCATCAAGTCCTACCCATTGACTACGATGTAAACCCATTATACTCATAACCCCGCGACTACCTGCATAAGCAGGATTTACACTAATTGTGTTATACATGTACTGAGTATACTGAGCATCTTGTTGGGCCCAATTATTTTGTTGGAAGACGAAGCCTAAAAGAACTGTTACAATTAGTGTATATTTTTTTCTCATTAACTTTTATTTAAAAAATTCAAGTAAAACCCTTACAGGTTTCCACTGTGAATATCTGTTATATTCACTTTACATATTAATATATAAATAACCAACCTTATTTATTGTTTGCCCCGTTTCTGTGACATATTCCAAAACATAATAATATGTTCCTACAGGCAACTTGTTG
>NZ_JAGJEB010000048.1:0-394 GCF_018100855.1 Aquimarina sp. MMG015
CAGCGCCCGTTGGTGCATTTACTGTAGCCTCATAGGTTAAAGTGATAAAACTACTACTTGGAACAAATAAATTGGACCAACTCGCAGTATCGCCGCCAACGATAATACCACCATTATTAACGCTCACTAACGTTAAACCAATTGGCAATACATCCTCTACATCAACTCCAGTGGCATCACTAGGACCGTCATTGGTAATCGTTAACTCAAAAACTAACGTATCGCCAACATCTGGAGTAGCACTACCACTCTGTAAGCCTTTGCTTATACTTAAATCTGCTTGTTCTGGAGCGATCGTTATACTATCCTCATCATCATCGGCAATACCATCACCATTATCATCTACTGTATCATCTTGCGTCGGATCACTATCAGGATCAAACTGATCACTCGC
>NZ_JAGJEB010000049.1:0-383 GCF_018100855.1 Aquimarina sp. MMG015
AGGTGTATTTAGAGTTAATGTTTGAGTACGTGGAGCTCCATCAAGTCCTACCCATTGACTACGATGTAAACCCATTATACTCATAACTCCTCGACTACCCGCATAAGCAGGATTTACACTAATAGTATTATACATATACTGAGTATACTGAGCGTCTTGTTGGGCAACAGCATAATTGGAAATTAAGCTACACGCAATCAGCATAAATATTGTTAATAGTCTATTCATAAGTATTATAATTTGATTTAGGGAATAACAAATATATACTATTCCAAATATAAATTTATCTGTTAATATATAAGTAACCTGCTTTATACGTATTTACTCCTCTAGCATTTATGTATTCTAAAACATAATAATAGGTACCTACGGGTAATTTATTA
>NZ_JAGJEB010000005.1:0-416346 GCF_018100855.1 Aquimarina sp. MMG015
TCAAAATCCAAATACTAAAAAATACAATTAATAGAAAATGAATATAATTTATATTAATGTTAGGTATTAATGTTGCTTTATGTGTACCTATTACGGTGTATATGGTTAAGATTCTCGATGTATTTTCCTTAATGATGTTTTATTTGTCTAAAGGAATATACCAGGTGGATGTATTATTTTATTATTATAATATTATTTAATAAAAATACTTTATAAGTATTAAGGGTAATTTTAACAGGAGATGTATAATCTAAATTCGTTTGAAGAATGTAATTTAAGGAGGTAGAGAATTATAATATAAAAAAGCCCAAATTGTTTTAACAATTTGGGCTTTTTAAATAGAGAATTTTAACTAATTAATCTCTAAGAATACTTCTGGAAATTACAATTTTCTGTATTTCACTGGTACCTTCATATATTTGAGTGATTTTTGCATCTCTCATTAAACGTTCTACGTGGTATTCTTTTACAAAACCATTACCACCATGAACCTGTACAGCTTCAACAGTAACATCCATTGCAGCCTGAGATGCTGCTAATTTTGCCATTGCGCCAGATAAATCATAGTTTTCATGATTGTCTTTGTCCATAGCAGCTTTATATACTAGCATTCTGGCAGATTCGATTTGAACATGCATATCTGCAAGCTTAAATGCAATTGCCTGATGGTTCATGATTTCTGTACCAAAGGCTTTACGAACTTTAGAATATTCTTTTGCCAATTCATAAGCTCCTTGAGCAATACCTAAAGCCTGCGCAGCAATACCAATACGACCACCAGCTAAAGTTTTCATAGCAAATTTGAATCCGAATCCATCTTCACCGATTCGATTTTTTTTAGGGACTTTTACGTCATTAAATATAAGGGAATGCGTATCACTACCTCTAATACCTAATTTGTCTTCTTTTGGACCAATTTCAAAACCTTCCCATCCTTTTTCAACAATGAAGGCATTGATACCTCTATGTTTCTTTTCTTTATCGGTTTGAGCAATGACTAGGTAATAATCAGAAGTACCTCCATTAGTAATCCAATTTTTAGTTCCATTTAAAATATAATGGTCTCCTTTATCAATTGCTGTTGTTTTTTGTGAAGTAGCATCACTTCCAGCTTCAGGTTCTGATAAACAGAAAGCTCCTATTGATTGTCCAGTAGTTAGTTTACTAAGATATTTTTCTTTTTGCTCTGGAGTGCCATAAGTATCAAGGCCCCAGCATACCAAAGAATTATTAACAGATACGATTACAGAGCAAGATGCATCTATTTTGGATAGCTCTTCCATTACGAGTACATATGAAAGTGTATCCATACCACCACCACCATATTCTGGTGATGCCATCATTCCTAAAAACCCAAGCTCTCCCATTTTTTTGACTTGTTCAGTAGGGAATTCTTGCTTGTTGTCTCTTTCAATGACTCCTGGTAATAACTCTGCTTTAGCAAAATCACGAGCAGCATCGCGTATCATTAATTGTTCTTCGGATAATTTAAAGTCCATATTTGATCCTTATTTACTGTGCGTGCATAACACGCGAATTCAACTTTTCGATGAAAATAAATCGAGATAAACTCGATATTTTTATTAATTCTACAAATATAAGTTATAATACACAAGTTTTGATGTTTTTTTCATTTTTTGGTAATTTCTTTTAGAGATTGATATTTAATAGTGTTTTTCATTTTAGATGTCTTATTTTTCTTGGAATATTTGTCTGTTAAGACAAGAAATAATTTTGGTTTATTATTTTTTTTAATTTAAGGTTTCTCCCTATTTAGTTTTTTATATTTGTGAAGTCACTTTTGGGTGATAATTATTCAATTTATTTAAAAACTTTTTATGAGACAGCACTAACTCCGTAATGGAGGGATTATTTAATTAGAAGTTAGGAAAGATAAAATCTTTAGTCAAAGTGCATTTGTATAAATTGAAGTTTTAAAAAATGAAAGAATTATTAAAAAAATACGAAAATAAAGCCCCTGAAATAGTTTTTAACTGGAAAGATTCTGAAACGGAAGCTGAAGGATGGACAGTTATTAATTCATTAAGAGGAGGAGCCGCTGGTGGTGGAACACGAATGAGATTAGGATTGGATATGAATGAGGTTCTTTCTTTGGCAAAAACCATGGAGGTTAAGTTTACAGTTTCAGGCCCAGAAATAGGAGGAGCTAAGTCAGGTATTAATTTTGATCCAACTGATCCAAGAAAAAAGGGAGTTTTAGAGAGATGGTATAAAGCAGTTTCTCCATTACTTAAGAGTTATTATGGAACAGGAGGGGACTTAAATGTTGATGAGATCCACGAAGTAATACCTATAACTGAGAACTGTGGAGTATGGCATCCACAAGAAGGAGTTTTTAACGGGCATTTTCAACCAACAGAAGCTGATAAGATAAATAGAATTGGACAATTACGCCAAGGAGTTATAAAAGTTTTGGAGAACACAACTTTTTCTCCTGATGTGTCAAGAAAATATACGGTAGCCGATATGATTACTGGATATGGAGTAGCGGAAGCAGTAAGACACTATTATGATATTTATAGTGGTACTGTAAAAGGTAAAAAGGCGGTTGTACAAGGTTTTGGAAATGTAGGGTCTGCAGCGGCATATTATCTTTCAGAAATGGGAGCTAAAGTTGTTGGAATTATTGATCATGCTGGTGGATTAATAAATGAAGATGGTTTTTCTTTTGAAGAAATAAAAGAACTTTATCTTAATAAAAAAGGAAATAAATTATATAGTGAAACACTAATTCCTTTTGAAGAATTAAATAATAAAATATGGTCTTTGCAAACGGAAATTTTTGCTCCTTGTGCTGCATCTAGATTAATTACAAAAGATCAGATTGCGCAAATGATAAATTCTGGTTTGGAAGTGATTTCTTGTGGAGCAAATGTACCTTTTGCAGATAAAGAAATATTTTTTGGTTCTATTATGGAGTACACGGATGAGCAAGTAAGCTTAATTCCTGATTTTATTTCTAATTGTGGAATGGCAAGGGTATTTGCTTATTTTATGGAGAGAAGAGTTTTGATGACAGATGAAGCAATTTTCAATGATACATCTCTAACAATAAGAGATGCGATACAAAGAATATTTGATAAAAATAATTCTAATAAGAATATAAGTAGAACAGCGTTTGAGATTGCTTTCAAACAGTTAGTTTAATTATTATACAAATTAATTACATATACTATGTTTAAATATTTTCTAGGTAATAGTCCTAAATGGTTTAAAACCGTAATGATAGGATTTCTAATCTTTAATGTGTTTTCGTTTTTTTTCCTCGGTAAGACAATTACGTCTTGGATATTTATTGCAGAATTCATTTTTACATTGGCGATGGCATTAAAATGTTATCCCTTGCAGTCAGGAGGACTATTAGCAATAGAAATTTTAGCACTTAACCTTACTACTCCAAAGAATGCCTATCACGAAGTGGATCAGAATTTAGAAGTAGTATTACTTTTGGTATTTATGGTGGCTGGAATTTATTTTATGAAGCCATTATTAATGTACATCTTTAGTAAAGTATTTACTAAAATAAAATCAAAAATGATATTGTCCATGCTGTTTGTTTTTCTAGCAGCAGTACTTTCAGCTTTTCTGGATGCATTAACCGTTACGGCGGTGTTAATTAGTGTTGCTGTTGGTTTTTATGGAGTGTATCATAAAATTCATTCTATGCCCGCTTCTGATTTTGATCAGGATGGATCACTGGATCGAAAAGAACTTAGCGGTGAAACATTGGAGGAGTTTAGAAGTTTTTTAAGGAGTTTAGTTATGCATGGTGTAGTGGGAACTGCTTTAGGAGGAGTATGTACTTTGGTAGGAGAACCTCAAAATCTGTTAATAGGAGAAAGAATGGGATGGGATTTTATAGAATTCTTCATTAAAATGGCTCCTATCACATTACCGGTATTAGCAGCAGGATTATTAACTACCGTAGTTCTAGAGTTAACTGCCTCGTTTGGATTTGGAGCTAAGTTACCAGAAGTGGCAAGAAGAATTATTGAGAATTATACTGATCAAGAAGATGCAAATAGATCAGATAAGGCAAAATATGGATTAATAGTACAAGGAGTGTCGGCTATACTTCTTATTATTGGTTTAGCATTGCATTTAGCACCTGTAGGATTTATTGGTTTGGCATTGATAATTATACAAACTGCCTTTATGGGAATTACAGAAGAACATCAATTAGGAAAAGCTTTTGAAGAGGCGCTTCCGTTTACAGGATTGTTGGTAGTTTTCTTCGTTATCGTAGCTATGATTCATGATCAACATCTTTTTTCACCTATAATTGATTGGGCATTATCTCTGGATCCATCTAAACAACCTTCTATGTTCTATGTGGCTAACGGATTGCTATCCATGATTAGTGATAATGTATTTGTTGCTACTGTATATATCGGAGAGGTAAAACAAGCATTTGATAATGGTGTTATAACAAGAGAACAATTCGAAAAATTAGCTATTGCTATAAATACAGGAACAAATTTACCTAGTGTTGCAACACCTAATGGTCAAGCGGCGTTCTTATTCTTACTTACTTCTTCTTTAGCTCCACTTATTGGTTTGTCTTATGGAAGAATGGTTAAAATGGCATTACCATATACTATCATACTTGGTGGTGTAGGTCTTTTAGGAATAATTTATGTATTATAACAATCATTAAAAATATACTTAACCTATAGAAATAACGTTAGTATACTAACACTAAATTAACAAGAACAAATATGACCCATTTATTGATGCTTGGTATGTTTGCCCAAAATACCAAAGAAATTGATCCGGAAGCAGAAGAAAAAACATTGTCCATTATCGATTTATTGCTTAGTGGAGGAACAGGAGGAGTAGTTATTATAGCTATACTTTTTGTTTTGTTATTTGTAGCAGTTTATATTTATTTCGAAAGAATTTTTGCAATTAAAGCAGCATCTAAATATGATGAAAGTTTTATGCATCAAATTAGAGATAATGTTGCAAGTGGTAAAATTGAAGCTGCAAAAATTTTATGTGCGCAGACTAATAATCCTGTTGCTAGGTTAACCGAAAAAGGAATTTCAAGAATAGGAAATCCTTTAGAAGATATTAATAAAGCAATAGAAAACGCAGGTCGACTAGAAGTTTATAAATTGGAGAAAAACGTAAGTATTTTAGCTACGGTTGCTGGTGCTGCTCCGATGATAGGATTTCTAGGTACTGTAATTGGTATGATTTTAGCATTTCATAATTTGGCATCAAGTTCAGGAAGTGCAGACATGGGATCGTTGGCAGAAGGTATTTATACCGCGATGACGACTACAGTTGCTGGATTAGTAGTTGGTATTGTTGCTTACATAGGATATAATCATTTAGTTGTAAGAACAGATAAGGTTATTCATCAAATGGAGGCAACTACAGTGGATTTCCTTGATTTATTAAACGAACCTGCTTAATATGAATTTAAGAGGAAGAAATAAAGTCAGTCCAGAATTCAGTATGTCGTCTATGACGGATATTGTGTTTTTGTTGCTGGTGTTCTTTTTACTAACATCTCCAACAATTACGCCTGAAGCGCTTGATTTAATATTGCCAAAGGCTAAAGGTAAGAGTTCTAACGTTCAAAATATATCAGTTAGTATTACTAATAAGTTACAGTACTATGTAGATAATGAACGAGTGAGTCAGAGTAGATTAGAATCTACTTTGTTAACTAAGTTGTCAGGTAAAAATGAGCCTACTATTATACTAAGAGCTGAGGAAGGAGTTCCTATTGAAAAAGCTGTTGGAGTAATGGATATAGCAAATAGAAATAAATTTAAAGTAATCTTAGCTGTAAAACCAGAATAATTTATGTTGAAACTAGATACAAAACATAAAAAAAAGTCTTTTATAATAACCATAATATTACATGTGGCTATTATCTTTTTATTGTTTTATCTAGGATTAAGCCAGTTAGATCCAGACCCTGAAGGCGGTATCGCTGTTAATTTTGGAACAACACTAACTGGATCAGGAGATATTCAGCCGACCGAGGCAATAAAATCATCTCCAAAACAAACAACTCCAGAATCTGCTTCGGATGTTCCCGAACCGGAACCTGAAACTCCTGAGATTACAGAAGAAGTGGTTACCCAGGATATTGATGATGCTCCTGTAGTAGAGGAAAAACCAAAAAAAGAACCTCAAAAAAAGGTAGAGAAACCGAAAGAAAAACCAAAAAATAAGCCAGCAGAAAAAAAAGTTGAAGAAAAGCCAGTAGAAAAAGTAGAGGAAAAGAAACCGGACCCTAAACCGGATAAATCGACTTTGGATATATTAGATAGCTTTTCTAATGGTCCTAAGAGTGATGGCAAAGCTAAAGGAGGAGAAGGAGATGACGGAAAGCCTGGAGATAAAGGTAATCCTAATGGGAATCCTTATGCTACTAGTTATTATGGACAACCAGGTCCCGGAGGTACAGGAGGCGTTGGATATGGTCTTAACGGGAGAGGAAGACCTACAAATTCTAAAGTAGTACAAGAGTGTAATGAAGCTGGACGAGTGGTAGTGAAAATTATCGTTAACAGATCAGGCAAAGTTGTTCAGGCTATTCCTGGAGTTAAGGGTACTACAAATAGTGCTAAGTGTCTTCTAGACCCTGCTAAGAAGACAGCGCTTACTTTTAAGTGGAAAGCTGATCCAAAAGCTCCAGTCAAGCAAATTGGTTTCGTAGAAGTGACTTTTGGGTTAGGTGAGTAACTACATTTATATTGATAATTTTAAACTTTTCTTCATATAAATAATAAGTTCTTTTTTTAACTTTAAAAATGGAACAAATTTTATAAATCAATAATTAAAGAATTTAATATCGACTATCAAGCAACTTTAGAGTGGATGTTTGCACAGTTACCAATGTATCAGCGTCAGGGTGCAAGCGCATATAAAATTGATTTAACAAATACAGTTAATTTAGTAACTTATCTTAAAAATCCTGAAAATAAATTCAGGAGTGTCCACGTAGCTGGAACTAATGGAAAAGGATCGACTAGTCATATGCTTGCTTCTGTTTTACAAGAATCAGGATATAAAGTCGGTTTGTATACTTCACCGCACCTTAAAGATTTTAGAGAACGAATTCGTGTTAATGGAAAAGTTATAAGCAAAGAGTATGTAGTGAATTTTGTTTCAAAGCATAGGTCGTATTTTGAAGCAAATCAATTATCATTCTTTGAAATGACCGTTGGCTTGGCTTTTCAATATTTTTCTGAATCCAATGTAGATATCGCAATAATCGAAGTCGGTTTAGGAGGTAGGTTGGATTCTACAAATATTATTATACCAGAGGTTTCTGTTATTACTAATATAGGATTAGATCATACGCAGTTTTTAGGAAATACATTAAGAGAAATTGCAAGAGAAAAGGCAGGAATTATTAAAAACAATGTGCCTATTGTTGTAGGTAGAACAACTGAAGAGACGAAGAGCGTATTTGAAGAAAAGGCTTTAGAGCACCATAGTGATATCTATTTTGCTTTTGATTACCAAGGTGTGGTTTTTAGTACGGATCTAAAAGGCAGGTATCAGGACGAAAATATGAAAACCGTATTGCAAACGATTCTTGTTCTAAAGGAAAAAGGATGGAGTATTAGTAATGAGAGTATGGAGAATGGGTTTGCAAATGTTGTAAAAAACACAAGTCTATTAGGTAGATGGCAAATATTAGGAGAAAAACCAAAAGTTATATGTGATACTGCACATAATGAAGATGGCTTAACTTATGTAATGAAACAGTTGTCAGAGGAAAAATATGATACTTTGCATATAGTTCTAGGTGTGGTTAACGATAAAGATTTACAAAGTGTTTTACCTTTATTTCCTGTAAACGCGATTTATTATTTTGCAAAACCTGATATAGGAAGAGGATTAAAAGCGAAAATATTACAGGAAGAAGCGTTAAATTTTAATTTGAAAGGAAAAGCTTATAGTTCTGTGTTGTTGGCTTATAAGACTGCTTTACAGGAGGCTAGCAATAAGGATTTGATCTATGTTGGAGGTAGTACATTCGTAGTTGGAGAAATAATTTAATTTTTCTTTCAAATTCTTTTGGTAGACTGTAAAACTGTGTTATATTTGCATCCGCAATCACGAATAAGGGTTGTGAAACATAAAAGGGCAATTAGCTCAGTTGGTTCAGAGCACCTCGTTTACACCGAGGGGGTCGGGGGTTCGAATCCCTCATTGCCCACCAAGAAAATCCATTCATTTCTGAATGGATTTTTTTATTTTTAAATTATCCTATGATAAATTGATTGAATTAAAAAATAGACTGATCTTAAGGTCTAAAATAGGATAAAGATTGTTGTACAAAACCTGAGTTAATCCTAAAGAAGTAGTCTTAAATTAGAAACTAATAGGGTGTAGTAGTATTATTTGATAAACAGTGTAATGAAAATGAAATCTTTGACGAGGTTATTTTTTTTCAATAAAAAACATTATGGGAATACACTTATTGTTAGGGTGTCTAAAAATTATCATTATAACAAAAAATTGATTATTTCGATTGATAATCTGGATGACCTGTTTGCCATAGTAAAAAAGTCATTATTTTTGATAATTCTGTACTTTGTTTATTAACAGAAGCTTCAAATCCATGGCCTCCTTCAAAATCAATATCCAATAAGACTGGATTATTAGAATTGCCTTCTTCCTGTAATTTTGCAGCAAATTTTGCAGGTTGCCAGGCTGGTACACGAGAATCGTTCATCCCAGCAGTGAGATAAATTGCCGGATATTGTATTCCTTTTTTAAGATGGTGATAGGCATCCATTTCTAATAACGCTTGAAACTCTATAGAATCTTTAACGGTACCAAATTCTTTTACGTTATTTTGTCCATTAGGGCCAAATTCGGAACGTAACATATTTAATGTTCCCACTCGAATCGCAGCGGCTTTATATAAGTCCGGACGTTCTGTAATTGCTCTACCAATCGTAATACCTCCTGCACTAGCTCCCCAAAGTGCTGTTTTATCTTTATTGGTATATTTATGATCGATTAGATAAGTTGTGCAAGCAATCAAATCTTTCCAAGAATTGGGTTTGGTAACTTTACGACCTCCTAAATGCCAATCATCACCTTTTTCTCCTCCTCCCCGAACATGAGCGGTTGCATAGATACCTCCTTCTTCTAACCAATGTAATAAATAGTTATATAAGAAGGGAGAATTAGACCATTTATAGGCACCATAGGCGTTAATGAGCATTCTATTTTGACCATCTAATTCCGTCCCTTTTTTATAGATAATAGATAAAGGAACCATTACCCCATCATGCGATGGAATTTCAATTTCTTCAACTATTACATTTTTTAAAAAATCGTATTGAGTCAATGAAGCTAAATCTCTTGATTCAAATTGCTTTGTTTCGTGATTTAGAATATACGTTTCTTTATAACTAGTCCAACCTTCTATTGTAATTCTTAGTTCAGAAAAATCGATTCCATGTGAAGACAAATTGATGTTACCAGAAGGTTTGGGAAGCTTAATTTCGGATTCTTTTGTAGTTAGATGATCTCGAAAAAATAATTTAGCTTCAACTCCATTTTTTGTTTTTACGTAATAAATTCCGTCTTTAGTTACTTCAAAATCTGATATTACGGAATAGCTTTGTTCTGGAACTAATAATGTGGGATTTTCAAAATTAGGTTTCTTTAAATTAGCTTTACAAATTTTGAAATTCGAGGCTCCTTTGGCTGTTCGATAATATAGTTCATTACCATAAAGGAAAAACTGTTTAATCTTTTCCTGTTTTCCATAAAGCTTTTTCCAATTTATCTTTTGTTGGGATATATTTTTTATTTCTTCGTAATAAGTATCTCTATAAGACGATACTCCAGCAATAGAAGCAAGAACATAATTATTTTTAGGGTTTGTGAAATAGATAATAGGAAAATCCTCTTGTTTGATATTAATTTTTGGGTTATTCTTTTTAGAAAATATAGTTTTAAGTTTATCTACTTTTTTATTTAAATAATAGATTTTAGCCTCAGCTAGAAAAGAATAATCTTTGTTTTTGGTATCTGTAATTGGAGTGTAGGTATAAATGAACCCTTCATTATTTGGTAGCCATTCGACTCCTCCTAAGGAATTCGGTAATGCATTAGGTAGCGTATCAGAAACTATTTTTTTTGTTTTTACATCCATCACAAAAAGTTGAGAAAACTCTTCATCATTTTTAGTTATACTAACAACTATCATATTTGAATCCCAGCTTGGCTGAATGTAATTAATCGAATAAGATTCCTCAGAAGACGGTTTAAAACTTTTGGGATCATATAAAAGTTCTTCAGATCCAAAAAAACCATTTCTTAGATACAACTTAGCTGTCGTTTCGTTTTTTAAGCGCTTTAAATAAAAATAAGTATCATTTTGACTAATTTTCAATTTAGAAATAATACTTTCATTATCGTTTCTCTTTTTTTCAATGGACTTTTGAATTTTAACTATTCCTGGATTATGACCAAAAGCTTTCTCAGTTTCTGTTTTTTGGTCTTTTAACCAACTTATAGTTACTGAATCATTTAAATTCTCTAGTCTTCGATATGTATCTTCAATTTTTTGCCCATAATACTCATCTACAATATTTGAATCTTTCAAAGCTTCAGTTTTTTCTTTTTCTTTACATTGAATTGCGACTACCAGAAGTAGAAATACATTTAATTTTCTTATCATACATTTACTAAAAAAAAAGCCATCTGATACTTATTAAGTAATCAGATGGTTTGATGTTGTTACCAAAATTAACATAATTGCTGGGTCAATTGAGTATTTTGACCGGAATCATCGTCATCAAGCAGCGCAGCAAATCCTCCTTTGATTGTTCTGGAGTTATTTAATTTTGAAATTTGAAATTTTTCGAAACTTAATTTGTTTTTTTTTCTGTCTTTTTTCATTGTGTGAATTTAAATAGGGTTAACTGATTTCTGTCACAAATGTAATGGGATTTTTAACTAAATTTTAAGCCTATATGCTTAAATTCATGAATTTCATCACCTATTTTCCGCTATTTTGTTCTTTAAATTCTTTAAAAAATAAGAAGGGTAGATCCCAGTGTTTTTGTGGAAAGCGGTAGTAAAAGATTGTGCCGTATTAAAACCAAATTCTTTGGCAATGGCCTTTATCGTATAAGATCTTAATTTAGAATCCTCGGTTAGTCTTGTTACTGCATAATCGATCCTGAGATTATTAATGTATTGAGAAAAAGAGGTCTTTTTCTTAGCGTTTATTATTTTTGATAAATAACCATTATTGGTATTTAATTCTTTGGCAAGTAAGCTTAAAGTGTATTGTTTTGTTACAAATTGATTGCTTCTTTCGAATTTGTCAAGCTTACTTAGAATCGTATCGACTACTTCAGATGGTAAATCAATATCTTCTCTTTGACTTTTCTCTTTAGGATGCGTACTATTTTTCTTTACTGCATGTTCATTCAGGTTTTCTAATAAGATTTTAAATCGTTTTTTGTTTATTAAATTTCTTCTACCAACATAAATAATAATCGCTGACAAAATCAAAACGAATAGAACTAAAAACCAATTTATCAATTTTTCTGTTTTTTTCTCCGTTTCAAGTTTTGTTATCAGTTTTTCTTTTTCCGAAATTAATTTTGGAGTATCATATTGTTCTGCTATCTGTTTACTTAGATTCGTAGGTCTAGTTTTAAGAATACTATCCACGGATAGTAATTTCTTTATGATTTCTAATTGTTTTTCCGCATTGTCTTCATATTTTTTGAATAAAGCTTCATAGGCATCTCGTGCTTGAAGAATTACTTGAGGACTTTTTTTATAGGTAGAATCAACTTTATCAAGATAATATATGGACTTTGTTTTATCATTAATCGAATCATAAATACTGCTAATATGTATGTAATTCATAGCAAGTGAAATTTTTTTGTCTTCTATTAATGAAGTCCCTTTAATCATACTGTCTAGGGCGATTTTGTATTCCTTTTGTATCAATTTAGCACTTCCATACGATAATAAAAAAAGTGGATACAAATATTTATCCTCAGTATCCGAGCTTACTTGTATCCCTTTCTTGCTATAGAATTGAGCAGAATCTGCCCTTTTATTAAGTATGTAAGCATTAGAAATAGCGAATAAAGATTTTAAATACTGTTTTTTATGTTTTTCTTGATGCTCTAGCTTTTTAAAAAAAGACATATTTTCCTTAAAAATATTAAAGGCCTCATTGTTTTCATGAATCTTACTTTTAAGTAATCCTATGTAATGTCTTATAATTAACTGTTTGAATTCATCTTTTTGCTCACTATAATATTCATTCGCTTTTAGATAATTTTTTAATGCTTCGTTATATTCTACTACATAATAAAGCTGTATTCCTTTTTGTAAATAACCTTTAGCCAGATAAGCTTTGTCTTTAAGGTTTTGTGACACTTGGATGATACTATCAGAATATTTAACGGCATCCTCAGAATGACTAAATATTTCAGAAAGCGTGTAATAAGCCTCTGCAAGCTCAGCAACATTATTATTTTGTTTGACCAAATTTAGGTATTGATTCGCTAGTGATTTTTTGCGAAATTCATTGCTTTCACTCTTTATTTTATTGGAGTATAAGATTGATAATGAATCTTGTTTTTGTATTTGATTTGCACATAAAATATTAACAAAAAATAATAGTAGTATTAAAAAAGAAAACTCATTTCTCATACATTCAATTTCGATATAAAATTTTAGGTTTAAAGGTAAAAATAGAATGGTTATTGAGAATTAAAGAAAAGTTAAATTCGTGTTTTTATCCATTTTTTAGCCTGTATACTTATTACAAAAATAATTAAAGTCTTTATTAATGTCTTTTTTTTCTGTAAAGTTTTGATATACAGGTTTTTTTAAGTTGAAAATATGAATTGAAATTCATGAATTTCAAGCTTATATTCATGAATTTCAGTTGTATCTATTTTCATATTCCACATAATATATAGACTTTTGAATTATTAACGATTTATTAATGATTTTAAAAAGGAATCATTTCAAATGTTTCTTGAAATTTGTTGAACAGCTAGGTTGATTTATGTTTTACATTAATAATATAAATTAACACTTATGATCGGAAAATAAATTGTTTTATTTGAAATTATAAAATTTTAGAATAGGTTATCCTATTCATGAAATAATCTTTGGAAGTATTTTTTTGAATAGAAAAATTATATAATCCGAAGATTATAATATAACAAATTTTGATATAAAATAGCTCAACTTTAAAAGGATACAGCATTACAAATTCTGTTGAAAGTTAAGTTGTGAAGAAGACATAGTTTTTCGAAATAATCCCATTTTTTGGAAAAGTCACGCATATGTCACTTTTAAAAATTTCTAGAAATAGAGATTTTGGGAGTGCAGGAGGCGAAGCCATATCAAAACCTCATTTTAATATACATTTTTTTAAGTTTTACATTCTTGTTGACACAGGAGTGTATGTAAATATCTCACATATAAATCATTAACTCATGTCAAAAACTTTTAAAACCGGTTGGTATGTCCTGTATGTTAAATCATGTCAGGAGAAAAAAGTTCACGATCTTTTACAAGAAGATCAATTAGAATCTTTTTTACCCGTAGTAAAAACTATTAGAAAATGGAGTGATAGAAAAAAGATTGCTTTTAAACCTCTTTTTACTTCTTATGTATTTGTAAAGATTAATTCACCTTTAGATTTTCATAAAGCACTTTCCGTAAATGGCGCTTGTGCTTATATCCGATTTGGGAGTGAATATGCAATAGTAAAGGATCAAGAGATTTTAAACATTAAATTATTTTTAGGATCTAACGAAATTTCTAATGTAGAAACTTCTAATAGAACATTTAAAATAGGTGAAATCAAGAAAATTAACTACGGATCACTAAGTGGCCTGGAGTGTGAGATCTTAAAAGTTAACAATACCAATAAACTTATCGTAAGGATAGATTCATTGCAACAGAGTATTATAGCTACAATTCCTTCTTGCCATATTGTAGATATTCATAAGGTAGCATAATATTAATCAAGCTATTTAAACTACAAATCTACTTACATTAAATTCCTGAAAAAATCAAGTTTATATCATCTAAGTAAATTATATAGATGATATAAACCTAGTAAAATATTATGTTCGATTGAGTTTCCAATTGATATGATAATAGTTTAATTTTTGGAGCGTACTAAATAATTAGAATGGATATGATTCAGAAAAAAATTACAACAAAATATTGGGTTAATAAACTGGAAGGTTTTTCTTCTGACCATTTAAATACTTCTATGGAGTTAATTTCATCTGAAGATAGTATTTCAATAAAAGCAGAGGATTTATCCTATTTTTATAAATTAACCTCAGATAATCATATTGCTGAATTTACGATTCTTTTAACCGTTTTCAATACGCTTTTACAACGTTATTTTGGGGAATGTTATATGATTTTCTCGGATGATTTGATTCCCGATGAAGATATTTCATTGTTATATCGTTTTTCAGCTATAAACAATAAAATATTTAAACAGTTTCTTCAAGAAGTTAAGGAAGAAGTTCAGGATGTATACAAGCATAAGGGTTATGATTTAGATACGTTTGAAGGAAAAGAATTTGTAAAATATACGCCATATGGATTTTCTTATAATAGCGATAAAAATAGTTCTTCTTCATTTTCATTAAACGTAACTAAACAAGAAAATAAGGACATCATAATTTCTATCCTTTTTTCAGAAAATTTTGTAAAGAAGGAACTTGCAAATCATTTCCTGAATAGATTTAGTATTTGGATTAAGAGATTAGAAGAAAACATAGAAAAGCAGGTTTCTCAAATTGAAATCATATCCGAAGAAGAAAAAGAAAAACTTATATATGTAGGAGATACTTATGGTAATATGGATTCTTTGTCTGATACAATTATTTCATTATTTCAATCACAAGTTGCCAAAACTCCTAATGACATTGCTCTTGAATATGAAGGAAAGGAATTCACTTATAAAGAAATTGATGACCAATCTAATCAATTAGCTCATTATTTGGTAGAAAAAATAGGTGTTTCTTCTGGTGATTTTGTTGGAGTGAAATTAGTAAGGACTGAAAAATTATTAATTTCACTTTTGGCTGTACTTAAAACAGGAGCTACGTATGTGCCTATTGATGTAACTTATCCTGAAGAGAGAATTGCTTACATAGAAAGTGATAGTAATTGTAAATTGGTCATTGACCAGCAACAAATAAATCAGTTTGAGAAAGATCGACTTAAGTATTCAAAACAGAATATAAAAACTGATACTAAATCGAGTGATTTAGCCTATATCATTTATACTTCAGGAACTACTGGAAATCCTAAAGGTGTAATGATTACCCATCAGAATGCGGTTGCTTTAATTAATTGGGCAAAGGATGAATTTAAAAACACTGATTTTGAAGTAGTATATGCAGCTACATCACATTGTTTTGATCTCTCTGTTTTTGAATTCTTTTATACGGTATCAGTAGGGAAGAAAATAAAACTATTGGATAATGCACTAGAAATAGGAGAGCATTTAGAAAACGATAGCAAGGTGTTATTAAATACAGTTCCTTCCAGTATTCGAAACGTACTAGAAGAAGCTTATGACCTATCAAGCGTAAGTGCTGTGAACTTAGCTGGAGAACCTTTTCCTGTAGATATAGCTCAAAAACTTTTAACTACAAAAGCAGAGATTAGAAATCTTTATGGTCCATCAGAAGACACTACTTATAGTACATGCTATAAATTATCAAATACAGAAGTATATAAATCGATTCCTATAGGAAAACCTATAACCAATACTCAAGCATATATTCTGGATGAACATCTACAGTTGTTACCATCTGGTGCGATTGGAAAATTATATGTTTCTGGAATCGGAGTAACAAAAGGGTATTTGAATCGTCCAGAATTAACCGCTGAAAAGTTTATAGAAAATCCCTATTGTTCTGGAGAACGAATTTACGACACTGGAGATTTAGCAAGGTGGCTTCCAGATGGAAACATTGAATTTTTAGGACGAAAAGATCATCAAGTAAAGCTGAGAGGATATCGTATAGAATTAGGCGAGATCGAAAATTCGATATCAGAGTTTTCCGAAGATATTTTACAAGCTGTTGTAGCGGTTAAAAAAGTTAAGGAAAAAGAAATTTTAGTTGGTTACTATGTCGAGAATAGTGTTATTGATAAATCTCAATTAAGAGATTATTTAAGCAGCCGATTACCATCGTATATGGTTCCCACTTATTTTATTGCAATAGATTCCGTTCCTCTTACCCCAAATGGAAAAGTAAATAAAAAAGCACTTTCCGAAATTACTACGGTAGATATCGTTAAAAAGGATTATGTAGCACCCAGAGATAAAACAGAGCAAGATTTAGTGAATATATGGGAAGAGGTGTTAGGAATAAAAAACATTGGTGTTAAGGATAATTTTTTTGAATTGGGAGGTCATAGTCTTATGATTTCACAAATTATAAATAAAGCTTATAAGGTTATGGGCGCCAATATTCCTTTTAAGTCTTTTTACACTAATCCGACAATTGAAGATATAAGGAAAACTTTAAAAAATGATACGTTTATTTCTATAGAAACAGCACCTATTTCGGATTCATATCCAATTACGTCATCACAACATCGTTTATGGTTGTTAAGTCAAATAGAAGAGAGTACACAAGCATATCATATTAGAGGCGCTGTATCTTTAGAAGGAAATGTGGATATAGAAAAATTTGAAGAGGCATTTCATTATGTAATTGGTCGTCATGAAATACTACGTACATATTTTGAAACTAATGAAGAGGGTATCCTAAGACAGTACGTATTATCAAAAGCAGATTTTGATTTTGAATTAATAATAAAGGATTTTTCTAAATCGGATCTGCCTTACGAAAAAGTTGAGAATTATATAAAAGAGGAAAAAGATAAAGGATATGATTTGTCTAAAACTCCTTTATTTGATGCCTCATTATTAAAAATTAATGATGACAACTTTGTGTTTTTCTTATCAATGCATCATATTATTAGTGATGGTTGGTCATTAGAGATTTTAACTTCGGAGATTGTAGAAAGCTATAAACAACTACAGTCAGAAAATTCTTTAAAACTACCTGATTTACCAATACAGTTTAAAGATTATGCAGTTTGGTTGGAAGAAACAAATACTGAGAATGCGTTAAAGAAAGCAAAGGAATATTGGTTAAATGTTTTTCAAGGAGAATTACCAGTGCTGTATTTACCTACTTATGAAAATCGTCCACTTGTAAAGACATATACAGGTAAAGAGCTGAACTATCATTTTTCGAAAGAAATGTTGTCTAATCTAAAGGTATTTTCACAAAAACACCATGTTACCTTGTTTATGACTTTGATGTCTGGAATTAAAACCTTGCTTTCAAAGTATAGTAATCAGGAGGATTTTATCATAGGTACACCTATCGCTGGAAGAGAACATCCTGATCTTGAACCACAAGTAGGTCTGTATTTAAATACACTAGCAATAAGAACTCAGTTAAATAAAGAGGATAGTTTTTTAGATGTACTTCAAAAAGAAAAACAACAATTGTTAGGAGCATATTCACATCAGAAATATCCTTTCGATAAACTAGTAGAAGAGCTTGGGGTAGCAAGAGATCCTTCCAGATCACCATTATTTGATGTAATGGTCATATTACAAAACCAAAAACAATTATCAGATTTCCAAAATAGAGAAGATCTTCAGGAATTAGTGGTAAGCCCGTTTAATATAACGCGTGAGACTTCTCAATTTGATCTTTCTTTTGCCTTTATAGAGAAAGAAGATTTGTCACTTCATATAACGTATAATACAGATATTTATGAAGAGTCTTTTGTAACAGAAATCTTTTCTCATTTAGAAAATTTATTTGAACAAATATTAGTTTCTGATCATGTTAGGCTAGAAGATATAGATGTACAAACAACCATAGAAAAGCATAAAATATTAGTAGATTTTAACAATACTAAAATAACTTATCCAAAGGATAAAACTACTGTAGATCTATTTAATGATCAAGTTAAAAAAACACCTGATCAAGTAGCTATAATTTTTGAAGAAAAAGAGGTCACATATGGGGAACTTGATAAGTTGTCTAGTCAATTAGGTAATTATCTAATAGCTAATTACAAAATAGATGTTGAGGACTTAGTAGCAGTACAATTAGATAGAAGCGAATGGCTTGTAATTTCATTGCTTGCTGTATTAAAAACAGGAGGAGCTTATGTGCCAATTGATCCTACTAGTGATGCTTATGAACGTTCGTCATTTATTGAAAATGATAGTAATTGTAAAGCTGTAATTAATAATGAATTACTAACCCATTTTAAATCTCAGCAAAACAATCATGACGAGAGATTACCAGAAGTACCTTTGAAACCGGAGCATCTTATGTATGTAATTTATACCTCAGGTTCAACAGGTAGACCAAAAGGTGTAATGGTTGAGCATAAGAGTTTGGTGAATTATATAAAAAATCAGTCTTTAGAATTTGATTTTGATAGTACAGAGCGTGTTTTATTATTTTCTAATCCAGCATTTGATGCATCCATAGAACAATTGTTTTTAACCTTATTGAATGGAGCATCATTAATCATAATATCAAAAGATTATATCATTGACCCTTCAATGTTTGTAAAAGCTTTAAACGAATATGAGATAACACATTTTCATTCTACACCAACTTATTTACAACATTTAAATGATCTTAAATTTTGTAAGAGCATAAAAAGAATTGTCTCTGGAGGTGAAGCATGCTCAAGAGATCTAATTATGAAAATGAGTAATGTTTCAGATTTTTATAACAAGTATGGACCTACAGAAACAACGATTAGTTCTACACTTTGTAAGATTAATAAAAATCAATTTGAAGGAAACATCGTATCTATTGGAAGTCCAATAGCAAATACTCAAATATATATATTATCAGAAGGTCTTGGATTGTTACCTGTTGGAGTAGTAGGAGAAATATGTATTTCAGGAGAAGGACTATCAAGGGGATATTTAAATCAGCCAGAGTTAACAGCTACAAAGTTTGTGGAAAACCCTTATTTATTAGGGGGAAAAATATATAAAACAGGTGATTTAGGTCGTTGGTTGCCAGATGGAACAATAGAATTCATCGGAAGAAAAGATGATCAAGTTAAAATTAGAGGGTATCGTATAGAATTAGGAGAGATTGAGAATGTTATGTTATCTCAAAATTTTATAAATCAGTGTTCTGTTGTAACACAGAAAATTGAAGGTGAAGAGGTAATTGTAGCTTATTTGGTAGCCGAAAAACCGTTGGATAAAAAAGATTTACGTTTATCTCTAAGTAAAGAATTACCTGATTATATGTTACCGAGTTATTATGTAGAGATAGATGCTATTCCATTGACACCAAACGGTAAAGTAGATAAAAAAGCATTACCTCTAGTAGGGAATCAGGATGTAGCCCTTCAAGAATATGTAGCTCCTACCAATGATTTACAAGTAAAGTTAGTGTCTATTTGGGAAAATGTGTTAGGCGTAGAAGGTATTGGTATCACTGATAACTTCTTTGAATTGGGAGGGCATAGCTTAAAAATAACGCTGCTGGTTAATAAAATCAAACAACATTTAGATTTAGAAATATCCGTAAGAGACATGTTTCTAAATCCTACAATTGAAGGAGTAGTTTCCAAATTAGAAGCGAGTATTTACCATAGTATTCCAAAAGCATCTCAGAAAGAAAGTTATAGTTTAACATCTTCTCAGAGACGTATATGGGTTATGAGTCAATTTGAGGAAGGAAATGTAGCATATAACATACCTAGTGCATTTAAACTAAAAGGTAGATTTCATCCAGATAAGTTATTTCAGGCTTTTACTAAGATAGTTGATAGACATGAAGTACTACGTACCGTTTTCAGGGAAAATGATCAAGAAGAGGTAAGGCAGCATATTTTAGATGCTAACTCAATGGATATAACATTAGAATTTGTGGATATAAGTTCAGAATCAGATTCTTCTGCACTATTAGAAGATTTAGTTGTTTCAAATCAAAACCATGGTTTTGATTTATATAATGGTCCATTATTCAAAGGAATGGTTATTAAGTTAACTCCAGAGAATCATGTACTGCTGCTAAATATGCATCATATTATTGGAGATGGTTGGTCGATGGAGATATTGAGCAAAGAATTTATAACAGTCTACAACAGCTTAGTTACCAGTCAAGAAGTAGATCTTTGCGAATTATCTATACAATATAAAGACTATGCTGAATGGCAAACAAGTAAAGAACAACTTCAACAATTAGATAAAGAAAAAGAATATTGGCATAAGAAATTATCTGGTAATTTACCTGTATTAGAGCTTCAAGTAAATAAGATGAGGCCGAAAATGAAGACATATAATGGAGATTCATTTTCTTATAGTTTTTCTAAGGATTTAAGTACATCTATACAATTGTTTAGTAAGAAACGTGGAGCAAGTTTATTTATGACTTTGATGTCAGGAATTAACGGCTTGTTATCACGATATGTTAATACAGGTGACATTATTATTGGTACACCAGTAGCTGGACGAAATCATTTAGATTTAGAACAACAAATAGGACTGTATTTGAATACTTTAGCTATTCGTACTCAATTTGATAAGAATGCAAGCTTTGAAGATTTGTTGTCAATTCAAAAATCTACACTATTAGATGCCTATTCCAATCAAAAATACCCGTTCGATACTTTGGTTGATGAATTGGCTACTAATAGAGATACCGGAAGATCAGCACTATTTGATGTTATGGTGGTCTTACAAAATCAACATAATTTACTAGGTTCTTCAGATCTAGGATTAGAAGAATTATCATTAGAGCCTTATTTAGATATTCAAAGGAAAGTAACTCCGTTTGATCTTAGTTTCATTTTCTCCGAGCAAGAAGGAAAAATTTCTTTACATCTGGAATATAATACTGATATTTATGATGCTGTGTTTATTGAAAAACTTGTATGTCATTTAGAAAGTTTCTTAGAAAATGCTATTGATGATCCAGGTCTTAGCATTGTAGATATTAATTTCTTGAAAACTCAAGAAGAACATCAGTTGTTACATGAATTCAACAATACAGATGTTATATATCCAAAGGATAAGACAGTTGTAGATATATTTATTGATCAAGCGATCAAAACTCCAAATTCAACTGCTATCTTTTTCGAAGGAAAAAAAACTACATATAAAGAATTAGATGAATTGTCAAATGAATTGGCAAATTATTTGAAATCAAATTATACTCTTGATATTGAAGACCTTATCAGTGTAAAATTAGAAAGGAGTGATTCGTTGATAATTAGCTTACTAGCAATTTTGAAATTAGGATGTGCTTATGTTCCTATTGATCCAAATTATCCAGAACAACGAATATCGTTTGTTGAAAAAGATAGCAATTGTAAGTTAACTATAGACATCGATTTACTAAAATTATTTAGATCTTCAGAACCTCAATCAAAAGAGCTTCCAATAGTATCAATAAAACCAACAAATTTAGCTTATATAATTTATACATCAGGTTCCACAGGAAAGCCTAAAGGAGTTATGATAGAACATGGTAGTTTGTTGAATCTGTGTTTCTGGCATATGGATGCCTATGACTTGAACATCTCAAGTAGAGGAACTTTATTTGCAGGATCTGGATTTGACGCTTCTGTTTGGGAGATTTATCCATACTTGTTATCAGGTGGTTCATTATACCCTATTGCTAGTAAAGGAGTTAGGTATGATGTTAACTTGCTTAAAGATTTTTTAGACCAACATGAAATCACACATTCATATTTGCCAACAAGGATTTGCGAAGAGTTAGTATTAGAAAGTTTGGAATTAGAACACACAAAAATTTTGACTGGAGGTGAAGCACTTAAGTTGCCTGAGGGAATTAAAAACTTAAAGATCTATAATAATTACGGGCCTTCAGAAAATACTGTTGTTACTACTAGTTTTGATTTAAAAGATCATTTAGAAGATGCAATACCTATTGGTCGTCCTATTTCAAATACCAAGGTGTATATTTTATCCGATTCATTGAGATTACAACCGGTTGGAGTAGTTGGAGAGTTATGTGTTTCTGGAGCAGGTTTGTCTAGAGGTTATCTTAATCACAAGGAGATGACATCCGAAAAATTTATAAGTCATCCTTTTATGGCTGGTGAACGATTATATAAGACAGGAGACTTAGCTCGTTGGTTGCCTAATGGTACTATTGAGTATATCGGTAGAAAAGATGATCAGATAAAAATAAGAGGTTATCGAATAGAACTTGGAGAAATTGAAAATGTAATAGCTTCTCGACCTGGAATAGAACAAGTTTTAGTACAAGTAGATATGCAAAACGGAGATCAAGTGCTTGTAGCTTATATTGTATCTAAAGAAGGATTTGATAAACAATCATTACGAGCCTCATTAAGTCAAGAATTACCAGATTATATGATACCTAGTTATTATGTGAGTTTGGATATTATTCCTTTGACAGCAAATGGAAAAGTAGATAAACATGCACTGCCATCAGTTGGAATAAAAGATCTTATTCAACGAGAATATGTAGCTCCTACAAATGAGATAGAAGAACATTTAGTATCTATATGGAAAGATGTTTTAGGAATAGAAAAGATTGGAATTACTGATAACTTTTTTGAATTAGGAGGGAATAGCCTAAAAGCAACAATTCTGGTAAATAGAATAAATAAGGCTTTTGATACAAGGTTCTCGATTCAAGATTTATACGATACTCAGGAAATAATTGGGGTATCTACAAAGCTAAAATTCATTGTTTTTCAAAATCAATTAAAATCCGATAGTATTGACGATTTTGATGAAGTAATAATATAAAATACCTACTGGTTTATTGTCTAACCAGAACTTACTTGCACTAATTTATACCGAGATCAAAACAAGATCAATATTCAATTTATTTGACTTAAAGTCATTGTAATATCTGTGTACTGATATTTGAAATTTAACTTCAGATATATCAGTATAATCTTAAAAAATATATTGTGATAGAAAATTTAATTCATACGCTGGAGTCCTTAAGCATTGGTGTTAAAGTACAAGATGGAGATATAAAAATTAGTGCTCCAAAAGGTATTTTAACCAATGAAATTGTGAACGATATCAAAACTCATAAAGAGCAGTTGATTAGTTTACTTTCTTCATATGAGCCTATACCAAGTTCTATTGAAAAGGAGTACTATAATGTAACTTCTTCTCAAAGACGTTTATGGACATTAAGTCAGTTCGATGAAGGTAGTATGGCTTATAATATATTTGGAGCATTTGAACTTCATGGAATATTAGATCTTGATAAACTATCATTGGCATTCAACCATTTAATAAATAGACATGAAAGTTTACGCACGGTTTTTAAAGAAAATAAAAGTGGAGATTTAGGACAATATATAATTCCGATAGAAGAATACTCATCAATATTAAAACTTATTGATATCGGTGAGAATATTACAGAAGAAATTATAGCAAATCACGTTAAATCGTTTCAGAAACATATTTTCGATTTAGAAAACGGACCACTATTTATTGGGGAAATTATAAGAGTTTCTCCTGATCGATATGTATTGGTATTTAATATGCATCATATTATTGGAGATGGATGGTCTATGGCTGTGTTAAAGAAAGAGTTTATGCTTATTTATAACACTCTAGTATCTGGGAATAGCCTAGAATTACCCAAGTTGAATATTCAATATAAAGACTATTCTGAATGGCAGAATAGTAAAGTTCAACAGGAGAATTTAAAAAAATCAAAGTTATTTTGGCAGGATACATTCAAAGGGGATTTACCAATATTGGAATTACCTGTTCAGAAAGCTAGGCCAAAGCTTAAAACCTATAACGGTTCTAACGTTAGACATTCGTTTTCTAAAGCATTTACTTCCCAGCTTAATACATATACTCAACAAAATGAGGTAACGCTGTTTATGGTCTTAATGGCAGCCCTTAATGGTCTATTTTCGAGATATGTAAATACAGGGGATATTGTATTGGGAACTCCTGTGGCAGGAAGAGAACATCCAGACTTAGAAGAGCAAGTTGGTTTGTATTTGAATACTTTGGCTATTCGAACTCAATTCGAAAAATCTACTAGTTTTAAAGAGTTACTGGCAATTCAAAAATCAACTTTATTGGATGCTTATTCACATCAAAATTATCCTTTTGATGAATTGGTTGATGAATTGCAACTGAAGAGAGATATTAGTCGATCGGCTTTATTTGATATCATGGTAGTCTTTCAAAATCAGCAAGAGGTAATTGATCCAGAAGGATTGCTTTTTAACGAAGTTCAATTAGTACCATATCAAAATACAGAGAAGTCATTTAGCAAATTTGATATTACACTTGTTTTTTCCGAACAAGACTCACAGTTAAATTTAGATTTAGAATTCAATACAGATATTTATGAAGCTGTTTTTATAGAAAAAATAGCGCTGCATTTAGAAAATTTCTTACAAGAATGTATCGCCAATTCTGATAAAAGAATTACTAAAATCAATTATTTAAGTGAATTAGAGGAGAAACAAATAATATATGATTTTAATGACACCTTAATTCCATACCCAAGTAGTAAAACAATTGTAGATCTGTTTGTTGAACAAGCTATAAATACTCCTGATGCAATTGCAATAACATTTGAAGAAAAAGAGCTAACCTATAAAGAATTGGATGAGCTATCCAACCAATTGGCAAATTACTTAATAAGTAATTATGATATTGAAATTGAAGATTTAGTTGGTGTTAAACTAGATCGCAGCGAATGGTTAATAATTACTTTGTTAGCTGTTTTAAAAACGGGTGGCGCCTATGTCCCTATTGATCCAAATTATCCGGAACAACGTATCGCATATATCGAAAAGGACAGCAAATGTAAGTTTACTATTGATGAAAGTTTATTAGAGTCATTTGGGAATTCTGAAACTTTATTAAAATCACTACCAAAAGTAAAAACTAAAGAGAATCATCTTGCATATGTGATGTATACTTCGGGATCGACAGGAACTCCTAAAGGTGTATTAATTGAGCAACAAAGTATTATTCGGTTGGTAAAATCATCAAACTACTATCAGTTTTCGCCATCAGATGTATTGTTAACCACAGGAGCATTTTCATTTGATGCTACCACATTTGAGTATTGGGGAACTTTATTAAATGGATCGAAGTTAGTTATCTGCACTAAAGATGTATTGCTAGATAGTACATTATTGAATAAACAAATTAAAGATGCTACAGTTAACGTAATGTGGTTTACCTCTGGATGGTTCAATCAACTGGTTGATAATGATATGGGGATATTTGAATCGTTAGAAACAGTTCTGGTAGGAGGAGATAAATTATCAGCTGGACATATTAGTACTATAAAGGAAGTTTTTCCAAATCTGGAATTAATTAATGGTTATGGCCCAACGGAGAATACCACATTTTCTTTGACTCACAATATAACTGAAGTAGAAAATGAAATACCTATTGGATCTCCAATAAGTAATAGCACAGTATATATCTTAAATGATGATTTGCAAGTTCAACCAATTGGGGTAGTTGGGGAAATCTGTTTAGGAGGCGACGGTTTAGCAAGGGGATATTTGAATGATCCTAATCTTACTTCGGATAGATTTATAACACATCCTTTTTTGAATAATAACCGATTATATAAGACAGGTGATTTAGGTCGTTGGTTAGCTGATGGTACTGTAGAGTTTATGGGGCGAAAAGATGATCAAGTAAAGATTAGAGGATACCGCATCGAACCGGGAGAAATAGAAAATGTAATTCTAAGAAAAAAATCGATTGAGCAATGTGTGGTTATAGTTGATAAAGTTCAAGGAGAAAGTGCAATTATATCTTATCTGGTTAGTACAGAAACTATAGATAAAAAAGAATTGAGATCTGATCTAAGTAAAGAATTGCCAGATTATATGTTACCTAGTTATTATGTTTCCTTAGATAAAATACCACTAACTCCCAACGGTAAGGTAGATAAGAAAGCATTATCAAAGATTGGAAAGGAAGACTTGATTCAAAAAGAATATGTAGCACCTAAGAATGAGTTAGAAGAACAGTTAGTATCGATCTGGGAAGATGTATTGGGAGCCAAAGGTATAGGAGTCACAGATAACTTTTTTGAATTAGGAGGGCATAGTCTAAAGGTAACTTTGGTATGTAATAAAATAAAGCAAATATTGGGTCTCGAGTTAGGAATAAAAGATATGTTTCTAGATCCTACTATTACTGGGATAGCTTTGAGATTGCAAAAGAATACACAATCGGATATTCCTAAAGCAGAAGAAAAAGAAAATTACCCGTTGACTTTTTCTCAAAAAAGACTCTGGATTTTAAGTCAGTTTGAAGAAGGTAGTATTGCCTATAATATTCCAGGAGCTTATGAATTGGAAGGTGTAGTAGCTATTGGTAAACTAAAAAAAGCACTTATCGCTATTATAGAAAGACATGAAAGTCTAAGAACAGTTTTTTTAACCGATAATCATGGAGATGTACGACAGTACATAAAAAGTATTGATGAGATTGATGTAATAATTGATCAAAAAGATTTAAGTAATGTAATCGATCAATCTTTTGCAGTTGCATCAATTATCGAAAATAGCAACAAACATCGTTTTGATCTCAGTGAAGCACCACTTTTAAAATTACAGTTAGTTACATTATCTCAAAGAAAGCATTTATTACTATTTAATATGCATCATATCATCAGTGATGGATGGTCAATGGAGATACTTAGTAAAGAATTTGCAGTAATATATGGTAGTCTGTTAAATAATAAGAATATTATTTTACCCACACTATCACTTCAGTATAAGGACTATGCAGAGTGGTTAACAGGAGAATTACAACAATCTAAATTACAAGAATCCAAAGATTTTTGGTTGGATAAATTTAAAGGTGATTTGCCAGTTGTAGAACTTCCAACGTATCAATCTAGACCTAAAATTAAGACATACAAAGGGAACTCATTGACATACACTTTTTCAAAAGATTTTAGTCATCGTTTACAAGTGTTTTCAGAAAAAAGAGGAGCAAGTTTATTTATGACTGTAATGGCAGGTATAAATGGTTTGTTTTCGAGATATACAGGATTGAGTGATATAGTATTGGGAACTCCAATAGCAGGAAGAAATCATCCAGATCTAGAAGGACAGATAGGCTTATATCTAAACACATTGGCCATCCGCACTCAATTTCAGAAATCAGACAGTTTTGATGACCTTTTAGAGATACAAAAAAGCACATTATTAGATGCATATTCGCATCAAGATTATCCTTTTGATGATTTGGTAAATACTTTAGATCTACATCGTGATACGAGTCGCTCTGCTCTATTTGATGTAATGGTAGTGTTTCAAAACCAAAGAGGATTACTAGAATCGGATGATTCTTCTATAGAAGGACTAACATTTAATGAATACAAGAATAATCATAGAAAAGTAAGTCAATTTGATATTAGTTTTATCTTTTCTCTAAAGGAAGATTGTTTGCATTTATATTTAGAATATAATACCGATTTATATAAGTCGTCATTTATAGAAAAACTATTCAAACATCTCGAAGGTTTTTTAAATGGATGTATTTCAAAACCTCTACAAAGTATACAAACTATTGATTATTTAACGCAATCAGAGCGAACCCAATTATTAGATGATTTTAATACAACAGAGGCTTCCTTTCCAGAAAATGAAACAATTGTAGATTTATTTTTAGGACAAGTAAAAAAGACACCAAAAGCTACTGCAGTTGTATATGAAGAAAAAGAATTTACCTATCAAGAATTAGATGAGCTTTCAAATGAATTATCTCATTTTTTGTCAAAAAAATACACTCTTAATTTAGAAGACTTAATAGGAGTTAAACTAAATAGAGATGAATGGTTAGTAGTATCATTATTAGCAATATTAAAACTTGGTTGTGCTTATGTACCAATAGACCCAAAATATCCAAAACAGAGAATAACATATATTGAAAAAGATAGTAATTGTAAAGTTATAATAGATGATAATTTATTATCAACTTTTAAAGAAGAAAAGAATACCTCAAAAGAGCCTGTTGATGTACAAATTAGCTCGTCTAATGTTGCTTATATAATTTACACATCAGGTTCTACAGGAATACCAAAAGGAGTAATGATAAAGCATAGTAATGCGGTGTCAATGCTCAACTGGAGTAAACTTGAATTTTCATCTACTAATTTTGAAATGTTGTATGCGGTAACTTCTCATTGTTTTGATTTATCAGTTTTTGAAATTTTTTATCCTTTAACTATTGGTAAGAAAATTAGAGTAATAGATAACGGCTTATCAATTACCAAATACCTTTCAAAAGATAAGCAGATATTAATAAACACTGTTCCTTCTGTAGTAGATAGCTTATTAGAACATAATATACTTTTTGACAATATTGTGGGTATTAATATGGCAGGAGAACCGATTCCTATTTCTTTAAGTAATGCATTATTGAAATATGATGTAGAGTTAAGAAATTTATATGGTCCTTCTGAAGATACAACGTATAGTAGCTGTTATCGTATAAATAAATCTCATAAGCAATCATTACCGATAGGAAAACCAATATCAAACACTCAGTTTTATATCCTGTCAAATGAACTTTTATTACAACCTATTGGAGTAGTGGGAGAGATCTGTATATCAGGTGAAGGATTATCATCAGGATATCTAAACAAAGTTGAACTCACGAATGAGAAATTTGTACCAAATCCATATGAACCTGGAGAATTAATGTATAGAACTGGTGATTTAGGAAAATGGTTAGCTAATGGTACAATAGGTTTTATAGGTAGACAAGATGATCAGGTTAAGATTCGTGGACATCGAATTGAACTGGGAGAAATTGAACACGCATTGACTAAAGAAGAATCGGTAATAAATTCTGTTGTACTAACAAAAGATTACAAAGGAGAAAAAAACATTGTAGCTTACTTAGTAGGAGACAATCTGGATCAACACAAATTACGAGAATCTCTTTTGGAACAGCTACCGATTTATATGCTTCCATCATATTATAAATTTTTGGAAGAGATCCCATTAACGCCCAATGGTAAAATTGATAAAAAAGCTTTATTAGAATTAGAAGATTTAGAATCTAGTAGTCAGGAATATGTTGCACCTAGAAATAAGTTAGAAATAGAATTAGTAGAAGAATGGAAAGATCTATTAGAAATAGACCAAGTTGGAATAAGAGATAATTTTTTTGAGTTAGGAGGACATAGTTTAACCGTTAATGCGCTTCTAAATCGTATAAATGTCAACTACAAAACAGTAATCAAAATAGAACAATTCTTTAGTTCACCTACCATTGAGTTCCTGTCATTACATATTGAAAATGTACAATGGCAAAACGAAGAAGTAAAACAAATCGAGAAGAAAAAAATTATTATATAAAATGGAAGTAGCATCTTTAATAAAGAAAATCCGAGATAACGGCTTAGGAATAAAATTATTAGAAGGGAATCTGGAACTTGTTTTTTATAGGGATGATGTAGATGATTCTCTTATAGAACTTGTTAAAGATAACAAGGAGAATATTATAGAATATTTGAATTCTATTTCTGTTGAAAAGAATCAGATAAAGATCCCGATGTCTCCGAATATGGAAACATACGCTATAACTTCTTCACAGTTTAGGTTTTGGATCTTGTGTCAGATGCCAGAGATTAATGCTGCCTATAACATACCTTTTGTTTTGAAGATGGAAGGAGATCTAGACATCGATATCCTGAACACAACTTTCAAAAGGTTAATGGAACGCCATGAAATTTTGAGAAGCAAATTTGTGGAATCCGAAAATGGTGATGTAAGACAAAAAATAATTAATGTCGAGGAGGTTGGTTTTGAAGTAAATGAACATGAAGTTTTAGATAGTCAGTTTATTGGAAAGGAGATTACCAGACTTGCGAGCAGTCCATTTGACTTGAAAGGAGATTCATTATTTAAAGTTGATCTTATACATAGTGTAAGTAATATTTATTATTTGTGTTTCAATATTCATCATATTATTAGTGATGCAAGATCAATTGAAATCATCATTAAAGAATTAGGAGAGATATACAATTCATTGATTTCAGGTAAAAAGGTTGAATTATCAGAACTTAGTATACAATTTAAAGATTATAGTGAATGGAGTAATAACACAAACAATTTTGATAAGGAAGAAAAGTATTGGTTAGAAAAATTCAAAGGAGAACTTCCGGTAATTAATTTACCTACCTACCAGCTACGACCTGCGGTTAAAACCTATGTAGGAACAAGTTTTGTGAGTAATCTTGACCAAGAATTGTTAAAAGAGCTTAAATCATTTTCTAGAAAAAATAAAGGAACTCTTTTTATGACGTTAATGGCAGCTCTCAATGGACTGCTGTACAGATATTCTTCGCAAACGGATATCATTTTAGGGACACCTGTTTCTGGAAGAAATAATTCTCAATTGCAAAATCAAATAGGTTTATACATCAATACATTACCTATTCGGACACAATTTGAAGCGACAACTTCTTTTTTCAATTTGTTCCAACTACTAAAGGAAAATCTGGAATCGGCATATGCTAATTCTAATTATTCATTTGGAGATTTAGTCGACAAACTGAATCTAAAAAGAGATGTAAGTCGTACACCTTTATTTGACATTCTGGTAACGCATCAACAAAAGAATGATACTTCTGTAAAGACAGAAGACGGCTTTACAAATTTAAAATGTTCTTTTTACAACGATTTTGAAAATACAGTTAGTAAATATGATATTACTTTTAATTTCGTAGAAGATGATAATGATTTAAGTCTTTTTATAGAATACAATACCGATATTTTTGAAGAAGAGTTTATAAAGAATTTAGCGTTCAATTTTGAAGAATTTTTGAAGACTTCTATTGATAAACCTAATTTAGAAATTCAAAAAATATCACTGGTAAATGATGAAGAGAAAAGTAGGTTATTGAATTTATTTAATGATACTAAAGTCTCATATAACCCTGAAAAAACAGTAGTCGAAGACTTTTTAGATCAGGCCTCTAGCACTCCAAAAAAAATAGCGCTGGCTTACCAAAATGAAGAAATAACATATGCAGAATTAAATGGGAGATCAAATCAATTAGCCCACTATTTATTAGCTTCGGGAATCCAGGAAAATTCAGTTATTGCATTATGTATAGACCGCTCTATTGAAATGATGATTGGAATACTTGCAATCTTAAAAAGTGGAGCTACTTATTTGCCATTAGATCCATCATATCCAATAGATCGTATTGATTATATGGTCGAAGATAGTAAGGCTCAGTTTTTAATTACAAAAGAAGAAATTGCAGGGCTTTTACCAAAAAATGCTAGTATCATTTCTTTTGAAGAGGAATCTATTTGGGAAAGTTCAAAGGAAAACTTAGAATTCTTACCAACTTTTTCAAATGTAGCATACGTCATTTATACTTCCGGTACTACTGGAAAACCAAAAGGAGTACTAGTAACACATAAAAACTTATCCAATTTCTTTGCGGGATTGAATAATAGATTTGGTCAGCTAGAAAAAGATGAGAATTGGCTTGCTGTTACAAGTATAAATTTTGACATCTCATTTTTAGAAATTATTTGGACACTTACCAGAGGTAGTAAAATTGTATTACAACCGGATAGGCCTGTTATGCTAACAGATAATACATCAGCTATGGATTTTAGTTTATTGTATTTTGCGGCTCAGGAAGAAATAACAGTTGAAAATAAGTACAAATTATTATTGGAAGGTGCCAAATTCGCTGATAAAAATGGATTCGAAGCGATTTGGATTCCAGAGAGACATTTCCATAGTTTTGGAGATCAATTTCCGAACCCTTCTGTAGCAGCAGCAGCAGTATCCACAATTACAAATAATGTTACTATACGATCAGGAAGTGTTGTGTTGCCATTACACGATCCTGTAAGAGTGGCAGAAGAATGGTCTATGGTAGATAATTTATCGAATGGAAGAGTAGAAATGTCCATAGCATCTGGTTGGCATCCAAATGATTTTGTTTTGGCTCCAGATGACTACCATACACGTCATCAAAAGATGCAGGATAAATTAAATACGGTAGTTGAATTATGGGAAGGAGGAACACTAACACGAAAAAATGGAGTTGGTAAGGATACCACTTTCAGAATACATCCAAAGCCAATTCAGAGTAAATTACCTATTTGGATTACTTCTGGTGGAAATGTGAAAACATTTGAATATGCAGGATCTATAGGAGCTAATGTATTAACGCATTTACTTGGGCAAAGTATAGAAGATCTTGAATTTAAAATCGACAGCTATAGAAAAGCCCTGAAAGAAAATGGATTTGATCCCGAAAAAGGAAAGGTTTCATTGATGCTACACACTTTTGTTAGTAACGATCTTTCTTTTGTAAAAGAAACTGTAGAAGAACCATTTAAAAATTATTTACGTCATTCAGCAAACCTGATGAAATCTATCGCTGATGATAAGGGGCTTGATTTAGAGAAAGACCTTGATGTATTGATTGAAATGGGATTCCAACGTTTTTATAAAACAAGCGGTTTATTTGGAACTCCAGAAACCTGTATGAAACGGATTCAGGAATTGTATAAAGTTGGAGTAAATGAAATCGCGTGCTTAATAGACTATGGAATTGATACAGACATTGTTTTATCAAATTTAGAGCACTTGAAAGGATTACAGGATTTGATATCACGATCAAAAACTCAAAATCAGTTCTTAAAAAAACGAATGGAGTTAGACTGGTCTACTTCTAGTTTGATAAAAGAAAATCAGATAACACACCTGCAATCAACTCCTTCTTTTATTCAAGAGTTGTTAATAGATAAAGAAGGTAGAGATGCTTTAGAACAGATTGAAACCTTATTAATTGGAGGTGAGGCGCTGCCTTTGTCTTTGTCCAGACAATTAGGAGAGCTTAGAAAAAAACCACTTTTTAATATGTATGGCCCAACCGAAACTACTATTTGGTCCACTATTAAAGAAATATATGAAGATCGTAATATAAGTATTGGAAAACCAATAGCTAACACCCAGATTTATATACTAAATAGTTCTAATCAACTATGTCCTACTGGAGTAATAGGTGAATTGTGTATAGGAGGAGATGGAGTTTCTAAAGGATATTTGGGTAGACAAGATTTGACTGATGAAAAATTTATAACTAACAATTTTTCTGGAAAAGGTAAAATCTATAAAACCGGTGATTTAGCACGTTGGTTGCCTAATGGAGAATTAGAATGTCTGGGAAGAATAGATAATCAGGTAAAAATTAATGGGCATAGGATTGAGCTTGGTGAAATCGAAAATAGTATTGAAGAATTCCCTGGAGTTATAAAAAGTGTAGTGAATTCCGTTGATAATAATGGAACTAAAAGCCTAGCAGCATATTTAACAATAAATGAAGCGCACAATGCTAATGATTTATTAGAATACCTCAATCTAAAATTACCTAAGTATATGGTTCCGTCATTTTTGATGGTATTAGATGAGTTCCCAATGACCCTAAATGGTAAAATAGATAGAAAATCTCTTCCAGAACCAAATGTTTCCAATATAAGTAAAAGCAAGTATGTAGCTCCAAAAAATGATTCAGAAAGAAAATTGGTTGAGATCTGGGAAAAAGTTCTAAAAACTGAAAATATCGGGACTGAAGAAAACTTTTTTGAATTAGGAGGGAATTCACTTTTGGTGATGCGTATGCTAACACATATTCGAAATGAATTTAAGGTAGAAATATCAATTGTAGAATTTTTCACCACAAAAAACATTCAGGATCTTTCAGGTTTAATTGCAGAAAAAGAAAATACAGATAGTATTACCGAAATTAAATTTGTAGAAAACAAACCACAATATCCCCAATTATCTTTTTCACAAGAAAGACTTTGGTTCCTTGATAAATTAAGTGGAAGTACTCATTACCATATGCCTCTAATTTTTGATTTAGATGGTCAGGTGGATTTTGAAATCTTAGAAAAAGCCTTTAAAACGATAATCGAAAGACATAAAGTTTTGCGAACCATATATCTCCAAAACAAAGGAGAAGCGTATCAGAAAGTCATTCCATTTGATCAATGGAAAATGAATTTGGTTCGTGACTTTGAGAATATGGGTGATAAAAGTATCGAACAATTAATAATTAGTGAAATTCATAAACCTTTTGATCTTGAAAAAGACTATATGCTAAAAGCAAGTGTTTTTTCTGAAAGTGATGAAACATCAAAATTATTGATTTTGATGCATCATATCGCTTCAGATGGGTGGTCAGTTTCATTGTTGTTAAAAGAACTTGAACTTCTTTATAACGGATTAATAAATGACCCTACTTTTAAGCTAAAACCATTAGGTATACAATATGTTGACTACAGTATTTGGCAAAGAGAACAAATTAAAGGTGATTTTATCGATAAACAATTATCATATTGGAAAGCGCATTTAAAAGATTTAGAGCCATTAAACCTTCCAATCGACTTCCCTAGAAAGGCCCAACAAAGTTTTCAAGGAGATCATTATCATTTTACTATAGATACAGATACTTCAAAAAGAGTATACGATTATTCAGAGAAAGAAGGCACGACGCTTTTTATGACATTATTAACTACGTTCAAAGTACTATTGAGTAGGTATAGTAATCAAACTGATATTTGTATAGGAACACCTATTGCCAATAGAGAACAAGAAGAAGTGGATAAGTTAATTGGCTTTTTTATCAATACCTTGGCATTACGCAGTAACCTTGATGGAAATCCTAAATTTAATGATTTATTAAAAACGATAAAGGAAAATACATTAAATGCTTACGCTCATAAGCACGCACCATTTGAACAAGTAGTAAACCAGACAGTGAAAACAAGAGATTTGAGCAGAAGTCCTTTGTTTCAAGTAATGTTTGTTCTTCAAAATAAAGAAGAAAATCCAGAATATAAATTAGGAGATGTTACTCTTAAATCTGGTCCTTATACTTACGAAAAATCTCAGTTTGAATTAATTTTTAGTGTCACAGAAACACCAAAAGGACTAAGTGTGGGGGTTAAGTATTGTAGCGACTTATTTAAAGAAGAAACAATAGTACAATTGGCGCAACACTATAAAAATCTAATACATTCAGTACTGGATAATCCAAACCAGAATATTAATAATCTGGAATTTTTGGATACAGATGAAAGACAAGAGCTATTAGAACATTATAATAATACCTCTGTTACCTATCAAAATGAATTAGTGATTAATTCATTATTTAATCAAAAAGTAATTCAATCACCAGATAATGTAGCGATTAAATATAAGCAGAAGTCATTAAGTTATTTGGAGTTAGATCAGATTTCCAATCAGTTAGCCAGATATCTACAAGCTACCTATTCTATTGATAGAGGAGATATCATAGGTGTAGAATTGGAAAGATCAGAATGGCTTATTGTAACAATGCTAGCAGTATTTAAATTAGGTTGTACTTATTTGCCAATAGATCCAAGTTTTCCTGAAGTTAGAAAAGAATATATCATTAATGATAGTAACTGTAAAAGGATAATTAAATCCACTTTGATAGATGAATTTGATAACTGTAAACAAGATTTTGACGAAAAAGGATTAGATGTAAAGGTTGAACCAGGTAATTTAGCTTATATCATATATACTTCTGGTACTACAGGTAAGCCTAAAGGAGTAATGATTACGCATCAAGCGATTTTGAACACCATTTTATCTCAAATAGATGCTTTTAAAATTAATTCCTTTGAGAATTGTTTACAATTTTCAAATCAATGTTTCGATTCCTCAATCTTTGAAATATTGATCAGTCTATTAGGAGGAGCTACATTGGTGATTTTGGAAGAATCAATGAAATTAGACATACCAGCTTTTATCAATTATATTGAAAAGCATCAAGTTACATTGGCAATATTGCCTCCGTCATTCGTAACGCTCTTAGACGTAGATAAACTATCAACGATAAAACGACTTGTTACGGCAGGAGAGGAAGCACCAATACAAAAAGCCAAAGAGTTTTCTGAAATAGGGATCTATACGAATGGATATGGTCCAACAGAAAGCAGCGTATGTACGCTCACGTATCAAGGAGAAATAGGAGACAAAATTCCAGTAGGAAAACCAATAGCAAATACCAAGGTTTATATTTTATCCGAAGATCTCGAATTACAACCAAAAGGAGTCATGGGTGAGTTATGTATAGCAGGTGCCGGATTATCCATAGGATATTTAAATCGCCCGGAATTGACTAAAGAAAAATTTGTAGATAATCCTTTTGTTGTTGGAGAAAAGTTATACCGTACCGGAGATTTGGCTAGATGGTTACCTAATGGAAATATTGACTTTTTAGGTAGGAAGGATTCACAAGTGAAAATTAGAGGATATAGAATAGAGTTGGGAGAAGTCGAGTATGTTCTATTAGAACAAAAGAACTTGGTTAAGCAGGCAATTGCAGCGATAACAGAAAAAAACGGGATGCCTATACTAGTATCATATATTGTTCCTGGCGATGAGTATAATAAAGAAGAGTTAAAGACTATTCTTAGGAGAAACTTGCCGGACTATATGATCCCAAGCTTTTTCATCGAAATTGATGAAGTAGCAGTAACTTCTAATGGTAAAATAGATAAAGCAAAGTTACCTGATATAGATCAGCAGAGCCTTGTAAAACAGGAGTATGTTGCCGCAGAAAATGATATTGAAGATAAAATAGTACAAATAATATCAGATGAATTTGATATTCCAATAGGAAGAATCGGAGTAAATGATAACTTTTTCGATTTAGGAGGTAATTCTATCAATATGGTTAAGGTTTTATCAGTTTTGAATGCTGAGTTTATAGAAGAAATAAAGATTGTTCACCTTTTTCAATATCCTACAGTACGTAGCCTTACAAAGGCATTTTTTAATAAGAATGATAGTATCATTGAAGAAGAAACTAGTGAAGAGTTAGAGGAAGATTTTGATTTTGATGAGGAACTAAATGAGTTTACAAATTTAATAGATTAAAGAGATGAATAAAGGTCAAAATAAAACAGACATTGCAATTATAGGGATGTCTTGTAAATTCCCAAAGTCTAATGATGCTAAGGAATTTTGGACTAATGTAAGTGAAGGTAATGAACTATTTGGATTTTATTCAGATGAAGAGTTATTGAAACATGGATATTCAGAAGATAAAATTTCGAAATCAAATTTTGTAAAGAGCAAGATAGAAATACCAGATGTAGAAAGTTTTGATTATCGTTTTTTTAATTATACTAAAGCCGAAGCGGAAATGATGGATCCGCAATCTAGGATATTACATGAGCAAGTATGGTTAGCTCTGGAAGACGCTTCGTGTGATATTTCTAATTATAAGAAAAAAATAGGTTTATTTTTGACAGCCTCTAATAATGAGTTATGGTTGGCTCATTCTAAAATAAATCCTAATGATAAAGTAAATCCTTTTTATATATCTCAATTAGCAGATAATAAATTTTCAAATACACTAATTTCATATAAATTAAACCTTAAAGGTCCTAGTTATTATATCAATACGGCTTGCTCAAGTTCACTTACAGCTGTTCATTTAGCATGTAGAAACTTACTCTTAAAAGAATGTTCCATAGCGGTTGCAGGAGGGGCAAAGATTGTTTCTAATGTGAATAAAGGATATACTTTTCAAGAGGGAATGATATTTTCAAAGGATGGATATTGTAAAGCATTTGATGAAGATTCATCAGGAACCATTTCAGGTGAAGGATCTGGAGTAGTTGTTTTAAAGAGGTTAGATGATGCAATCAATGATGGAGATCAAATATATGCAGTTATTAAAAGTTCTGCTGTTAATAATGATGGCGGAAATAAAGTAGGATATACAGCTCCGAGTATAGATGGTCAATCAAACTGCATAAAATTAGCACATAAAATAGCAAAAATAGATCCGAATACAATTACTTATGTAGAAGCTCATGGAACTGGAACAAAGTTAGGTGACCCTATAGAGATTGGAGCATTAAATAAAGCTTTTAATTATGATAAAAATCATAAATGTTATATTGGTTCAGTAAAAACAAATCTTGGACATTTAGACACTGCTGCAGGCATTACCGGATTAATAAAAACTGCCTTAGCCATTAAGAACAAATTAATTCCTCCCTCTTTAAATTTTACAAGGCCAAATCCTGAAATTAATTTTGGAGAAGGCCCTTTTCAAGTTGTTACAGAATTAAAGCAATGGCGGACTTCTGCAGAAAATCCAATTAGAGCAGGAGTGAGTAGTTTTGGAATAGGAGGAACCAATGCGCATGTGATTTTGGAAGAAGCACCGTTTAGAAAGACTACAAGTCGTTCTAGACCGTATCAGTTACTTACTTACTCTGCAAATACCTTTAATTCTTTAACCAATTATTCTAAAAGCTTAAGTAAGTTCCTAGAAAGTGAAAAAGAGATGAATTTAGCTGATGTGGCTTATTCTTTAAATACAGGTAGGAAATCATTTAAATACAGAAATTATATCGTCTCTGAAAACGATATGAAGGCATTACAAAACTCAAAGTTTTCTAATAATAGTACAGGAAATGAATCTAGTGCATTAAAAAAGAATTTAGTTTTTCTTTTCTCAGGCCAAGGCAGTCAATATTTTAAGATGGGAAAAGATCTGTATGAACAGGAAACATACTTCAAAAATTTAATGGATAGTGGTTTCGATATCTTGAAAAGTATTACAAATTTAAATTTTAAAAAAATAATTGGATATACTGAAGAATACGAGGTTGATGAGACGTTGATAAATGAAACACAATATACACAGCCACTGTTATTTTTAATTGAATATAGTATTGCAAAACTACTTTTACATTGGGGAGTTTCTCCAAAACATATGATTGGCCATAGTCTTGGGGAGTATGTTGTAGCCTGTATAAGTGGAGTTTTTTCTTTTGAGGATGGATTAGAACTTGTTGTAAGAAGAGGCGAGTTGATGAGTAAAACATCTGAAGGCGCAATGTTATATGTTGATTTATCGAGAGATAAAGTAGAAAGATTTTTGAATGAAGATCTTTCAATTGCAGCAATTAATACTCCAGATACTGTTGTTATATCCGGTAAAAAGAAAGCTATAGAAAATCTGATTTCTAGGCTAGAAAAAGAGGAAATAACTACTATTAAACTTAAAACTTCGCATGCCTTTCATTCTATTCTAATGGATGAAATTATCGAAGATTTTAAGAAAGTGTTAGAGGAAATTAGCTTTAACGAGCCTAAAATGAGTTTCATATCCAATTTATATGGCAAAGAAATTTCGGATAATATTTCACCAGAATATTGGATAAATCATTTAAGAAATACAGTAAGGTTTTCAGATGGAATTAACTCTATTTCAGAAGCAGAGAATCTACTATTTGTTGAAATAGGACCAGGGAATACTTTATTAAATTTTTGTAAGAAAAACATAAAGTCAAGTGAAATTTTTCAGACAATTCGTCACCCTAAAGAAATGGTAGACGATAATCAAAAACTTACCATTTTTCTTGGAGAATTATATACTAAAGGGGTAGATCTTAATTGGGAAAATTATTACGAAAAAGAGGTTAGAAATAAAGTTTCAATTCCTAAGTATTGTTTTGATAAATATGTATTGGATGTTAAAGTAGATCCATTTGAAAATATATCAGACTTAAATATAAAGTATTCATTGAAGTCAATATCTGATTGGTTTTATGAACCGTCATGGAAAAGAAAAAATAGACTGAACAATGTTGGTTATAAGGAAGATGAAATATTTTTAATTTTTGAAGATTCTATAGGATACAGTAAGTTACTAGTTGAGAAATTTAGAAATAAGAATAATTTTTTCGTTATTAAAAAATCAAAAGAATTTTTAAGTCACGACAATAATCATTTTGAATTAGATACCGAAAATGAAAATCATTTAAAATTATTATTTAAAGAATTGTCCTTAGAAGACTCAAAAACTTTGAATGTAATTCAGATGAACTCACTTGGAAAGGAAGAGTACAAAGAAAGCTTATCTGAATTTAATACCACAGTAAGTATCGTTCAAAGTATTAAATCTTGCTATCAAAGAAATAAAATCAACCTGTATATTTTAACCAATAATGTTAACAATGTTATAGGAAATGAAGAGATTAATCTTAATAATTCAATCAATTCAGGAATACCAGTTATAATATCCCAAGAGAATAATAATATTAATTGTTGTTGTATAGATCTAGCTTTGGATGATAATAAAAATGATGTGATATCAAATGTTTTTAAAGAAATTAATTCAAATATCTCTGACAACTACATAGCTTATAGAAATAAATATAGATGGGTAAAAAGTTTTAATCCTGTAAAAATTGAAAAAACTAAAGAATCCACAAGAATTAGAGAAAAAGGAACTTATTTAATTACAGGTGGCTTAGGTAATTTAGGTTATTTACACGCTAAACATTTGTTAGAAAATTACAATGCTTCGGTAATTATTTTAGGAAGGAGTGAAATTGAAAATAATTTTGATAATAATAAGAAAGCATTAAGATTTGAAGAGTTAAGTCAAATAGGTAATGCAAAATACTATAATGTTGATTTAAAGGATGTGAGTTCTTTGCAAAAAATAGTAGATAATATTGAAGATATTATAGGGGAAATAAATGGTGTTTTTCATTTTGAAGGCACTATTTCGGGTAATTCTATAAAAGTTATGGATTTCTTAGATAAAGGAGACCTAGATGAGCAATTTGAAGCTAAAGTTTTGAGTACAATTACCTTGGGAAAAATATTTTATAATAAACAACTAGATTTTTGTTTATTATCTTCTTCATTGTCAACTATAATTGGAGGTAAGGAGTCGATTGCTTATTTAGCTGCTAACTCCTTTTTAGATTCATTTTGTAACTCAGAGGTCATTAAAAACTGTATAACCATTAATTATGATGGATTTAGTTTTAATAACCAATCCGGTAATAATGGTATTAATTCGGATAATGTAATTGATATTTTAAATAGAGTTCTGTCGTTAAACGATATTAATCAAATAGTTGTTTCAACCAGGGATATAGACTACGAATTGTCCAAGTGGATTACTAGTAATAAGGGAAATAACAGAGAAAATACTATAAATGATACTTTAGGAAAAAGCAAAATAGACGAAATCGATGTTGATCGATCACTTTTATCTTCTAATTATATTGAGCCTACTTCCCCAATTGAAATGAAACTGATTGATTTATTTCAAAACCTTTTCGATTTAAATAAGATAGGAATAGAAGATAATTTTTTGGAATTAGGAGGGAATTCTTTACTAGCGACTCAGCTAATTAATAAAATTAATAAGGAGTTAGAAATAGAGATATCAATTTCTGAAGTCCTAACCAATAACACTATTAAAGATTTAGCACTGTTAGTTGAAGAAAGACAATGGTTACAAGATGAAAGAGAGTTATCTAATGAAATCATATTATAATCTTCTTTGGTGTAATAGGATCAAACATAAATTCACAGATGAGAAATTTGCTTAAAGAATTACGAGAGCGCAATATTTACGTTTCATTACAAGGGGAAGAACTTAAATTGAAATTTAATGGAGAAAAGCTTCCTGACGATTTAATTTCGAGAATTAAAGAATATAAACAGGAAATAATAAAGCACTTAAAACAAGGGAGTCAACAAAATAATTCTAAGGAAAAAATTCCAAATATACCTTTGTCCGAAGAAGGTTATATGTTATCAAATTCACAAAATAGATTATGGATTTTGGATCAGGCAGAAGGAGGGTTACCGGCATATAATATTAGTAATCAAACTATTTTAGATGGTAATTATAATATTGATCTTTTTAAAGAAGCGATTTTTCTATTGCTAGATCGTCATGAAATACTAAGAACTGTTTTTAGAAAGAACAATGGGGGAGAACCGCGACAATTTGTATTATCCAGCGAGGAAATTAATTTTAAGATAGATTATGTAGATTTAAGAGGAGAAGAAGAGCAAAATGAAGCCATTATCAACTTTATAAAAAAAGATACGTACAGAGTGTTTTCTATTGAAAAAGGGCCTCTATTATCAGCAGCATTGATTCATTTGGAAAACGAAAAATATATATTCCATTATAATATGCACCATATAATAAGTGATGGATGGTCTTTAAAAATACTAGCCAATGAGGTAATAAAAATATATAATAATTTGTGTTCTGATGAAATCGGAACTTTAAGACCATTAAGGATTCAATATAAAGATTTTGCTGCTTGGCAAAGTGCCAAAATTAAAAATGGGAATTATTCGGCGCATCAAAACTTTTGGAACAAACACCTTTCGGGGAAATTACCTCGACTGAATTTACCTTCAAATAAACAAAGGCCTTCGATAAAGACCAATAAAGGAGAACTACTAGAAATGTATTTACCTAGTAAAGTAGTTTCAGGTTTACATTCATTTGCCAAACAAAATAATGGCTCTTTATTTATTAGTATACTATCCATTTGGAATATATTAATGCATAAATATAGTGGAGAAAAAGATATTATTATCGGAACTCCCGTGGCTGGACGTGAACATATAGATTTAGAAAATCAAATAGGCTTTTATGTAAATACACTCGCGCTAAGAAATAATGTAGATCCAGATAATACTTTTATTGAACATTACAATTATACTAAAGAGAGAGTTCTGTCAGCACTCTCTTATCAGACATATCCTTTTGATCTCTTAGTTAACGAATTAAATATTCAAAGAGATTCAAGTAGAAATGTTGTGTTTGACATTATGTTGGCTTTACAGAATACAGAAAAAATATCTAAATCCAATAATCATGAAATAACTCCAGGCGAAGTTTATTCTAAAGGCGAGTCTAGAACTAAATTCGACATCGGAATAACTTTTTTTGAAGTAGAATCTTTATTAAAGTTTCAGATCAATTTTAATACAGCTATTTATGACAAAGAAATGATTACCCAAATGATGCATCATTTTAAACTATTGTCTGAGGCATGTATTACTTCTTATAAATTGAAGATTTGTGATATTGATTTTTTATCCGAAAAAGAAAAACAAAAACAACTTTTTGATTTTAATTCTTTTAATCTAGGAGATAATGAGGGAAAAACATTTCTTGAATATTTTAATGAGCAAGTCAAGCAGTTTCCACAATATGTTGCAATTCAAACAGAGAATAGAAAAATAAATTACATCCAATTAGATAATGATTCAAATCAAATAGCCAAATTTTTGATTAAAAGTGGAATTAGAAAGGGAGATTTTGTGCCATTCTCTCTAGCTGATAAAGCTGATGCAATTACAATGATGTTGGGAATTATGAAAGTTGGAGCAGCTTATGTACCTATATATGATAGATTTATAAAAGGTGAGGTAAATAATATTCTTAATGATATAGAGGCAAAGCTATTTATTACGGATTTATCAATTAAACAAGAAAGAGGTAATATTGATGATGTCTCTTTGGTAAGTTATGAAGATATGCTTTCAGGTTCTTTTGAATCTGAAATAATCGAGCCTGTTAAAATAGATAAGGATGATATTGTATACGTTATTTATACATCGGGAACAACTGGTAAACCTAAAGGAGTATTGGTAACCCATGGTAATTTGGGTGATTATTTATTAGGGTTGATACAAAAACTTAATATCGAAAAGAAAAGCCATTATGGATTAATGTCAACTTTAGGTGCAGATTTAGGTTATACATTTCTTTATGGAGCATTAGCAACAGCAGGTACATTACACGTTTTTTCAGACGAAATGCTTAAGGACAGCCCTAAGTTAATCTCATATTTTAAAAACAATATCATTGATTATATTAAAATTGTTCCTGAACATTGGAACTCTATTTATTATGATGGGACATATCTTATCCCTCAAAAAGCTATCGTTTTTGGAGGAAGTGTTTTAAATATGAGCGTAATTGAAAATTTAAACAGAAGTAGAGCTAAAATAGATATTTATAATCATTATGGACCAACAGAAACCACAATTGGTAAATTAATGCATAAAGTAGATCTTTCGTACCGATATAACAGTGTATATATAGGAAAACCTTTTTCGAATACAAAAATATATGTTTTAGGACCTAATTTAGAGTTATTACCTATTGGATGTGAAGGAGAATTATGTATTGGAGGTGATGGAGTGTCTAAGGGGTATTTGAAGAGAAACAATCTTACTGATGAAAAATACATATCAAATCCTTACTGTAAGAGTGAAAAGTTATATAGAACAGGGGATATTGTAAAGTGGACGTCAGATGGAAAAATTGTTTTTCTTGGAAGAAAAGATGATCAATTAAAAATTAGAGGTTATCGCGTTGAACCGAATGAAATTGTTAATAATTTAATCAGTTTTGAAGAAATAAAAGAAGTAATTGTTGTATTAAAAAATGAGAATTCAGAAGATTATTTATGTGCCTATTTGGTTATTAATTCTGATACAATTGATCTTCGTCAGGTGCGTGAAAAATTAGAAGATATTTTGCCTTTATATATGATTCCAAACTTTTTTATAGAAGTGGATAGTATACCTTTGACATCAAACGGGAAAATAAATAAAGATGCATTACCCTCACCTTTATCAAAAGGTGTTCTTCAACAAAAAGAATATATAGCGCCCAGAAATGAAATGGAAATTAAGTTGGTAGAGGTTTGGAAAGAACTTCTAGGAATTGAAAGAATTGGTATTAATGAAAACTTTTTTGAATTAGGAGGCCATAGTTTAAAATTAATAAAACTTGTAAATGCCTACCATAAAATTTTCAATGTAGAAATAAAATTAAAAGATTTATTCGTTTTTAAGACCATTGAAAAACATGCAGAATTAATAGAAGTTCAAAGCTTAATTAATAATCAAAATAATACATCAAAAAAAGATGAGGAAACGATATCTTTTTAAATAGAAGCCGTCAAATTTTTGATTTTAGAAAAATACTATAGCCTTAGCTATATAAGGTTAGTTTTTTAGAATATAGAGAAGATAAGGTTCACTATAAAATTTAAAAATGAACATTATGAATAGTGATATTTTAAATTTATTGAAAGAATTAAAAAAACTCGAAGCAAGATTATATGTTGAAAGTGGAGTTTTAAAACTAGATATACAAAAAGAATTACTTACAGATACTCTAAAAAATGAAATTAAAAAAAATAAAGAAACCTTAATAGATTTATTAAGCGTTAAAAGAAATAATGAATATGAAGCTATAGAGAAATCAGAAAGAAAATTATCGTATCCGTTAAGTGAACAGCAAGAACAAATTTGGCTAGCTTGTCAAATGAAAAATGGATCGCGGGCATTTAATATGCCTACTTATATCGAATTTGGGAATGATTTTGAAATAGATAGATTTAAGAAAGCGATATATGAGGTTATTAAAAGATACGATATTCTTCGAACAATTTTTGTAAATGAAGATGGTATAGTAAGACAAAAAGTTATTTCCTATAAGGAGTTTAATTTTAAAATTTTAGAGAAAAACCTTGAAGTTGAGAATGATTATAATTTGGTAGAGAAACATATTATTGAAGATACATCAAAAGAATTTGATTTAACTCAATATCCTCTGTTTAAAATTCATTTACTAAAGTTATCTAATAATAAGTTTGTAGTATACTATAATCTTCATCATATAATATGTGATGGATGGTCATCAGAAATTTTGAGAAATGAAATTTTTAACTGCTATAAATCAGATGATATTAGTAATGTGTATTCAGAATTGGATACTCAGTATTCAGATTATGCAGTATGGCAAAAAGGAAATAGGGATAAGGTGTATTTCAAAAATAAAGATTTTTGGAAATCAAAACTAGATAAAGGAATGGTTCCTTTAGATTTAAATTTTGCAAACCCCAGACCTAAAAGTAAGAAATATGAAGGTAGATCAGAGTCAGTTATTTTTCCTAAAGAGTATTTATATAAATTAGAAAGTATAGGGAAGAAAGAGCATATAACACTTTACATGCATTTACTTGCTATTTCCTCTTTACTGCTTTATAAGTTTTCATATCAAAAAAACTTAGTAATTGGTACAGCAATGTCAGGTAGAACACATCCTGATTTAGAAAATCAATTAGGGTGTTTTGTGAGATCCGTTCCATTATTTTTTAATATTAACCAAGAATTAGACTATTCAAACTATATAAAAGAAACCCAAAAAACTGTTCTAGAGGCTAGGGATAATCAAGATTTTTCTTTTCATAAATTATTAAAAGAATTAAATTATAGAGTGGTTCCTTCAAGAGGGTTATTATTTGATGTAGTGGTTGTAATTGACCAAAATTTATCAGATGTGGCCAACAGTAAGAGTCAAGTAAATCCTTTAAGATTAGAAGTAAATAACAGTAAACATGATCTTACATTTTACTTTGGTTATTATGGTGATACAGTAAGTTTATCTGTCGTTTATAATACCATCTTATTTGAAGAAAAAGATATTAAATCTTTTGTGAATAGTTTTCTTGATTTGACAAGATCCATAAGTGAAGATTCGACTATAAAAATAGAAACTCTAATGTCAAGTTTATCGGATGTTGAAGAAGATAAAGAATATAAGACTTTTCTGGATCTGGTAACAGATGAAATTAGCGATGATTTTTAAGTTTAATCGTTATTCAAATAAAGTGTTTTTTGATACCATTTCAGTAAAAGTTAAGATGAAAATAGAACTCTTCATTAATGACTATCTACAGAAATCTATTAAAACGACCTCGTCTTAAACTGTAAATATTTAATACAGTTTTTAAAAACTCACTTAATTAAGAAAGTAACTTTTTTCCTGTTAACTCCATGTTATTTAGGTATGTCTATATAAGAATAGGCATGGTTTTAAAATGTATTGGGTGTAATACAGAATTTGGGTTATCAATTTTCTAATTACCATATAAATACAATAATAAGTTGAAAAAAAAGATTGGAATTATTTCCGGTATGGGAACAAGAGCTGGGTTGTATTTTGTCAATAAATTGATTGATCAAATACATGCGCCTAAGGATCAGGATTTTCCGGAGTTTATATTACATAACAATAGTAGTGTTCCAGATAGGACTTTAGCTATAGTATATGGAAAAAAATCTCCAGAAAGAGAACTGTTAAGGTCCATAAAGATGATGAACGAGTTACAAGTTGATTACATTGTTTTAACCTGTATAACCTCGTATCATTTTGTTAATATGTTGGATAAAGAGTTGCTTAAGAATATTTTAAACCCAGTAGAACTAACTATAAATGTATTATTACAAAAAGGCTACAGAAGAATTGGTCTTATGGCTACAACAGGGACAATAAAGTCGAAGCTTTTTCATAAACACTCTGAAGAAATAGATTTGATTACACTGAATGAAAAAGAACAGGAAGAACTTTTTATGAAGTCTATTTATATGGATGGTGGTTTAAAATCCTCCGAAATTAAGGAAGAAGCATATTATCTTTTCGAAAAAGCATTTGATACTCTTAAAGAGTATGAAGTAGATGTTATGGTTGGGGGATGCTCCGAAGTCCAGATTGGATATGAGAATATTACAACCGAAATCCCATACATTGATACAATGTCGGTCCTAGTTGATGAAGTTATAAAAGTAATGAATCTAAAGAAAACTACTAATGAACAAGAAGCTGATACATTCCTTGTTTGAAGGTAAAGTTGAGCAGTATAAAACCAATGTGGCAATAGAATCTGCTTTAGGAAACTTTACATACGATCAATTAAATAATATTACCAATAAGATAGCTTTTTTATTACGTAATTATAGTAACAAGCAAGATTGTGTTGCAACATATTTCAATCAGGAGCTATTCTATATATTTTCAATAATAGGGGTTTTTAAATCGGGAGGAATATATGTTCCTGTTGATAAAAAATATAAGAGAAATCATTGGAGAGAATTATTTGAAACTGTTCAACCTCAGGTTATTTTAACTAGTAAAGAACATATAACAGATATTGAAACTTTTAGTGAGATTTTTAATTATAAAGTTCCTAACATTATCTTATTTGACTGGAAAGAGAATTCATTAGATTTCTGGTATTATAAGAAGGAAGAAGAAAAAAAGATAGATGTAGCCGCTTTTAATAAAAATATAACCTTACCAGAGATGACAGGAGAAGAGGCTAATTATATCTTTTTTACTTCTGGTTCTACGGGATCACCAAAGATGGTATTAGGAAAGCATAAAAGCTTAAGTCATTTTATACATTGGGAGTCAGAGGCTTTTGAAGTTACTGAAAAAGATAGAGTAGGTCAATTCACATCATTTTCTTTTGACGCATCATTAAGAGATGTATTTCTACCCCTTGTTAATGGAGGAACTATATGTATACCTCCTCAAGAGATAAGAGCAAACATTGTAAAATTGTGTCAATGGATGAGGAAAAGTAAAATTACATTAATCCATACTGTCCCCACTTTTTTTCGATTACTTCTTTCCGAGGATAATACTACGGAAGAGTTCCATTTAAGACATGTATTTCTGGCCGGTGAAAAATTGTATAAAAGAGATGTAATCAACTGGCAAAACAAATACGGTAACAAAACGAAAATAACTAACTTTTATGGAGCTACAGAATCTACATTGATTAAAACTTTTTACACGGTAAAAGAAAAGATAACAGGAGATTTTTCAGACCCTTTATCTGTAGGTAAACCAATCTCTAAAACAGTAATTCTTATCCTAAATTCTAATAACAAATTATGTCGTATAGGAGAGAAAGGAGAGATATTTATAAAAACACCATTTCTATCCAAAGGATATTTTAAGAACCCTATAGAAACTTCAAAGCGTTTTCTTCAAAACCCATTATCTTCTACTCCAGATATAATATATAAAACAGGAGATTTTGGACAATACGATAAGGATAGAAATATTATAGTATTAGGGAGAAAAGATGCTATCGTAAAGCTTAATGGAGTAAGAATTGATCTTAATTCTATAGAACAAGTAATTTTATCCATAGAAGAAATTGCAGATGTTAAATGTATATTACACGACAGAGGTGAAGATTCTAATTTGGTTTGTTTTTATAAAGCAAATGTAAATTTGGACAAAGCTGTACAGGTACATTGTTCTGAGTTTTTATCTTTTTATGAAGTTCCATCCTTATACATCCATCTTGAAGATTTTCCAACTAATGCAAATGGGAAAGTTGATATTCAAGCACTAAAAAACAAGATCAAAGAACAAAGAACACAAAAAGTAAAAAGAACCAATTGGAGCAAAATACAAGAAGATATAGTAAACATTTGGCAATCGATCTTGAAAATAGATACCATAAGTATAGAAGACAATTTTTTTCTTATTGGTGGACAAAGTATTAATGCAATACAATTAATAGCGGCTTATCAGAAATTTTTCGAAGTAGAACTAAACTTAAATGACATTTTTGAGAACCCTGTTTTAGAATCACATGAATACTTGATATTAAAGTCAAAGAAAAAGGACTATATAGAAATCAAAAAAAATGAGATCGTAGATAAAATTCCATTGTCATTTTCTCAAAAAAGTATTTGGACTGCTTGTCAATTATTTGGTTCAGAGACCTATAATATGCCTAGTTATATAAAGTTGCCTTCTGATATTGATCAAGAGCTTTTTGAGAAAGCCGTTTATAAAACCATTGAACGACATGAAATTTTAAGGACTGTTTTTAAACAACATGGAGAAGAAACATATCAATCAGTGATATCTAATGAAGACTTTAATTTCAAAATAAAATATACAGATTTTTCTGAGAAATTAGATGCCGAAAAAAATGCAATGGTATATGTGAACAATGACTCTTACATACCATTTGATTTAGAAAAGGGGCCTCTAATAAGGGCAACGGTAATAAAAATAGATCAAAACTATTCACTTTTTTATTACAATATGCATCATTTAATATCAGATGCAGAATCTATTAAACTTTTGTCTTCGGATATAATGAGTTTTTACAATCTTCTTAATGGCACAAGGGTAGAGGCTATTCCCGAACTCAGAATTCAATACAAGGATTATGCAATTTGGCAAAATGAGACTATAAAAAATTATAACGATCAAGAAAAGTACTGGTTATCAATTTATAAAAATAATATACCCAAACTTACATTATCAATAGCTAAAAGTAATCATGTAGAAAAATACAAGGGAAAAATGCTTTATTCCCAAATTAACGAAGTGCTTTTTGATAAAATATCAGCATTTAACCAAGCGAATAGTCTTACCTTCTATATTCAATTTTATACTGCCTTAAGTATTTTGATATATAAATATTCGCATGAAAAAGACATCGTTATAGGTAGTCCTTTTAGCAGTAGATCTCACTGGGATCTAAAAGAGCAAATAGGATTACACCTTAATACACTTGCTATAAGAAGTAAAATTGATAAAAAACAATCTTTAATTCAGTATTTTGAAGATGTCAAGAAAAATGTACTTCGTGCTCAAGAAAATAAAGATTATCCTTTTGACTTATTAGTTCAAAATGTTAACACCAATAAGGGAAGCTTAACTAATCCTATTTTTAAAGTATTTCTCGTTGTAAATCATATAGATGTAGAAAGTAAATTAGAACTTGAACAAGAAGATCCAATAGTAGAAACAAAAACTAAGTTCGATATCTCTTTCCGATTTACGGTTTTAAAAAATAAAGTAAATTATTCATTAATCTTTAATAATTCAATTTTTGAAGAATCTGATATCGTAAACTTTAATAAAGATTTTTTGAAATTATTAGAGTATATAATTGATAATCCTCAAACTACCATTGCTGAGTCTGAAAACATCCTAAAAACTGAAATTGATCAGGAAGAACATGACTCCTTTAAAGAACAATTTGAAGCTCATTTTTCTGAGGATTTTTAACCTTATCTAGAATAATATATTTCTCATAGAAGACCACTTAAGATGTTTTACGGTTCTAATACTAAGCATTTCATAAGTTACACCTTTCACAAAGATTAATTTCTTTAAACAATTAAATAAAATTTCATTTTCACAAAATCATGAATAAAAAAGTAGTACATACTGTTTTTGAAACTGTCGTTGAAAAATTTCAAGATAAAATAGCTATTCAATCAGATAGTCAAAATATAACCTATTCAAAACTTAATACTTTTGCAAATAACATAGCCTCTGTATTGATAAATAATGATATTAATAAAGGAGATAAGGTGGCCACACTATTTTCTGATGAAATACTTAATATCATTTCTTTAATAGGTATTTTCAAATCCAACTCGATCTATATTCCGATTGACAGAAATTTTAAAGAAAACCATTGGAAAGAAATCTACACAGTAATTAAACCTAAAATTTTATTATTAGATAAAAAAGGTGTAGAGGAAATCGAAAAATATAATTCTCAATTCGAATATACGATTCCTCATATTATTGTTTTAAGTTTTGATAACAATGATTTGGGAATAAGTGGTTTAGGTGAAAATGATACAAAGGAGTTAATTGGAGTTACATCATCTGATATGAATCCAAATCTTGAGATTTCTGGAGAAGATTCAAGTTATATTTTCTTTACCTCAGGGTCTTCTGGAGCACCAAAAATGGTGCTGGGACAACATAAAAGTTTAAGCCATTATATACATTGGGAAGTTAATGAATTTAACATCTCTCAAGATGTTAGGCTAGGTTTTTTAGGCAGTATGTCATTTGATGCTTCACTGCGAGATGTTTTTGTGCCATTGATCAGTGGTGGTACGATTTGTATACCTCCCCAAAACGTTAAAAATAACTTTGTTCTACTATCAGATTGGATAAGAAATGAAAAAATCAGCTTAATTCATACGGTACCAACTATTTTTAGAACATTGTTGATAGAAGATACGAATTCTGATCCTTTTAAGGATTTGGAATTATTGTTCTTGGCAGGAGAAAAGTTATTCTATAAAGACATTATCAATTGGAGAGAACGATATGGAAACAACACTCTGATGGTTAATTTATATGGAGCTACAGAATCGACATTAGTTAAAACATTTTATAAGATAGAGGATAATATAAATAGTCCTTCTTCTGATGTCGTAAGTATTGGGAAAGCTATTTCTAATTCGGGGATCTTAATTCTGAACGAAGAAAATGAAGTCTGCGAAATTAATGAAGTAGGAAGGATTTTCATAAAAACACCTTTTTTGTCTAAAGGTTACTATAAGGATGAAAAACTTACAGCTAAGAAATTTATACAAAACCCACTTAATTTAGAAAAAGATATTATTTATGATAGTGGAGATTATGGTAAATATGATGCGCAAAGAAATGTAACAATAATTGGGAGAGAAGACGGGATTGTAAAGATTAATGGCGTAAGAGTTGATACCAACTATGTTGAACAGGTGATTATTGCTTCTGATAAGGTACGGATGACCAAATGTTTACTTTTAGAAGGTATTGAAAAGGAATATAATCTTTATTGTTTTTATCAGAGCTCCGATGATGGAATTGAAAACGATATTAAAAAGTATAGTCTATCAAAATTATCTACTTATGAAGTGCCTTCCTTTTTCATACCTCTTAAACAGATACCGTTTAATGTAAATAAGAAAATTGATGTTAAGGCTCTAAAAACTATAGCAAAGGAGTACTTGAATTCAAAAAAAGAACCGGAAGTATATAATGAGACAGAGGGGAAATTAAAACTAATATGGAAGGAACTTTTAGGTGTTGAGGCAATTTCTTTAGAAGATAATTTTTTATTTCTGGGAGGGAATAGTATAAAACTTATACGCCTTAATTCGAGAATTAGTAATACGTTTAACGTAGCACTTAATATTACAGAGTTATTTTCTAATTTAACTATAAAGTCGCAATCGAAGTTAATAAGAAGTAAAGAACAAAAAGTTGTTGAGTATATTGAAAAAACGGATGAAAAGGAAAACCACATAGTAACTCCATCACAGTATAGACTTTGGGTTATGTCCAAAATTCCGAAAAATTCGGTAGCATTTAATATGCCAAGACAAGTAAAGTTGGATGGTAATATTGAGATAAATCTTTTACAAAAAGCAATACTATCAGTAATCAAGAGACACGAAATGTTAAGAACTGTGTTTGTCTCTCCTAATGATGAAGAAGTTTTTCAAAAAGTGTTAGGTATTGATGATATTAGTTTTAGGGTAAATTTTAAAGATTTTGAAGACAAGACTTCAGAATTTGAAGATTATATTTCGAAAGATGCGAACGAGCCATTTGACCTCGAAAAAGGCCCTTTGTTTAGATGTTGTCTAATCAAAATTAATGGGGAATATATATTTTATACTAATATGCATCATATTATAAGTGATGGATGGTCCGAAGAGGTTTTAATTAAAGAAGTTAATCTCTTTTATGATGCATATCTTAAAGATGAAAAGCCTGTTCTTCCCGAACTAAAAATACAATACAAGGATTATTCAGCTTGGTTAAGCACGAGGTTTGATTCTAATACAATAGAAGGTCAAAAAGACTATTGGGCAAATAAATTGGAAGGAGAACTGCCAAGGATAGATTTTATAACAAATAAAAATCGCCCATCTATCAAAACTTTTAATGGTAGAAAACTTAGTACTTCTATAAATAAGGATGTAATAAAAGAACTTAATTCATTTTGTAATGAAAACGAAGGAAGTATTTTCATAGGAATATTATCTGCTATAAAAATTTTATTAAGCAAGTATACACATAATAACGATATAATCATTGGAGCACCAATTGCAGGAAGAGATGCGTTAGAACTGGAAAATTTAATTGGTTATTTTGGGAATATTCTTGTACTAAGAAATCAAATAGATCAAAAGAAAAGTTTCTTAGAAATTTTTAATAGTATCAAAAATAATACATTAGAGGCTTATGCAAATCAGCAGTATCCTTTTAATGATATTGTAAACGATTTGGGAATTAAAACGGATTTAAGTAGAAATCCCATTTTCGATATTTCGGTTACTTTTCATAATATTTCAAAGAAAGATATCTTAACCGAAGACAATTTTGAAGAAGGTTTAATCATAGATTCTGGAGCTTGTTTTAGTAAAAATGATATAGAATTTCATTTTGGGGAAACTAGGGATTCATTAGTAATGACTCTTAAGTTTAATGAAGATGTATATGGAAAAGATTTTATAGAAAATTTAATAAAACACTTCAAAAGTATTTTATCAAACCTTTTAAAAGAATCAAAAAAGAGTATTTCGGGAATTAATTATATCTCAAGTCAGGAACTTAAGATGCTAGTTGAGGATAACAATTCTACTCGTGTGAATTATTCTCCTACAAATCTTGTTTCAGGTTTCAAAGCTATTACAGATACCAACCCGGATACTTTGGCAATGTTTTTTGAAGGGACTGAACTTAGTTATAAGGAGTTAGATGAAATATCAAATCAATTTGCTAATTGCCTCAGGAATGATTATGGGATTAAGCCAGGAGATAGGGTTGGAGTTCATTTGTTACGTAGTGAAAAGGTTATCGTATCTATTTTAGGGATTTTAAAGGCAGGAGCGGTTTATGTTCCTATCGATCCAGATTTACCAGAGTATCGCAAATCTCATATTCTGGAAGATTCGTCTGTTAGTTTATTAATTACAGAGACGATGTTTATGTTTGATTTGGAGTATTATTCTGGGGATTTGTTAGCAGTTGATGTTGAGTTTGATGGATCTAATTATGCTTCAGATTCCTTGGATATCGTTATTGAAGATTCTATGTTGGCCTATATTATTTATACTTCAGGTTCAACTGGTTTGCCTAAAGGGGTGATGATTTCACACGGTAGTATTATCAATACTATCTTGTCTCAAATTTCAATTTTTAACCTGTCGGATTGTACAAGGAGTTTGCAATTTGCTTCCTATTCCTTTGATGCTTCTATATCAGAAATTTTTATCACTTTATTATCAGGAAGTAGTTTATATATAGTAGGGGATCGGGAGCGAAATGATCCTGAAGCTTTAACAGATTATCTTACAACTAATAAAATAGAAATAGCTACACTTCCCCCTGCGTATTTACGCTTGATGGATATAAAAAGTCTATCGAGTTTAAAATATTTAGTTACAGCAGGAGAATCTCCAGACTACGATGTAGTAAAAGCTTTTTTGAATTATGGTACTTATTTTAATGCTTATGGTCCTACAGAGACGAGTATTTGTGGTACGATACTTCGTATAGATCAAGGTACAGAATTATTTTCAGGTCCTATAAGTATTGGTAGTCCAATTTGGAATACGGAAGTTTATATTTTGGATACATATAATAATGTACAGCCAGAAGGTATTTCGGGAGAAATTTGCATAGGAGGTCAAGGATTGGCAGAAGGATATTTGAACCAAGAAGAACTAACACAAACTCGTTTTATTTCGCATCCGTTTAAGTCAGGAGAGAAGCTTTACAAAACAGGAGATTTAGGTAGATGGTTACCGGATGGTACGATAGAATATTTAGGTAGACAAGATGATCAGGTAAAAGTAAACGGTCATCGTATAGAGCTAGGAGAGATAGAGTTTCAACTACGAAGTAAACCTTCAATTAAGGAAGTGGCTGTTTTTGTACAAGAGGATAAAGGCCAGAAGAGTTTGGTTAGTTATTTGGTATCAGATCAAGAAGAAACAAGTGATAGTCTACGAACGTTTTTGAGGTCTAGACTACCAGAATATATGGTTCCTAATACCTATATTCAATTAGATCATATACCTATTACTAGTAATGGTAAAGTAGATAAGAAGTTGCTATCTAAAGAGGAATTTACAGAGATTTCTACAGGTATTGAATATGAAGCACCGGTTACAGAAGAACAAAAAGCTTTGGTACTCGTTTGTCAAGATGTTCTTAATAGGGAGCAGATAAGTATGCGAGATAATTTTTATAATCTTGGAGGAGATTCTATCAAATCGATTCAAGTAGTATCTCGTTTAAAACAACATGGATATCAATTAAAAGTAGAGGATATATTACGTTATCCTATACTTATAGAATTATCATCACATATTACAGGGGAGATTCGAGATATAGATCAAGCTACGGTAGAAGGAACTTTAGCCTTAACACCTATTCAGGAATTCTTTTTTAAAGATCTTGCGACGGAGAACCCTCATTATTATAATCAATCCTTGGTTTTAAGGAGTTCAGAAGATATAGATCAAGATTTGTTAGAAAAGAGTATAGCTGCATTATGTAGCCATCATGATGCTCTTCGTATGATTTATAATCGATCAGAAACAAGTTGGACTCAAACCAATAAAGGGAGTTCTGGTACTCATTATGAAATAAGCTACTATGATCTTCGGGGAGAAACAAATGCTAAGGATAAGCTTTATGAGTTAGGTTCTGCCTTACAATCTAGTATTAATATAGAGTCCGGCCCGTTGTTTAAGATAGGTCATTTCCGATTAGATGATGGAGACAGAATAGCTTTAATATTACATCATTTAGTAGTTGATGGAGTTTCTTGGCGTATTCTTTTAGAGGACCTAACTGCATTATATGAAGGATATCGATCCAATACTGCAGTATCATTACCATTGAAGACAGATTCTTTTAAATATTGGTCAGATGCATTACAGGAATATTCTAAGAGTGAAGCTTTAGAAGTGGAACAAGAGTATTGGCAATCTTTGCTAAAAGATCAAAGTTTGAAGGCATTACCCACAGATAAAAATCCAATAGGAGTAACAACAATTAACAGTAGGGAGAGTTTTGCGCTAAGCCCTGAGGTTACCAATTTGTTACAGACAAAGGTTCATGGGGTTTATAACACAGAAGTTAATGATGTTTTACTCACAGGGTTAGGTTTAGCTTTAAAAGAGGTTTTTGGTTTAGAGAAGAATTTGATTAAGTTAGAGGGACATGGTCGTGAGCAAATCAAGGAAGAGTTAGATATAAGTAGAACAGTAGGTTGGTTTACTACAACGTATCCATTGGTAATTGATATTTCAAAGGATAGTTTGTCATCAGCTTTGATAAATGTTAAAGAATCGATAAGAAAGGTTCCAAATAAAGGGATTGGTTATGGAATATTGAAGTATTTAACTCAAAGTATAAAAGAAGATATCGAACCTAGAATACTGTTTAATTACCTTGGAGATTTTGGTAATACAGCAGGTGTTAAAAAAGGAGGTGTTTTTGAATATTCTGGGGATAATATTGGAGCGTCTATAGATAAGAGAAATGGAGAAGATACAGTTTTAGATATTTCTGGTATTATGGCAGGTGAAGAGTTAAACATTTCTATCCGCTATTCCGATGAGGTATATAACTCAGAGACAATCGAACGATTATCAGAGTCATATCATAAGCACCTAAAAGGGTTGATAGAGGAATTATCAGCAAATGAGTTTAGTAAAATAACACCTTCAGATTTAACTTTTGAAGAGCTAACAGTAGAAGAGTTAGATGTCATCAATAGCAATAATGATATAGAGGATGTATATAAATTATCTCCTTTACAATTAGGAATATATTATCACTGGTTGTCTAGTAGCTCGAGCTTTATGTATTTAGAGCAAATTTCTTATAGAATTTTATCAAATAATGTTCAGGTTGATGTTTTAAAGGAAGCTTATGATAAATTGGTTCATAGACATGCAGCATTAAGAACTAGCTTTACTAATGCTTATGCCGGAACACCACTTCAGGTAGTACATAAATCAGTGCCTAGTAATTTTTCGTATGAAAAAGTACCTGATGGTTTAGGTAAACAGGAGAAAGAAACCTTTACTAAGTCCAGAAAGGTACAAGATAGAGAAGAAGGTTTTGATTTGGAATCAGGATCTCAAATGCGACTTAAGGTAATTGAAATTGATTCTGGAGAGTATGAGTTTATCTGGAGTTATCATCATATCATTATGGATGGATGGTGTATGAGTATATTAATTAATGATTTTTATCAATTAATCAATTCAATAGAGCTTCCTAAACCCTCTAAATATTCAGAATATATAAAATGGATAGATAAAATAAATGAAAAAGATTCTTTGGGATATTGGAAAAGCTATTTAAAAGGATATGATACAGCGGTTAAAATTCCTTTTTCCATTTCAACAGAAAACAGATCATATGTAGAGAATAAAGAGGAGTTTATAATAAAACCTGATGTCTACGATCAAATATCAAAATTATGTAATCAAGAAGGAGTTACTGTTAATACTTTTATTCAGGGTGTATGGGGGTATTTGCTTTCTAGATATAATGATAAGGAAGATGTAGTTTTTGGAACTATTGTATCTGGTCGACCTGGCAATTTAAAGGGGGTTGAAACTATGATAGGTATGTTTAGCAATACTATTCCTGTAAGAATTACTTCAAAAGATGAAACACCTATAAGTTTACTTCAGAAAATACATAAAAGAGGTATTGAAGGAAATTCGCATCACTACCTTGGTTTGGGTAGTATTCAATCCGAAAGCGAATTAGGGATGAATTTAATTAATCATATTATGATTTTTGAAAACTATCCAGTTCAAGAAGTTATTGAGGAAGATTTCAATTCAGGAAATAGTATTCAAAACTCTAGAATAGAATCAGTAGACTTTTTTGATCAGTCAAATTATGATTTCAATATTGTAATAATACCTAATCCAGATTCATTAAGGGTTAAAATCCGCTATAATACTTTAAAGTATAGTGAAGAAGGTATCCGTACAATAGTTGAACATATGCAAGTTATGATCGAGGAGTTTTTATATAACTCTGATCAAGAACTTACCACCTTAAACTACCTTCCAGAGAAAGAGATTAACTCTTTAGTTTCGGAAAAAAATGCTACAGAAGTAACTTATTCGGTGAGTGATTTAGTTTCAGGTTTTGAATCTATTGTGAATTCTCATTCAGATAGTTTAGCATTGTATTTTAATGATACTCGTCTCACCTATAGTGAATTGGATGAGTTGTCTAATCAATTGTCTCATTGTTTACGTGATAATTATAGTATTAAACCTGGAGATCGTGTGGGGGTGCATTTAACACGTAGTGATCGTGTTATTGTTTCGATTTTAGGTATTTTAAAGTTAGGAGCGGTTTATGTTCCTATTGATCCAGATTTACCAGAATATCGCAAATCTCATATTCTTGAAGATTCGTCTGTTAATTTATTAATTACAGAGACGATGTTTATGTTTGATTTGGAGTATTATTCTGGGGATTTATTAGCGATAGATGTTGAGTTTGATGGTTCTGACTATGATTCAGATTCCTTAGGTGTTGTTATTGAAAGTTCTATGTTGGCTTATATTATCTACACTTCAGGTTCAACAGGTTTGCCTAAAGGAGTTATGGTTTCTCATGGTAGTATTATTAATACGATTATGTCACAGATTTCAATATTCTGTATGTTGGATTGTCGCCATAGTTTACAATTTGCTTCTTACTCTTTTGATGCTTCTATATCAGAGATTTTTATCACATTATTATCAGGATGTGGTTTGTTTATAGCGAGTGATAATGAACGTACGGATCCTAAATTACTAGAAGATTTTATTAAGTTACATCAAATAGATATCGCTACATTACCTCCTGCCTATCTTCGATTGATGGATGTAGAGAGTTTACGGGATATGCGATATCTGATTACTGCTGGAGAATCTCCTGATTATGAAAGTGTTAAGTCATATCTATCCTATGGTACTTATTTTAATGCTTATGGTCCTACAGAGACAAGTATTTGTGGCACAATACTTCGCATAGATCAAGGAACAGAATTATCACCAGGTCCTATCAGCATTGGTAGTCCAATCTGGAACACTGAAGTCTATATATTAGATTCGTATAATAATATGCTCCCTGAAGGAGTTATAGGAGAGCTTTGTATTGGGGGTAAAGGGTTAGCAGAAGGATATGTGAATCAGGAAGGATTAACAGCTTTACGTTTTATAACTCATCCTTTTAAAGAAGATGTTAAATTATATAAGACTGGAGATTTAGCACGTTGGTTACCTGATGGTACGATTGAATATTTGGGTAGACGGGATGATCAGGTCAAGATTAATGGTCACAGGATTGAGTTAGGAGAGGTTGAATTTCAACTTCGTAGTAAGAATTCGATTCAAGAAGTTGCAGTTCTGGTGGATTCATCAGGTTTATCAAAAGAACTAGTAGCTTATTTAGTTTCAGAAGAAGAGGAGACTTCAGATAATTTACGTAGTTATTTAAAGAAGTTGCTTCCTGACTATATGATTCCCACTAGTTATGTTCAATTAGATGAGATTCCGATTAATAATAATGGGAAGGTAGATAAGAAAGCTTTATCAAAAGAAGTGTTCACTAAGTTGGATACAGGTATTGTTTATGAGGCTCCTGTTACAGATGAGCAACACGCTTTGGTTTCGGTTTGTCAAGATGTTTTGAATCGAAATCAAATAGGTTTGCAAGATAATTTTTATAATCTGGGAGGTGATTCTATAAAATCGATACAGGTAGTTTCCCGATTAAAACAACAGGGATATCAATTAAGAGTAGAAGATATTTTACGTACACCTGTTCTTGGAGAGCTTTCAGCGTATATTACAGGAGATATTCGTGATATAGACCAAGGTTTGGTAGAAGGAGATATAATTTTAACCCCTATCCAGGAATTCTTTTTTCAGAACTTAGGAAAAGCCAATCCACATCATTATAATCAATCTGTTGTACTTCGTAGTTCAGCGGCAATCGATCGAGATTGTTTAGAACGAAGTATAGCTAAGTTATGTGAGCATCATGACGCTCTTCGTATGGTTTATAAGAATTCATCAGATGATTGGGTTCAGGCGAATGGTGATGTTTCTAAGAATAATTATGAGATCATTTATTATGATCTACAAGGTGATATAAATGCAACTGCTCGAATACAAGAAATAGGTTCTTCAATACAATCAAGTATTAATCTTGAGACAGGCCCTTTATTTAAGATAGGTCATTTTAGATTAGATGATGGCGATCGTTTGGCATTGATTATCCATCATTTGGTGATTGATGGAGTTTCTTGGCGTATTCTTTTGGAAGATTTATCATCACTATATAATGGTTATGCATTAGAGACTTCGGTATCATTACCGCTAAAGACAGACTCATTTCAATATTGGTCCAATTTACTTCAGGATTATGCAAAGAGTGAATCATTAGAAAGGGAACTTGAGTACTGGAAGTCTTTAGTCGAAGAGGGAAGTTTTGGTCGCCTTCCAGTAGATAAGGAAGTATCAGGTCCATTAAAGATTAATACAAATCAGAGTTTTGTGATAAGTGAGGAAGTCACAAACTTGCTTCAAACCAAAGTACATAGTGTTTATAATACTGAGATTAATGATGTTTTATTAACAGGATTGGGATTAGCTATTAAAGATATTTTTGACTTAGACAAGAGTTTAATTAAGATGGAGGGTCATGGTCGAGAACAAATCACAGAAGATATTGATGTTAGTCGAACGGTAGGATGGTTTACTTCAGTATATCCATTTTTGTTAAGGGCTAACGATTTGTTATCAGAAGAGGCATTGGTTCAGGTTAAAGAAGATCTAAGAAGGATACCGAATAAAGGTATTGGTTATGGAGTGCTGAAATACTTAACAGATCAACTACCAGGTGATATACATCCAGAAATACTATTTAATTATTTAGGGGATTTTGGGGATAAAATAGGGGGAAATAAAGATGGTTTCTTTGAATATTCTAATGAAAATATCGGTGCTAGTGTTGCTAAAGAAAATAGTCAAGATACTCTTTTAGATATTTCTGGGATAATGATAGGAGGTCGTTTAAATATTTCTATCCGCTATTGTGATAAAGTATATGAGTCAGATACCATCAAGAGGTTGAGTGAGTCATATAACAAACATTTAGAATCACTTATATTACAATTGTCGGATAAAGAAGCAAGTTGTATTACTCCATCAGATTTAACATTCAAAGGTCTTACTATTCAGGAATTGGCTGAGATAAATAAAGATCAGGCCATAGAAGATATATATAAATTATCACCATTACAGTTAGGAATATATTATCATTGGTTAACAAGTAGTTCTACGTTACTGTATTTTGAACAAACAACATATAGAATAAATTCTTTAGATCTTAATACAAATGATTTAAAAGAGGCTTATGATCAATTGGTTTCTAGATATGCAGTATTAAGAACAAGTTTCACTAACGCATATGCAGGAACACCTCTCCAGATAGTTCATAAAACAGTGCCAAGTAATTTTTTCTATGAAAAAGTATCAGATAGTTTAGATAAAAGCGAACAAGAAAAGTATGTAGAAGCTGCAAAAGAACAAGATAGAGAAGAAGGGTTTGAATTAGAAGCTCCCTCGCAGATGCGATTAAAAATATTTGAACTCAAGAATGGAGAATTTGAATTTATTTGGAGTCATCATCATGTAATATTAGATGGTTGGTGTACCAGTATATTAATTAATGATTTTTATCAAATATTAGATTCCATTCAGCAGAAAAAGGAACTTAAACTATCTAAGCCAGCAGATTATGTTAGCTACATAAAATGGTTGGAGCGAAGAAATAAAAAAGACTCGCTTGATTTTTGGAAAACTTATCTTTTAGATTTCAATCAAGTATCGGAGATTCCTTTTAAAAATATTGAATATGATAATATAGCCTATAAAGAATCAAAAGAACGGTTATCTATTGAAGGAGAATTATTTGATAAGATAAATGAACTTTGCCAAGCAAATGGGGTTACATTAAATTCATTAATGCAAAGTGTTTGGGGATACTTGTTATCTAGATACAATGATGTAAATGATGTGGTTTTTGGAACTGTAGTTTCTGGTAGACCTGGCGATTTAAAAGGGATTGAAGAAATGATTGGTTTATTCAGTAATATGATACCAGTCCGATTATCTTATGAAAGAGATGCTACGTCAGTAGATTTAATATATCAAATGAAGGAGAATTCGATAAACTGCGCATCTCATCACTATTTAAATTTAGCCGAAGTTCAATCACAAAGTGCAATAAAAAAAGATCTTATAAATAGTATTATTGTTTTTGAAAACTTTCCAATTCAAGAACGTCTGAACCAATCAGATTCGGTTGATATCAATGTAGAATCTGTTGGAGGAACTGATCAGTCAAATTATGATTTTAACTTGACAATCTTACCTACTGTTTCTTCTATTAAAATAAACTTCAGGTACAACGAAACTAAATATGATTCTAACGGAATTAAACTATTAGTAAGTCATTTTTATAGATTACTTGAAAGATTTTCAAGTGCTCCAGAAGAACCTTTAGGTTCTTTTAATTATATCTCTGATAAAGAGGTAAATCAAATTACAAATACTTTTAATGTATCAGAAATAAAACCTTCAAGTAAAACAATTCTGGATGACTTTTCTGAACAAGTAAAACGGAAACCTAATGAAATAGCGGTAAGAGATATAAATGGAGAATTGACATATGAAGAAATAAATAAACTGTCAGACCAATTAGCTTATGAATTAAAAAATATTCATGGTATCAGTGAAAGGGATTTAGTAGGTATCCAAATAGAACCTAGTAATTGGATTTTAGTAGCTGTTTTAGGGATATTAAAATCTGGAGCGGCATTTGTGCCTATCGACCAAAAATTGCCAAAGATTCGAAAAGAATTTATTGTTAATGATGCTAACATCAAATTATTGATCACTGATTCAAATAGTATGTTTGATCTTGATTATTATGAAGAAAAAGTATTAGCAATTGATATCGAATTAGATATTTCAAAAGAAATAGATCCTCTAGGTTACAATCTATCAAATGACTTGCCTGCATATATTATTTATACTTCGGGATCTACTGGAAATCCTAAAGGAGTTATTATAGAACATAAATCGTTATATAATTATATATCCTGGGGTAAATCCTATTACTTAGAAAATGATTTGATCAATACTAATTTTGGATTGTTTACATCTCTTTCTTTTGACCTTACGATATCAAGTTTGTTTTTACCGCTTGTGTCTGGAGGTGCGGTACAAGTTTTTGCAGTATCAGATAATTTAACCAATGTATTATCAACATATTTGGGCAGTAATATATCGTGTATCAAACTAACTCCTGCCCACGTTAGCTTATTGGATGGTCTGGATTTAAAATCAGAAACAATAGAATTAGCAATCATTGGTGGGGATACCTTAAATAAACAACATATTAGAATACTTAGAGATATAAACCCTTCTATTAAAATATTTAATGAATATGGTCCTACAGAATGCACCGTGGGATGTATAACTGAAGAAATTAATAAGCATCAAGATTTAATTTCGATAGGTTATCCTATTGATAATACTAAAATTTATATTCTGGATCAAAATAACAATATACAACCTAAGGGAGTTATTGGTGAAATTTGTGTCGCAGGAGTAGGCTTGGCTAACGGATACCTTAATCGTTCTGATCTTACTAAAGAAAAGTTTATTCAAAATCCGTTTAATATCTCCGAAAAATTATATAAAACAGGCGACCTAGGAAGGTGGTTAGAAGATGGGAAAATTGAATTTTTAGGAAGAAAAGATAATCAAGTAAAAATTAGAGGGTATAGAATAGAACTTAACGAGATAGTTTCTTGTATGCAAACTTTAGAACAAATAAGAGATTGTGTTGCCATAGCTAGACCAAATAGTTTAGGAGGGAACGAATTAGTAGCATATTATGTTTCTGAACAAGAGATCAAGTTAGAATTTATACAAAATTATTTATTAGAAAGATTACCGGAATATATGGTTCCTGATCACATCATCCGTATAGATGAAATTCCGTTAACAATTAATGGTAAGATTGATAAAGATCAATTGCCAAAAGTAAATAAGTCCATTTCTTCGAAGAATTATGTTGCTCCAAGAAATGAAATTGAGGAAAGATTAATACAATTAATCGCAGATTTATTGAATAGAGAAAAAAATGAAATCGGAATTAATGATAACTTTTTTGATCTAGGCATGAATTCATTGGAAATGATGAAAATGGAAAATTTAATACGCCGAGAATTTGAGGTAGAGATTAGGTTGGCTTTATTGTTTAAGTATCCAAATGTCAATGAATTAACTAATCTGTTTTTGCACGATAACAACGATAAAGTAGAAAAAGAAGAAGAGAAAGATTATGCTCCTGAGATTGACGAAATTCTTGACATTATATCAGAATAATATTTGATTTTATGAAAAATAAAGTTAGTAAAAAAGACATTGCGGTAATTGGACTTTCTTGTAAGTTTAATAAGGCATCTAATTATATAGAATACTGGGATAACCTTGTAAATGGTGTTGAAATGCTGGATCGTTATGAGGCCAATGATCTTATAAAAAAAGGTATTGATGAAGATATTGTCAATAATCCAAGTTTTATAAAAGTTAGTTCATTTGTAAATAACCCAGAAAGTTTTGACTATCCTTTTTTTGGATATACCAAAGAAGAAGCAAATGCAATGGATCCGCAGATAAGAATCTTGCATGAACAAGTTTGGTTGGCTCTGGAGGATGCAGGTTGTGATATCTCTAAATCTAAGGATAAAATTGGGCTCTATTTGGCAGCTAGTGAAAATCTAAATTGGCTTGCACATTCGATGCTTAATCAAAATGAAAAAATAGCTCCTTTTTATCAATCAAAAATTTCAAATAAAAATTATATAAGTTCATTAATTTCATATAATCTTAATCTAACTGGACCAAGTTATTATATCGATACTGCATGTTCAAGTTCTTTATCTGCGGTTCATATGGCCTGTAGAAGTTTATTATTAAGAGAATGTTCAATAGCCGTTTCTGGAGGAATCAAAATAAATCCAATAAAGAATTATGGTTACTTTTATCAGGATGGAATGACCGCGTCCAAAGATGGTAAATGTAGATCATTTGATAGTGATTCTTCAGGAACTGTTGGAGGAAATGGAGCTGGAGTTGTAGTTCTTAAAAGATTAGAAGAAGCTATTGAGGATGGAGATCCAATTCATGCTGTCATCAAATCCTCTGCAGTAAATAACGATGGGAGAAGGAAAGTTGGATATACTGCACCAAGTGTTACTGGTCAAGCTGATTGTATTAAATCCGCACATAAGTTTGCAGGAGTTGATTCAAAAACGATTACATATGTGGAAACACATGGGACGGCCACAAAATTAGGAGATCCGATAGAAATTGATGCTTTAAATGAGGCTTTTGATTATAATTCAGAGCATAAATGTGCTATAGGTTCTGTCAAAACAAATCTTGGCCATCTAGATACGGCTGCAGGAGTTGCAGGTTTAATAAAAACATGTTTGGCATTGAGTAAAAGATGTATACCTCCTTCCTTACATTTCAATGAACCAAATCCAAACATTGATTTTGATTCAGGACCTTTTTATGTAAATAGTAAAACACAACCATGGAGAACTGAAGACAATTCACCATTAAGAGCAGGATTAAGTAGTATAGGTATCGGAGGAACAAATGTGCATATGGTATTGGAAGAATTTTTAGAAAACAAGAAAGTTCCATCCGTTGATTCTCAATTAATTTTATTATCTGCAAAAACAACCAAATCATTAAAAAGTTATTGTTCCAAATTGACAGGTTTTCTAAAAAAACAGGAGGGAATTAACATTGCGGATTTGTCATATACTTTGGGAACTGGTCGTACCTTTCATAAGTATCGAAATTATATAGTTTGCAAGGATAAAGAAGGTCTTTTAGCTAGTCTAAATAATTTAACTCAAGAAGAGCATTATAAGTTAAATAGTAAAAGAGAAATTGTCTTTATGTTTCCGGGACAAGGAAGTCAATATTTTAGAATGGCAAAAGAGTTATATAATGAAATTAACTTTTTTAAAGAAAATATTGATTTAGGTTTAGAGATTTTAAAAACAAAAACTGGAGAAGATTTTAGAGCTGTTCTGGGATATGAAGAAGAAGAACAGGACTCGGAGTTAATTAATGAGACCAGATATACTCAGCCTTTATTGTTTTTGATTGAGTATTCATTAGCAAAACTATTAATAGAATGGGGAGTATATCCCAATTATATGATAGGTCATAGCTTAGGAGAGTATGTAGCAGCTTGTTTATCAGGTGTTTTCTCTTTAGGAGATGCTATAGAGATCATTTTAAAACGCGCTTCTTTAATGGATAAAATGGAAAAGGGAGCGATGTTATATGTTGGTATTCCTTTGAGCGATATCGAACCGTTATTAGATGATAATATCTCAATTGCGGCTATTAATACTGAAGATTCTGTAGTTGTATCAGGAACAAAACAAAGTATTGATAAATTTCAAAGTTCGCTGGAGAAACAAGATATTCCTAGTAAAGTTTTAAAAACTTCTCATGCATTCCATTCATACATGATGGACGATATGTTGGATGATTTTAAAAACGAATTGGAAATGATCTCACTTTCTGACCCAAAGATTCCTTTCATTTCAAATCTTACAGGAAAACCAATAAAGAGTGAAGAGGTAAAGTCAACAAAATATTGGGTAGATCATTTAAGGCATACAGTTAATTTTGCTAAAGGAATTGAGTATTTAACCAAAAACGATAGCATTTTTATAGAAATTGGAGCTGGTTCAACGCTAACAACGTTTTGTAAGCAAAACAAACATTATTCTAGCATTAAACATGTCTCGGTTAATTTAATGACCAAAGCGCAACAAGATATTGATGATTTACAGTTTTTCATGAATGGGTTGGGTAAACTATGGGTTTATGGTGTAGAGATGAATTGGAGTAAAGTTTATCAAGATAAAAACAGAAAAAAAATTAGTATACCGGGCTATAGTTTTGATCATTATAAACTTGATTTTGATATTAATCCATTTAAAAAAATTGTAAATCAAAATTTTGTAAGTCGGAAACCAATTTCGGAGTGGTTTTACATTCCTAATTGGAAAAAATCTGTTTTGCAGAATAGTGATCTTGAAGATAAGAATGATACTTACTTAATTTTCTCGGATGAGAGCCCCTTGATAGATAGTTTAATAAAAAAAATTAGATCAATGGGTAACACCGTTCTTGTTGCTCTATTGGCTGACGATTTTGAGAAAATTGATAAACAATTATTTGGGATAAATCCAGCTATAAATCAAAATGTAGTAGAATTATTTAAATCTATTGACACCTATAATATTGATAAAATTGTTTTTGGGTGGGATTATGAAGCAAATAGTCAATCAGAAATTATAAATGTTTATAAAAAGTACCTAAATATTAGTAAGGAGTTATTAAAATTTAAGCCGGTAGAAGATAAAAAAGTATATTTTTTGTCGAGTTTAAATAACCGTGTTTTAGGTGATGAAAGTATAAATATTACAATGTCAATATCTCAGATGTTGGGTAAAATAATTGCTCAAGAAAATCCAAATATATCAGCCCGTTTTATAGATGCTAATGCAGCTAATATAGAATCTAATATGATAGATAACATTGTCAAAGAGTTATATATTGATGATGTTCATGAAAGTATTGCTTATAGGAAAAAAGAAAGATGGATTGAGTTCTATGATCCAATCAAAATAAAAGATCATAAAAAACCAGACCTGAACAAGAAATTAATTTTAATTACAGGAGGATTAGGGAAAATAGGGCAATATTTCACAAATTATTTATGTGATACTCATAATGCAGAGGTGGTTTTAATTGGACGAAGCAAGCTTCCTAAAGAAGATGAATGGCAAAATTACTTAGGTAGTAATGTAATTGAAGATTCAGTAAAATCAAATATTTTAAAACTTAAAACTCTTAAGGATAAAGGTTATAAGGTTGCTTACTATGAATCTGATGTCTCTGATTTATTAGATTTTGAAAATACTATTAATGAAATAGAGAAAAAGCATGGGAGTATCTCTGGTATTATACACGCTGCTGGGAACCATGATATAAAATCTTTTAGACCTGTAGAAGAAATCGATGAGAATGCTATCATTGATCAATTTAATCCAAAAGTTGCTGGAACTTTGAATATTCATAAAATCTTTAGTGATCAAAATCTTGATTTTGTATGGATAACATCAAGTCTTTCTTCTATTTTAGGAGGACTCACTTACGGAGCGTATGCAAGTGCTAATAGGTTTATAGATGGATTCATACAGCATCATAAGGAAAGCCTTAGAAATTGGATAAGTATAAATCTAGACGGAGTCGGGGATAACATGATTACCTCTCATGAATTAATAACGATTTTTGAGAAATCGTTAAGTTTGTTGGATTATAAACAGCTAATTATATCTATTAAAGACATAAATAATGTAATTCAAAAAATGTCCAATTCATTAGATCAGGAAATTAAAGAAGATTCAAATAATGAAATAGAGAGACCATTACTCCGCACAGATTTTGTGTTACCAACGACTGATTTAGAAATTCAATTATGCGAAATGTATCAATCTTTCTTTGGGATTAGTGAAATTGGAATAAAAGATGATTTTTTTGAATTGGGCGGAGACTCGCTCAAAGCAATGACATTTATAAAACGTATTAATGCTGAATTTGATGTCGAAATTAATTTGAAAGAATTTTTTTCAATGTCCGATGTTAAAAAACTAGGTTTGAAAATTGATTTATTACAAAAAATGAGTAGAATTCAAAATAAAGAAAAAGGTAAAAATATAATCAAAATATAGTTTATTAAGTAAATATATTGTTATATATTTACAATTCTTTAATATGATAATATATACCTTCTGTGACTGGAGGTAGCGTAGCAATATTTAATTCTTCGATAGGAAATAATCACTATTTATATATTTGTCATCTTTATCATAGAAAACATTATTTATACTCAAAACTCTGTAATAAGTAATATTGCTTTCCAGAATAGAAGTTTAATTGAACATAACGTTCTCACAATTCTCAAAGATAGTTGTCATAACAACTCACATTCTTACTACAATGTGTCTTATAACTGTTTATAAAGGCAAATTTAGCAATCAACATTATTTCCGAAAAATAATATTTGATCATCTCCTAAAAGGTTATTTGATTTATTTCAATTAATATTTAATAAGATCTACAAAAATGTATAGTTTAATTAACGAATTGGATCAGAATGATATTCGTTTATCATTGTCTGATGGTGAATTAGAGGTTAGTTTTGATACAGACGAAATCGACAAAGTTCTTCTTCAAAAGATAAAAGAAAATAAAGAAGAATTGATAGCTTTTATCAAACAAAACTATAATTCGAGAAAGGAAGATATAATTCCACTGCAAAAAAAAGATCGATATTTAGCCTCTAGTGCTCAACAGCGATTATGGATCCAATTAAAACTTGATGGTAATTCTAACACATATAATATTCCTAACTCTATAGAATTAGAAGGTGAGATATATAAAAAAGAATTAATTGAAGCCATCGAAGCGACAGTAGATCGTCATGAAATTCTGAGAACAGTTTTTGTCGAAGAAAACAATGTCCTATATCAAAAAGTTTTAGATAGAAAAGATCTAAATTTTAGAGTAGACTACCAAGATTTGGTAAATGTAAATAAAACTCAAAAAGCAGTTAAAGAATATATTTCAGAAGATTCATTTATAGCCTTCGATTTAGAGCAAGGTCCTTTAATGAGAGTTACATTATTTAAAGTTTCTCAGAGCAAATGGGTACTTTATTTTAATATGCATCATATTATAAGTGATGGGTGGTCAATGCATATCTTAGAAAAAGATATTAAATCCTATTATAGTGCTTTTGTGAGCAATACTATACCAGAATTATCAACCCTGAAAATACAATATAAAGATTATAGTGCATGGCAGTTAGAACAATTAGTGAGCCCAAAATTCGAAGAATATAAAGAATATTGGTTAGAAAAATTAAAGGGAGAATGGACGTATCTAGATCTACCTTTTAGAAAGAAAAATAAAGGTGTCAGATCTAATATAGGCGAGGCTCTTAGAACATATTTATCATCGGAAAGTACTAAAAAGTTAAGATCATTTACTCAAGAAAATAGAGGAAGTTTTTTTATTAGTCTTTTGAGTATTTGTAAAGTATTGTTGCATCGGTATACGTCTCAAAAAGATATTATTATTGGAACCGCAGTAGACGGAAGGGATCACACCGATTTAGAGGGACAGATAGGGTTTTATGTAAATACACTTATTTTGAGAAATACCATTGAACCTTCTCATTCTTTTGGTAGTATCCATGAGCGTATTAAGGATTCTACTTTATCAGCATTTAACAATAAACTTTTTCCATTTGATAAATTACTAGAATACTTAGATTTAAAAAGAGATGTTTCTAGAAACTCAGTTTTTGATGTTTTTATAAATTATAACTCTAACTCTATCAACACCACTAATGAAATTGTAGATGATAAAATAGAGTTTTTAGGCGATAGCTTGGCTAAATTTGACCTTAGTATAATATTTGAAGAGGTAGGCGAAAAAATATTATTTCATGTTAGCTATAATAAAAGTATTTATGATAGGTGGATGATGGAAGAGTTTATGGAACAGTTTAAGCATTTGTTGTCTTCTGTTCTTGAGTTTCCAGAAAAACCTATAAATGAACTTGATTTATTGAATGAAGAGAAAAGAACGAAACTATACCGCAAGTTCAACAACACAGAGGTTGCTTATGATTTAGAAAAAACAATATTAGATTATTTTAAAGAAAACGTTAAAAATAATCCAAATTCAGTTGCACTTATTTTTGAGGATACAACTTTAACGTATTCAGAATTAGATAAAAAGTCTAGCGTATTATCTCACCTCCTTATAAACAAAGGAATAGAACCAGGTAATTTTGTACCTATTTGTGTAAATCGTTCTTTTGAAATGATAATAGGCATTTTAGGTGTTTTAAAATCAGGAGGCTGTTATGTGCCAATAGAACCTTTATATCCTAAAGACAGGGTTGATCATATTTTAAAGGAAATAGAAGCTAAACTTATCTTAAGTGAAAAATCGGTTGAATTTGAGTTTGAAGAGTTAGAGAGGATTGACATAGAAAACTTTAAGAATGAAAATTTCGATGTAGATGACATCGAAGTAGCTTCTAAGGATTTGGCATATATGATATATACTTCTGGTACCACAGGAAACCCTAAAGGTGTTATGAATAGTCATAAGGGAGTTATGAATAGGTTACTATGGCAAAAAGACTATTTAAATCTTGATGAATCAGATACATTTTTGTTAAAGACTCCTTTTACTTTTGACGTTTCCGTTTGGGAGATTTTTCTTCCGCTACTCTGCGGGAGTAAGTTAGTTATTGCATCACCAGATGGACATAAAAACCCCTATTACTTAAGAGATATTATTAAAAAAGAGAAAGTAAGTATAGTACACTTTGTTCCTTCAATGTTAGGAGTTTATATGCAGAGTATAAAAGAAGAATCTTTTGATTCAGTTCGCAATTTAGTATGTAGTGGAGAAGAATTATCAATAGAATATATAGAGGAGTTTAGAAAAAATAACAAAAATTCAAAAATTCATAATTTATATGGTCCTACTGAGGCTGCGATAGATGTTACTGCAATAGATTTGACAGAATCAAGCTTTGATCACAGAGGTGTTAGTATAGGAAGCCCCGTTGCAAATACAGAAATATATATTGTAGATGAATTCAATAGGTTATTGCCTATGGGAGTAATTGGGGAGATTGCAATCGGAGGAATTCAAGTTGCTGAAGGATATTTCAAGAAAGAACAATTATCCAGAGATAAGTTTGTGCCAAATCCTTTTTCCGGAATAGGGAAAGTATATAAAACAGGTGATTTAGGCATGTGGTTAGATGATGGTTATATCTATTATAAAGGGCGAAAAGATAACCAAGTAAAAATTCGAGGTAATAGAGTAGAACTTCGAGAAGTAGAACAAGCGATATTATCCCTGGAAGAAGTAGATCAGGTAGTTGTTTTGGTAGATGGTACTAACACCGATAAAATATTGACGGCATATTTGGTTACCACAGAAATTAATTTGGATCGTTTAAAAGGTTTTTTAAGAAATAAATTGCCCGTTTATATGATTCCAGAGATTTTTTATTCAGTTTCTACCATTCCATTATCAGCAAATGGGAAAATTGATAAACGAGCATTGCTTCTAAATAAAGGGGAGGTGCTTAAGAGTAATGTAAAATTCGAAAGCCCTAAAAATGAAATTCAAAAAAAATTAGCAGAATTATTAAGAACAGAATTGAATGAGGATGCAAAAATAGGTGTTCACGATAATTTTTTCGATTTGGGATTAAACTCAATAAAACTACTAAGATTCTTAGAACTGATTAATTCAACTTTTAATGAAGAACTTATGCCTGAAGTATTATTTGAATACCCAAGTGTTTTTGAGTTGGCTAAGATTCTTTCCAAAGTAACTTTAGAAGAGAAAAATGAGGACTATGAGAGTAAAGTAGAAGAGATGAATGACTTTTTCGATATGATGGCAGAATAATTTTTAAAAGCATAAACGATGGGAAAAAAAGATATAGCTATAATAGGAGTTGCAGGACGATTTCACGGATCAGATAATATTAATCAATTTTGGGAAAATTTATATAATTCAAAAGAACTATTTAAATTTTTTACCAAAGAAGAATTGTTAAAATTAGGAGTAGATAAATCAGTAATTTATGATTCAAAATTTGTTCCTGTAGATTCAATTGTAAATAACGCAGAGAGTTTTGATTTCTCCTTTTTTGGTTACACCAAAGATGAAGCAAATTTGATGGATCCGCAAACCAGGGTGATGCATGAACTCGTATGGACTGGATTAGAGGATGCGGGCTGTGATCCGTTTAAATATTCCGAAAATATAGGTTTGTTTTTATCTGCATCTAACAATTTAAGATGGGTAGCACATGCATTAACTCAGAATACCGATGTAAATCCTTTCTTTATTTCGCAAGTAACAAATAAAGAGTTTTTAAGTTCTTTAATATCCTATTCGTTAGATCTTAAAGGACCTAGTTATCATACTTCTACCGCTTGTTCAAGTTCTCTTACCTCTGTTCACTTGGCTTGCAGAAGTTTGTTAATGAGAGAATGCTCAATCGCAATTGCAGGTGGTATAAGTTTAAATTGTAAAAAGGACGTAGGGTATTTTCATAAAGAAGGAATGATAGAATCAATCGATGGGCATTGTAAACCATTTGATAAGGATTCTACAGGAACTGTAGGAGGTAATGGTGGTGCTGTTGTTGTTTTTAAGAGATTAGAAGAAGCAATTAGAGATAAGGATAATATCTATGGCGTCGTTCGTGCTACAGCATCAAATAATGATGGTAAAAGAAAAGTAGGTTATACAGCTCCAAGTATAAAAGGACAGGTAGAATGTATCAATTTTGCACATAAAATGGCTAATGTCACCCCTGATTCAATTTCATATATTGAAACTCATGGTACAGGGACAAAGTTGGGAGATCCTATTGAAATTTCAGCTTTGAATAGAGCCTTTAATAATAATAACACACATAGATGTGCAATTGGGTCAGTAAAATCAAATATAGGACATCTTGATGCGGCAGCAGGAATAGCAGGTTTTGTTAAAACTTGTCTTTCCTTAAAAAACAAAAAAATACCAGCTTCTTTACACTTTAAAGAATCAAATCCTAAAATAAGCTTCAAATCGGGACCATTTTATGTGAATGATGAACTTAAAGAGTGGCATAGTCCTGATAATTCACCACTTAGAGCTGGGGTTAGTAGTTTTGGAATTGGAGGAACCAACGTACACGTGATAATGGAAGAATATCCTTCTAAAAAACAAATACAAAATAAACCATTAAGATCGAATCATATATTCCCCTACACAGCTAAAACACTTTCTGCACTGGAAAGGAACAAGAAGAATATTGAAAATTTTATTGAAGAATCTAGTCTAAATGATTTGCTAAATCTGTCCTATACATTAAGTAAGGGGCGTAGACATTTTGATTATCGTAATTTTTTGATGAGCTATGTTGATGAAAAGGAGTTAGAAAAAAAGGAAGTATATAAATCAACGATTAAAAAGAGCGCTAACAGAATAACTTTTTTATTTCCAGGACAAGGAAGTCAATATTTTGAAATGGGAAGAGGACTCTATCACGAAGAACCTTTTTTCAAGTCAATTTTAGACAAAGGATTTAAGAAGCTGGAGGTTTTAACAAACAAAAATTTTAAGTCAATTCTGGGTATAGAAATAGACCAAAATGAAAATGATGAATTGATCAACGAAACACGTTATACACAACCTTTAATTTTTTTAATTGAGTATGCTTTGGCAATCTATTTAAGATATTTAGGTATTGAGCCAACTTATATGATTGGTCATAGTCTTGGAGAATATGTTGCCGCTACAATTGCTGAGGTATTTTCTTTTGAGCAAGCTCTAGAAATTGTTGTGAAAAGAGCAGAACTCATGAATAGTGTTTCATCAGGTACAATGGTATCGATAGGTGTATCTGCCAAAAAAGCTCTTTCGTTTATTGGAGAAGATCTTTCTATTGCAGCAATAAACTCATCAGACTCTTGCGTGATTTCGGGAAGAAATGAAAAAATACAGGAATGTATTCAATATTTAGAGACAAATGATATTAACTACAAAATACTCAAAACATCCCACGCATTTCATTCAGATATGATGAATGATATTTTATCTGAATATGAAGAATTTTTGAAAGAGTGCTCTCTTTCAATTCCTACCATTGATTTTATTTCTAATCTTACAGGAAAACCAATAAAAAATGAAGAAGTAACTTCGACATCATACTGGGTTAAACATCTTAGAGAAACAGTTCGTTTTTCGGAAGGATTAGAATTCTTAAATAAAAAAGAAAACAATATTTTTATTGAAATCGGATCAGGAAAAACGCTGATACCTTATATAAGACAGAAGGAAAATATTAGAGATCAAGAAATGTTGCATTTGTTAAGACCAAAGAATGAAACAATAAATGACACCTTTTATTTTACAAGTGCAGTAGGGAGACTATGGAGCTATGGTATTGAAATAGATTGGGAAAAGTATTTTGAAAATCAAGATTCAAGAATAATTTCTGCACCAACTTATAGTTTTGACAGTACCGTTTTGGATTATAAAGTTGATCCATATTCTGGAATTCAAACGCTTACTCAAAGAAAAAATCTTTTTAAAGATTGGTCTTACGAAAAAAACTGGAAAAAATCAAAACTAAATAAAGAGAAACCATTTGATAGCAAAGGATTTTTGATCCTTTCGAATAATAAGTCAAGCTCAGTATTAAAAAAAGAATTAGAAAATCAGGGAGATACCTGTTTAGAATTGTTTTGTACAACAGATGGAGAAGAAAGAACAACTATTGATAGTGTAAAATCATTATTCGAAACTATAAATAAACAAGATACTTGCTTTAATAATATTGTATTAGATTTTTCTTTCGGAAATGATTTATCTCAATTAAGAAAGAACTTTACTTATTGTTTAAATATATGCAAGGAAATATTAGCATATTACCCCGAGAAAAAGAAAAAAATAACGCTTTTATCAGATTTTAAAAATGAAGTATTAGGAGGAGAAATACTTAATATTCCTGTATCCGTAATCAGTAGCCTTTTTAAAGTATTATCACAAGAAAACCCACATATATTATTTTCTGAATTAGATATTGTTGATAGATCAAATTCTTTTGAAGAAACAATTCAGGATATTACAGAAGAGATAAAATATAATTTTCAAGATGTCAAAGTTGCTTATAGAAATAGATATAGATGGGTAGAGTTTTATGATAATATCGTATTGTCTTCTGATAAAAAAATAAACCTAAGTGAAGAGAAAATATATTTAATAACTGGAGGTTTAGGGCATTTAGGATATACAATAGCATCTCATCTAAGTACAAAATATAATGCTACAATAATTTTGACGGGGAGATCAGGAGTTCCATCAGAAAACACATGGGATACTTTTGTTATTAATTCGGAGTCAGAAGAAAGTTTGGTAAAAAAAGTAAAAAGATTAAAGAGTTTAAAGGAACAAAATCAAAACATCCATTATTACCAAATGGATGTTTCTGATATGGAAGAAATGAAATCTGTAGTACAGATTATAGAAAATAATGTTGGCAAAATTTCAGGAGTTATTCATGCAGCTGGAGTCATTGATAATTATTCCTTTAAACCTTTAGAAAATATAGGTATAACTAATATCGAAACACATTTTAACCCTAAGGTAAATGGCACACTTAATCTTTACGAAAATTTTAAAGATAAGGAATTGGATTTTGTTTGGATCAGCTCAAGTCTTTCATCAATATTAGGAGGATTAACCTATGGTTCTTATGCGGCTTCTAATAAATTTATCGACGCATTTATCGAAAATAACAAAGGATTATATAATTGGAAGTCCGTTAATTTAGATGGTTTAGGTAACAGAGCAATTAGAGATCATGAATTAATACAAATATTTGAAGAAACCTTAGCTTCAGATAATTATAATCAAACGATAATCAGCATAAATGATCCAAATAAGTTCAAGTTAGAGCAGAAAAAAGAAAGTAAAGAGGAGAAAGTAACTCTGATACAGGAAGATTATATGCCACCTGTCACTAAAACTCAAAAAGATTTATGCGAAATATGGCAATCTTTTTTCGGGTACAATCAAATAGGAATTACCAACAGTTTTTTTGATTTAGGAGGTGATTCTTTAAAAGCAATGACATTAGTAAAAAGAATTCAAAGAAAGTTTGATATAGAGATTAACTTATTGGATTTTTTTAATAAACCAAATATAGAAGAGCTTGCAAAAGAAATAGATAGAGCAAAGAATATTTTAAGTCTGAAGAAGGAATCAACTAAGAAAAATAAAATCACTATTTAATGGAAGAGTTACTTAAAATATTGGCAAAAGAAGATATTAGCATTTCAGTTACTAATGAAAAGGAACTAGAATTAAATTATGATGGAGATTATATCGATGAAACCTTATTACAAGAAATAAGAAAATACAAAAATGACTTAATAGCGTATTTGAGTAAGTATAAAAAGGCGAATCAACATTGTACTATTCAACCAGTAAATGAAAGGACAAAATATAGAGCATCTTTTGGGCAAAAAAGAATATGGTTATTAAGTCAACGCAAAGAAGGTTCTGCAGCTTACAACCTGTCTAATTTAAGAGAGATTAAGAATTGTGATACTCTAAAATTTAAAAAAGCACTAGAATACTTGATTGAACGTCATGAATCACTAAGAACAGTTTTTAATCTTGGAGAAGATGGTCACTTATATCAACATATACAAGAACCCAATGAAATAAAATCTTTTTTTGAATGTAGAGATTATAGAGATAAATCAGAAGAGGATATCAAAAATGAAATAAGGGAATATGCTAAAGTTCCATTTGATCTAACTACCGGACCACTTTTTAAAGTGTACTTGTTTCAAAAGAATTCTGAAGATTATATCATGTATTATAATATGCATCACATTATTAGTGATGGTTGGTCACTGGATGTAGTTATTAATGACATGATGATTTTTTATAAATCACTGTTGAAAGAAGAAAAAGTGCAAGTAGAATCTTTATCAATTCAATATAAGGATTTTGCGTCATGGCAACTGGAATCTTTTGAGAATGGATCTTTGAATAAAGAAAGAGCCTATTGGTTAGAAAGTCTTAAAGGGAACATTCCTTTATTAAACCTTTCTAAAACAAAAAAAAGACCAGAAGTAAAAACTTTTAATGGAGAAAAGTTACAAACCATCCTTAATATTGAAGTAACCAGTAAAATACGTGAATTCATAAAGGAACATAAAGGAAGCACCTATTCATTTTTATTAACCATGTGGAATATATTATTATATAAATACACTGGTAAAAAAGAATTTGTCATAGGTGTTCCTGTTGCCGGGAGAGGACTGGAGGAGTTGGAAAATCAAATAGGATTTTATGTTAATACCATTCCGTTAAAAAATAACATAAATTCAGAAGATAGTTTTTTGGAAACATTCAGTAGAATTAGTAAAAGAATGCTGGAAGGGATTTCAAATCAGATGTGTCCTTTAGATAAAATTATAGAAGATCTGAAGATTCCGAAGGATATAAGTAGAAACCCTTTGTTTGATATACTGTTGACATATCAAAGTATCAGAAAAAAGAAAATTGAACCTGATCAGGAAATAGCGTTAGAAACTATAAAGCTTGATAAAACAACAACTAATGCTAAGTTGGATTTGGATATTGATTTTCTGGAGCATCAAAATTACATAACTCTTGAGGTAACATATAATACGGATATATGCGAAGAGAATTTTGTAAGAGAGTTGATAAAGCGTTTTAAAAAAGTAGTAGATTTTGTATTAGTTAATAATGAGTCGTATATAAAGGATATTAAGTACTTGTCGGATGGAGAAAGAACATTTTTAATAAATAAATTAAATCAAACAAATGAGAATTTTAATCTTGATCTCACCGTTCTGGATTTATTCAAAAAACAAGTAAAAAGTAATCCAAATGCTATTGCTATTGCATACAATAATGGAACTTTAACCTTTGCAGAATTAGATAAGTTATCAAATCAATTGGCTAATGGTTTAAAGAAAGAATATGGAGTAGGTAAACTACACGTAATAGCTATTTATTTGGAACAAGAAGAGCGGAGCGTTATTTCATTGTTAGGAATATTGAAACTAGGAGCAACCTATGTTTATGTAGCACCTGAAATGCCACAAGAAAGGAAAGAATTTATTCTCAAAGATTCAAAAGCTAAATTAGTCATAACAGATGTTGAGTTTAAACCTGATATTAATGATATTCATTTTTCGGGGGAAATATTTGTAATTGATGCAAATTTTGAGTCTTCCTGGGATACTTCGATAGTATATTCTATTTCTTCCAAAGAAATTCCAGCGTATCTTATTTATACGTCAGGTTCAACAGGAACTCCTAAAGGTGTAGTAGTTTCCCATGGCTCTCTTGTCAATTATTTGGAATGGGCTAGAATTTATTATTCAGATAATGGAACGGTGAATCTTAGTTTTGGTCTATTTACATCATTGACCTTTGATCTTACTATAACTAGTTTGTTTTTACCTCTTGTTAGTGGAAACACATTGACAATATTTAAAGCTAAGGAAGGTGTTTCTACAAAGCTAGAAAAATATATTAATAGCAATATAGCCTGTATTAAATTAACACCAGCGCATATTGATGTTTTAAATTTAATAGAAATACCAAATCAAAGTAGAATTTCGGTTGCGATTGTAGGTGGAGATACATTAAAACCCCATCATATCGGTATTTTGAAAAATATCAATCCTGATATTAAAATTTATAATGAATATGGCCCTACAGAAGCTACCGTTGGCTGTGTGGTTAAAGAAATTACAAGTCAGAATGAAAAAATACTCATAGGAAAACCTGTAGCAAATACCCAAATAATGATTTTATCAGAAGATCTGGAACTAATGCCTTTTGGAGAAGTTGGGGAAATTTGTATTGGCGGAGTACAATTAGCACAAGGTTATCTAAACAAACCCAAACTTACCAAAGAAAAATTTGTTGTGAATCCATTCAATATAAATGAGAGATTATATAGAACAGGTGATTTGGGACGATGGTTACCAAATGAAAACATTGATTTTTTAGGAAGAGTGGACCATCAGGTGAAAATAAATGGCCATAGAATTGAAACAGGAGAGATCGAATCTGCTTTATTAGATATTTATAATATACAACAAGCTGTTGTTATTGCTGTTGAGAATAGCAACGGAACGTTACAATTGGTTGGATACTTAGTAAGTGATGATGAAATTGACCAACATGAGATTCAGAATGTTCTATCGAAGAAACTTCCAGAATATATGATTCCTAAAATTTATGTAAAGCTGGAAGAGATACCTTTAACCCATAATGGAAAAATAGATCGAAAAGGGCTGCCAGATCCGGTTTTTGATATAGAATATGTACCTCCTTCAAGTCAAATGGAAAAAAAAATTACAGAATTGTGGCAGGAAAACTTGAATATAGAAAAAATAGGAATCCATGATAATTTCTATAGTTTGGGAGGGGATAGTTTAAAAGCGATACGAATTAAAATAGAAATATATAACAAGTTTGATATTGACTTTGAAATAGCAGAACTGTTCATGTACACCACAATCAAAAAACTTTCAGAAGAGATTGTTTCCAGGCAATTAAAAAAAGAAGAAACTCTAGGAGAAGTAGTAGATAAGGTAACGATCTAAATCCAACTTTTACTTAAAAATCATTTTTAAACAATAAATAGTTAGCTGACCTATAGAAATATGGGGTGGTATCTTATTAAATAAAATCAAATAATTAATCATGAGTGAAAATAGTAACAAAAAATCATATTTAAAGTTAAATGTAGCAATAGAAGCATTGATAGACAGGTGGTATGCTTGGTCTCATTTGGTTTCACCAGCAACTGCTGCTCTGAATATTAAAGAAAGACATATTAAAATAATGGAATCTTATATAAAGAATCCAAAAATTCATCAAGCAGCGGTTAAAAAGCCTGAAATGATGGGAGGCCCATTTATAGATTATGATGGCGGTAGAGTAGAAGAAATAAAAGAACTATTAGAAGAAACCAAAAAGAAAAGAACAAAATCTCTTGAATTGACTGAGGCCATTCATGGATTAAATGAATTGTTACAAAATGAGGCTGATGGACATTCTTTAGATTCTTTGTATCCAAAAGTTCCCAACGAACTTAAAGGGCTTGTAGAACTTTATTATGATTTAAATAATCAACCTAATTTCAGGTTTTTCGAATCTTTATTATATAATACAGAATACTATGATCAGTCAACACAAACCATTTCTTTACAACTTGTAGACGCTGATGATTCAAGGTCTTTTGTACTTAGCACACCAAGATTAGATGATAATCACTTATTACATCTGGATATACCTTTTAATAATAAGTTGATTGATGATTTATTCAGGATGAAAAGAATACCTGGAGATTATGAAAAAATAAAAGAAGATATAGGAATTAAACCTGATCAGGAAGAATTATTTGAAAGCCTTTTTACAGAAGAACCTCCTAAAAAATATGAAGGATATACTGGAAATGGAATCAGAACGAGATATTTTGGACATGCTTGTGTTCTGGTTGAAACTAATGAAATATCTATATTGGTGGATCCTGTTATTAGTTACGATGGCTATGAGACTGACGTTAACAGGTATACGGTTAATGATTTACCTGAAGTAATAGACTATGTGTTAATAACACATAATCATCAGGATCATGTATTGTTAGAAACCTTACTTCAATTAAGACATTGTATTAAGAATATTGTAGTTCCAAGTAGCGGAAAAGGAAACTTACAAGATCCTAGCCTTAAATTAATGTTTAAAGCTATAGGGTTTGATAATGTAATTGAATTGGACGATATGGAATCTGTTACACGTGATAAATGTGTCATTACTGGAATTCCTTTTTTGGGAGAACACAGTGATATAGATGTTCGATCAAAACTTTCCTTTCATGTTTCATTACATAATGACTTCAAAGTGTTGTTTGTAGCTGATTCTTGTAATGTAGAACCCAAAGTATACGAAAGAGTTCATGAGGTTTTAGGAGATACAGATGTGATTTTCTTGGGAATGGAGTGTGATGGAGCACCATTGTCCTGGCTTTATGGACCTCTGATGTTTGAAAAATTAGAAAGATCAAAAGATCAATCTAGGAGATTAGCGGGTTGTGATTATGATCAGGGGATATCACTCATTAATATATTTAATCCTAAAAATGTATTTGTTTATGCCATGGGCTTAGAACCTTGGCTACAGTTTATTAGTTCTATAAAATATACCGATGAATCCAAGCCAATTATAGAATCAAACAGGTTAGTAGAAAAATGTATTGAACAAGGTAGAGATGCTGAAAGACTTTTTGGAGAGAAAACAATAGAATACTAATTCTTTAATTTAATTAAGATATAGATATGGAAGCTATAACAAAGGTTCTTCTTGAATTTGAAGAGAAAAAAATAAAACTGGAGTACAAAGAGGATAAGCTGGATATAATTTCTTACGGAGGTATTATTGATAAGGATATTATTGATAAAGTAAAGTTTCATAAAAAGGAAATAATAGAGCATTTGAAATCCAATAATGAAACTAAACGTCTACATATAAGTCCGGTTTCTGAAAAAAACTGTTACCCATTATCGAGTCAACAATTTCGATTATGGGCGGTGAGCCAATTTCAAGAAGCATCTATAGCTTATAATTCATATGGTTATTTTAATTTGGATAAGAACCTTAATATAGAAATATTCAAACAATCTGTATTGGCGACTATCGAAAGATTCGAAATATTAAGAACTATTTTTAAGAAAGAAGAGTCTGGAGAGGTTAAACAGTATATAGTTCCTTTTGATAGTTTTGATTTTCAAATTCAAACATACAATAGTAAAGATGAAAATGATTATTGGCTTACCCTAATTCAAGAAGATATCTCTATAGAATTTGATTTAGAAAAAGGGCCATTGATTAGAGCAAAGTTGTTTGAACTATCAAAAGGAGGATTCATCTTCTATTACAATATGCATCATATCATTACCGATGATTGGTCAAATAAGGTTTTGGCAAAAGAAATTCAATCTCATTATGAAGCTTTATTAAGAAACGTCAATTTTAAGAAAAAACCACTCCATATTCAATATAAAGATTATGCAGTATGGCAGCTTAAAAATTTGAAAAGTGAGAAGTTTAAGGAACATCGGAATTATTGGAAACAGAAATTGTCTGGAGAACTATCTCGAATAGATTTACCGTCTAAGAAAGTAAGACCAAAATTTAAAACAAATAACGGGAAAAAGTTGAGGGTATTTTTGTCAGCTCCTCTAACTAGGGGTATTGATGAACTTACATTAGAAAATAATGGGAGTTTATTTATAAGTCTTCTCTCATTTATCAATGTAGCATTATATAAATATACTTCTCAATCTGATATTATTATTGGTACTCCTATTGAAGGAAGAAATCAGCTAGAATTGCTGGATCAAATAGGTTTTTTTGTTAATACGACTCCATTAAGAAATATTGTTGATCCTAGTGATAGCTTTCTTGATTTTTATGAAAAAGTTAAAAATTCTACTTTAGAATCATATAAGCATTCTTCATATCCATTTGATCAAATTGTAGATGCTTTAGGTTTGGATTATGATATGAGCCGGACTCCTATTTATGATGTCTCAATTACTTTACACGAAGAACAGAAGGGGAATAGTATTGGTGTGAAGAAGGAACCATCAACAATTATGGATATGGGGACAGTAAGTAGCAAAAATGATATAGAGTTTCATTTTCAAAAAGTAGCAGATCAAATTTTATTAGAACTTACCTATAATGAAGATGTTTATGACCAAAAATTAATGGAAGGTCTAGTCATTCATTTTCAACAATTGGTCAAAAATGTAATTGCAACCCCAAAAGAAACAATTAAACAATTAGATCTTCTGAATGAAAGTGAAAAGGAAGAGCTTTTATTTGAATTTAATGACACTAAATTAGAAATACCAGAAGACACATCTATTTTGGAATTGTTTAATAATCAAGTTTTAAAAAAACCTAATAATACAGCCGTATTTTTTGAAAACAAAACCTTGACATATAAAGAGCTGGATGAAATAACCAATCGACTTGGGAATTGTTTAATTGAGAAATATAAAGTTACAAAGGGAGATTTTGTAGGAGTTCATTTAGAGCGTAGCGAGTGGGCCATAATAGCTATTTTGGCTATTTTAAAATCTGGATGTGCTTATGTTTTTATTGATCCAACTTATCCTGAAGGAAGAAAACAATTTATAGTAGAAGATGCAAATATAAATTTGATACTCGTAAGTTCTACCTATATGTTTGACATGGACTTTTATCCTCATTCACTTTTGACTTTGGATATAGAATTCTCAGAAGAAGATTACTCGATCGAAAGACCAAAGGTTTCCTTATCATCTGAAAACATAGGATATGTTATATATACATCGGGATCGACTGGGATTCCCAAAGGAGTAGAGATTACTCACAATAATTTGGTTTCCTCTATTTATGCAAGAAATAATTTTTATGATGGATTAAACTCTTACTTATTAGTTCCATCTTTTTCTTTTGATTCATCAGTTGCAGTTATTTGGGATTGTTTAACAAATGGAAGTACTCTTTATGTGGTTAGTGATTTTGATTTAAAAGATTTAACGTTTATCGAAAGCTTAATTATTCAGGAAAGAATTGAAGGAATTTTATGTGTTCCTTCCTATTATGAAATGATATTAAATCATTTCAGAAAGAAACCAGAATCAATGAAGCGAATTATTCTGGCAGGAGAATCTTTGAAAGAATATATTGTTCAGAAACATTATGATTTCTTACCATCTTGTAAACTGTATAATGAATATGGCCCAACAGAAAATACAGTATGGTCTACCGTGACAGAAATTGAAAAGGATGTAGAAGTCATTACAATTGGTTCACCGATTGCGAACACAGTTGTTTACATTCTTGATAAGCATGGAAAACTTGTTCCTAAAGGCGTAACAGGAGAAATCTATGTTTCAGGTAAAAATGTTGCGAAAGGGTATCTGAACCGTCCAGAATTAAACGATCAGAAATTTTTGTACAATAAAAGCATTAGCGAGGAAAGATTATACAAGACTGGTGATTTAGGACGTTGGACACAAAATGGAACTATAGAGTTTATAGGAAGAGATGATGATCAGGTTAAAATCAATGGATATCGAATAGAATTAGGAGAGATAGAAAATAAGCTACTGGAAATTGATGGTGTGGACCAAAGTGTAGTTTTAATAAATGAAAATGGAAACGTAGAAAAGGAAATAATTGCTTTTATAGTGTTGTCTGATAACAATTTAACAATCCCTTCTTTAAGAAAACTTTTGTCTGAAAATACTTTGAGTTATATGTTACCTAATCATATAATTGAAGTAGACGAAATGAAATTAACGCATAATGGAAAAATAGATAAAAAAGGATTATTAAGGTACTATAGAGAATCATATTTAGGAAGTAAAAATATAGTTTCTCCTAGAAATGAGTTAGAAGTCAAATTAGTTGAAGCTTGGAAAGAAGCATTGGGAAAAAGCGAAATAGGAATTGAAGATGACTTTTTTGAAATAGGAGGAACGTCTTTGAAATTGATTGAAATTTTAATGAAGCTAAGCAAGGATGGGATCAAAATAGAAGTTCAGGACTTTATTAATAATCTTACTATTAAGGAAATTGCTGCTTTAACATCTGATAAGGTTTTGTCATAAACTCCTGTTTTAATTAAGTTATTAACGTTTTAAATTAAAGATGGTCTTAGATAATATTAGATATTTTGAGCTTTCGGAAAACCAAAAATATATGCTGCATCCGAGTGCTATAGCATTATTTTCATTAATAAAAATAAAAAAAAGATCATTAAAAGATTTTGAAGAAGAGTTTAGAGATTTTATCAGCTATCACCCTTCGCTTTGCACAATTTTTAATACTCGAGGAGATATCGTTATCCAGGCTTATGTAAAGCCAGCTAAGGTTAAAGTTAGGTTTGTTTATGAATTATCAATAAACGATAGCAAAGAAATTAATCAAGTTTTATTAGCTCCATTCAATGTTTTTGATGAAGAAATCATACGAGTAGTTGTAGTAGAAAACAAGAACGAAATTGGGTTATATATTAGCATGCCTTATGCAATAATAGATGCTCAAAGTAAGTTGATTTTAAGCAAAGACATCAAAACCCATTTTGATGGAGATATTAAATTAGAAAGACAATCTTTTTCTAATTTGGACTTTATTAAAAGTCAAAAGAAATTTCTTGTTTCTAAAGAAGGAGAAGCTAATAGACGATACTGGAGAGAGGTATTAAAAAGTTATACCATAGGGAATGGCGTTTTTCTACCACAGGGTGATAAAAATAAATATGTAAGTCAAAAGTTTATAGTAACCGAGGCTCATTTCGAAAAACTTAATTCGGTGACTAACAAATTTAAGTTACCCGTCACTGCAATTATGTTAGGTTTTTTTCAAAATCTAATATCTCTTTTGTACTCAGAGTCGTTGTTTTTTAATGTCAGAATGAATGGTAGAGATAATTCTTACATAGATCTTGATGCTAATAATTTTGTCGGTGTTATGAACAATACACTTCCAATTCCTGTATTAAAAAATACTTCTATTGATATTAAGAAATATTTGTATGAATGTTTTGGAATATATTGTGAGGCAAGAATGAATCAGAGGGTTCCATTTACTGTAATAGATCAAGATTTTAACAAAATTCATAATTCAAATATTGATCAATTCATTGCAGGTACATTCAATTTCAATGTTTTAGAAGGAGACTTAGTTGTAAGTCGAAATCACACGAAAAAAAACAAAGAAATATATGCAAAAGAGTCTATAATTTTAAATTGTTATCAGCATAACAATGCCTTAGAATTAGAATTACTCTGCCTCAACGAAATATATAATAAGAACTCTACTTTGCTAGATCTTCCATCATATCTTGGATTATTCTTAAAGATATTAGAATAATTTAAGTTACCCACAATAATTTTTAAAACAGTTTCAAAGCCATTATTGAAGGTGTCGTGTAAAAAATTACCCCAAAAAAATAGCCTACATCAAATTGAATTTCAAATAAAAAAAATTAAAAATGATTATTAAAAAAAAATCTTGGAAAATTGTAATTAACTTCATAGTATTATTTTTACCATTAATTACATTTTGTCAATATAAGGTTAACGGAACAATAAAAGATAGTAACGGAACTATTCCGTTTGCTAATATATTAGTAAAAAGCACTTCGAATAATCTTGTAACTGGCGCTATAACCGATAAAGCAGGAACCTTTACTATAGATCTTAACCAAGGCTTATATACTTTAACGATAAGTCATGTAGGATATCAAAATCTAGAAAAGCAAATTGAGATAAATAGTGACCTAGATTTAGGAGAACTATCTTTAGTTTTTGATAATGAACTAGATGAGGTTCTTATTGTTAAAAATAAGGAACGCATAGTACAAAAAGTAGATCGTTTGGTGTTTAATAACGAAAATAATGGGATGACCAGCGGTGGAACAGGACTTGATGTTCTTAGAGTAGCTCCAGGAGTTACTATTAGTGATGATCAATTGGTAATGATTGGTAAGAGTGGAATGCGATTAATGGTAGATGGCAAATTAGTACCACTATCTGGAAACGATCTGGTAAGTTATATATCTTCGATTTCGGCAGATGATGTAAAAGAGGTAGAAATTATTACCAACCCTCCAGCAAAGTATCAAGCTGAAGGAAATAGTGGACTTATAAATATCATCTACAAAAGAAATACAGAAAAAATATGGAACAACAGAATAAATCTTTCGTATACTCAAGCAAAATATGCAATATATAATCTGAATAATAACTTTAGCTATAATAAAAACAAAGTAAAACTATTATTAGGGGTTAATGCTACTTTAGGTGATAACGAAGTCCAAAGAAATACAGAAATTAATTATGATCGAGGCTTATGGGAACTTGATCGAGTTGATAAATGGAGAGAAGATAAATTGGCTACTCGTTTAATGATTGATTATAGTATTTCTGATAAAACAACAATGGGAGTACAATATTTAAATAGTTTATGGGTTCCAGATATAGATATTAGGAATGTTAATAATGTATTTGAAGGGAGCCAGTTGGATTCTATTTATAAAGGATCAACTAACTATGATGTATATGGGGCGTACAATGCAGCCAATTTAAATTTTACTCATAAACTAGATACCTTAGGGCGTAAAATATCAATAGATTTGGATTTTTTCAGAAATAAGAAAAATGAAGAAATTGACGTTTTGACCACTTCATTTAATTCTGATGGCGTTAGAATAAACGATGTATTTTCTAATTTAAATATTTCAAATGAGGACTTAAAGAATTATAGTGGAAGAATAGATGTAGAATATCCGCTATCTACCGTGAATCTTTCATTTGGTGGAAGAATAAATCATTCAGAGAGCTTATATAAAATTGATAATTTCAATACATTGTCGGGAAACAACGTGTTGAACCCACAATTTGGAGATGATTTTAAATATCTTGAGACTCAACAAGCTGTATATATAAATGCAACTAAAAAAATAGGAAAAAAAGTTGATATGCAACTTGGATTGCGATTAGAGAACACAGAAACTGAAGGAATTTCTTTTATAGAAGATACTGTTAACGAGTTTGATTATTTAAGATTATTTCCAACATTTTATATATCATATAAAAAGGATAAAAAAAATACATTTTCTTTTAACTATGGGAGACGAATTAGAAGACCGTTGTATTATGAATTAAGTCCTGTTAGAAGATATTATACAAATACATTTTTTGTTGATGGAAACCCATTATTGAGACCATCTTTTTCAGATAATATGGAGCTTTCATATTCCCATAAACGAAAATTCTTTTCAAGAGCTTTTCTAAGTATAGAATCAGATGGTTTTGGAGAAGTAGCTATTATTAACGAAAACTCGGACGAACAGGCTAATAGTATTGAGAATTATTATACCCTATATAACTATGGGATAAATACTTACTATATATTTAATAAATTGAATTGGTTGGAAAGCCAAAATGGGTTTTATATTTTAGGGAGTGATGTTAAGTTTGAAAGAGAAATAAACACTAGAACTCAACAAGGGCTTAGATTTTATTTTGAAACTAATAATACATTACACTTAAATCCTAAAAAAACCATTAGGGCCCAAGTAAATTATAGTTATAGTTCTCCTTATAATAAAAACCAATTTGAATATGCCGAAAGACATAAGTTAGATCTTTCTTTTCAGTTCCAACTACTTAATAAAAGTCTTCAGTTGACCGCAGGTGCTTTTGACATTCTGAGATTAAATGAATTAGGGAAAACATCTTTTGTGAATGATATAAGACAGTCATCCAGAGTATACATGAGGGATCGATCCGTAAGACTTTCTCTGATGTACAAATTTGGAAACAAGAAAATCAAAGTAAGAGAAAGGAAGTTTGGAAATGAAGAAGAAAAGAGAAGATCTGGAAATTAAACATTATAAAATGACTAAAAAAGTACAGTTGTTTTTACTTCATTTTGCGGGAGGGAGCTCTTATTCTTTTGATTTTTTAAAAAAATATAATTCGGAATTATTTGAATTTTTACCCCTTGAATTACCTGGAAGAGGAAAAAGGTTTGATCAAGATTTTTTAGAAAACAAGCAAAGCTGTGTAAAGGATTATGTTCGACAAATTAAAAGTCTTAGAAATAATGACGTACCCTATATTATATATGGGCATAGTATGGGGGCCACTTTAGGGTTAAGTGTCGCTTTCGAAATGGAAAAAACAGGTGATAGTCCAATGCAGTTAATTGTTTCCGGTAATCCAGGTCCAGGTGTTTCAAATGATGTAAACGATGAAGAACCAAAAATCCGTCACAAGTTGAATGATGAAGATTTTAAACAAGAAATTATTTCATTAGGCGGAATACCTAAAGAGGTGATCAATAATGATGAATTTTTTAAGTTCTTTATTCCCATTTTAAGAGCTGATTTTAAAGTGGTTGAAACTGATCGGGAATATGAAAAAAACACTATGATTAAGATACCAATTTATGCCTTAATGGGATCCGAAGAAAGGAAAAAAGAGAATATTGAAAATTGGAATAATTTCACTTCTGGTCATTTTCAATTTCAAATCTTAAGTGGAGATCATTTTTTTATATATGACCATCCACAAAAAATAACAGAGATAATTAAAAAATGCTTGATTAGCACAGGAGTAATATATTAAAAATACCTGCACTAAATCGCAAAATCCTCAATACTCATTTGTTTAATAACCACAACAAGATTATTACTAAGGATTTAAAAATTTTGCGTCATTAAATTTCCTGTTCCGCTTATTAAGCAAAGAGTGTTTCTTTATCGGTGATAAAACAAAAAACAGGAAAACTAATTGAGAAACATTCCTACTCATCATATATTATATAGAATATTTACAGCCTTATTTCATTCTTTTAATACTATTCATAATATCGATCAACTCTAAATCAATAGTAATAAACTGTTGATCTAATTTCATTCATTGACTTTAAAAATAATTACATAGTGATCTAGATCAGATTGCCATGCCAAATAAATACATCGTAGGAATTAATAATCATGCACTTCTAAAAGTGATAAAATAAATCATGTCTTTACAGTAAAAAAATGAATTACATGAAGAAATTATAGACAATATATAATATCGAAAAGTGAAATTGTCTTTTATAAAAATTTATATAAATGTAAATTAAGCAAAAATGAGAAAACAAATTATTATTATCGGAGCGGGCCCTGGGGGGATTCAATTAGCTTACTATCTTGAAAAAAATAATATAGATTATCTAGTACTGGAGCGAAATGATAAATCAGGTTCGTTTTATGAAAAATTCCCTATTCACAAAAAGTTAATTTCTATTAACAAGGTACATACAGGTTTTGAGGATCCAGAGGTTAATATGAGATTTGATTGGAACTCACTATTAAGTGATGATAATGAAGTATTATTCAAAGATTTTTCTGAAGAATATTTTCCAAGTTCAGATTCATTTGTGGAATATATAAATAAATATTCTGAATATCATAATCTTAATATAAAATATAATTCCGAAGTAAAACAAATAAGAAAACTGGATCATTTTGAAATAGAAACGAATGATGAAACATATCAATGTGAGCACTTAGTAATTGCTACTGGTTTGAGTAAACCTTATATGCCAAATATAGAGAATATTGATTTATGTACGAATTATGTTGATCTAGAGTTTGATCCTAAACCATATACAGGAAAACGAATATTAATATTAGGAAAAGCAAATTCTGCTTTTGAAACAGCTGATCACTTAATCCCATATGCAACGTTGATTCATTGTTTGAGTCCAAACCCTTTAAAACTTGCCTGGGGCACACATTATGTGGGTCATTTGAGAGCTGTAAATAATAATTTCTTAGATACGTACCAGTTAAAATCACAAAATGCTGTTATTAATGGAGAAATTGAGTCAATCAAATTCGAAAACAACCAATATTATGTCACTGTCGCTTATGGAAATGCAAATGGTGAGGTTGAAGAGTTAATATATGATGAGATAATCAATTGTACAGGTTTTAAATTTGATACGTCAATGTTTCATGATAGTATAAAACCAGAATTAAGTAATAGAGATAAATTTCCAAAGCAAAACTCTAGTTGGGAATCGGTAAATATCGAGAATTTATATTTTGCAGGTACTATAACTCAAATGAGAGATTACAAAAAATCTACTTCTGGATTTATTCATGGATTTAGATATAATAGTAAATGTCTATACCACATATTAGATAATAAAATTAATGATAGAGAGTGGGTATACGAATCAGAAGAATTGGTTTCTCCTGAAAGTATGGCTCAAAAAATTATCGATAACGTAAATAGGGCATCAAGTTTATGGCAACAATTTGGATATATAGGACATGTTATTGTTTTAACTGATGAGGGTACATTAAAGTACTTTTATGACGTTCCCGTTGATTATTTACACGATAATTATTCATTATTTGGTTCTAGATATTTTGTAATTACACTAGAATATGGAGACGAAATCTTCAAGAATGCTAGTGATATATTTGCAGTAGAACGTGTTCATAAAGATGATGTTGATAATGCACATTTAAGTGCTTTTTTACACCCTATAGTTAGAGAGTATTACGAAGGAGAACTAGTAACAACTCATCATATTATCGAAGATTTTGAAAGCAAATGGGATGAATATGATACGCATGTTCTTCCTTTAATTAAATATCTCGAAGGTAAGTTTGTTACACTAAAAAGTGAACTTCTTAAATGAATTATATAATAGGGTTACACCATTTAGTCCTCAAGGTATTGAAAATGAGTAGTAATTTTATTTTGAAAAATTTTGTTCGATTCGCCGGAGAGCTCAAGACTTTTAATTCTTACGCTTATATTACTAATATAATTCACGCAACTTAACTGGGTAACCCTATTATATAAATAACAGTAATACTTGAATATTTTTTTGACTTCCCTATTTATTCTAAAATGAAACATTCAAATTAGATACAATAGGTAAAGCTTAAAAGTGCCACTAACTCTTATGTTGTAGTGCAATAAAACTATAAGAATAATAGTGAGTGCAGTTCTATTTTAATCCAAAAACTTTACATATGTTAAAATTAAAACCAAAAGATATTATTCTTTTATTATTATATGCCATACCAAATACAATTTTAAGTTTTGGGATCATATATATAATAAACAAGGTTCTTGCAGGGAACGAAGAATTTTTAAAGGATTATATGATTATAGTCTTTTTATCAGCCGTAGGATATACATATTTACTAAATGTAATATTCCAGAAAGCACTTAATAAGTATGCTTTTAAAATATTATACAAAAATGAAAAAAACTTGTTCAATCAAATACTAAGAGCACCTTTAATAACGCTCGAAAAATTTGGCACTCAGCGTTTTTATACAGCCATGGAAGACTTACGAATATTTTCCAATTTGCCCTATACAGTTACTCATACAGTTAGCTCACTATTAATGTTGGTATTAGGAGTTGTATATATGTTCACACTATCAGCTACATCTGCAGGAATTGTATTAGGTTTAATTGTTTTAGTAGCAGCTTGTTACTTTGTTGTTATGAACTCTATGTCTAGTAAAGTAGAAAGGTTAAGAAAATATAATGAACATTATTATAAGTATGTAAATGATTTGATTTCAGGTTTCAAAGAATTAAAATTAAGTGTATCCCGAAGAAAAAACATAATGGGAAAATATTTAGGTCCTAATCGTGATGATGCTGAAGGTTTGGATTTTAAAGTTAACTATGTTTTTCTATCCATCAATATGATTAGTCAATATGGATTGTATATTGTTATTGGAGTTATTTTATTTGGTTTACCAGCCTTGGGGTTATTAGAAAGAGAAGATGTTATAGCTTATGTGGTTGTAATTCTATTTATTTCTGGACCCATAAATAACTTAATAAACTTGCAGCAAATGTATACTCGTTTTATGGTTGCAAATAAGAGAATTAAAAACTTTATGAAAGATTTTCAAATTGAAGATGAAGTTGCGACTTCAATCCAAAATGAAGATCAGAAGTTTGAATCTCTGGAATTTAAAAATATATTATTTAACTATGAAAATGAAAATGATGAGAAGACATTCGCGTTAGGTCCAATAGATCTAACAATAAATCAAGGAGAAGTTCTATTTGTTGTGGGAGGTAATGGATCTGGTAAAAGTACATTTATTAATGTTTTGACAGGTCTATACAAACCTACTGAAGGGGAAATCATTTTAAATGATAATGAATACTTGAATATCAAGGACGATTTACAAGATTCTATGACAGCAATTTTTACAAACAATCATATATTTTCTCATAATTATGATGATTATCAACTTAAAGAGAATGATGAATATAGAGGATTGCTAGAAACCATGCGTTTAGATCAGGTAGTTACTGATGATAAAGAAGAGTCAGCTAGAAGAAAGTTTTCTAAAGGACAAAGTAAACGAATGTCAATGATTTTTGCACTCCTTGAAAAGAAACCGGTTTTAATACTAGATGAATGGGCAGCTGATCAAGATCCACATTTTAGAAAATATTTCTACGAAGAATTGATTCCAAAACTTAGAGCAGAAGGAAAAACGATTATTGCTGTTACTCATGATGATGCCTATTTCCATCTTGCAGATCGTATTATAAAATTTGACTACGGAAAAATCGTAAAAGATGTAGACGTAGATAATAAAGTTGAACTTACCGAGAGTTTGTGGGCCTAGAAAACACTCTTTTTCTCTCTTAATTAACTCTTTTATCTGAGAGTATTTCTTTAATTTATAGAATATCGATATGAGATTGACACTTCCGCAACAAGATGTCTATTTTGAGCAATTGTTATATCCAAATGAACCTATTTATAATATAGGAGCCAAAATAGCTATTAAAGGTGACATAGATTTTGAAACCCTGAACGAAGCTTACATAAAGCTTATCGATCAACATGATGCATACAGAAGTATTGTCGTTCGTACCGAAGGAAATGCTGAAATGAAAATTTTATCTGAACATAAATCCACTCTTGGTTATGTAGATTTTTCTAATCAAGAAGATGCAAATAATAGAGCTGAGGTGTTTATGCAAACAGCTTTTCAAGAACCTTTTGATTTTAATTCTAAAGAATTATTACACAAATTCATTTTAGTTAAGGTAGACAAAATAAATCATTATTTATTCTCTGTATATCATCATATTATTACCGATGGTTGGGGAACATCCTTAATGTTTCAAAGACTAGTCACGAATTATAATGAACTTATGGAATCGGGGCGTATAGAAACAGAATACCCTTATTCCTACCAAGATTTTGTTAGTAATGATGAAGTATATAGCGAGTCAGAAGATTTTTTAAAAGACCGACTTTTTTGGAAAAATAAGTTTCAAAATCTTCCCGAACGATTATTTGAAAAATTAGATGATACGATTGATATTAATAAGAGTAGTCGAAAAGAATTGATAATCAAACGTTCGATATATAATCAACTTTTAGATATTGCAAAAGAGAATAAATGTTCAACTTTTCAAGTCATCCTGGCACTGTTATATCTTTATTTTGGAAAAAAACATCAAAATCGAGATTTTGCAATTGGGCTTCCTGTATTAAATAGAAGCAAATCAGTTTTTAAGAAAACGGTAGGGCTTTTTATGGGAGTTTCTGCTTTGCGAATACCTCTTGATTTTGAAGATACATTTGAAGATTTAATTAGTCAAATAAAACAACAACTTAGACAAGATTATCGTCATCAACGCTATCCACTAGGAAAGTTGATAAAAGAATTAGATGTTTTCCAAGATAAGGAAAGACTGTTTAATATTACATTGTCTTATGAAAAACAAGATTATTCAGATCATTTTACAAATACGGAAACTAGAGTTATTCCCTTAACACATCAATCTGAAAGAGTAGCTTTAGCGGTTTATATCCGAGAGTTTGATGAGCTAGAAGATGTCAAAATAGATTTTGATTATAATGTAAATTATTTTGATAAAAATTCTGCTAGTCAGTTGGTTGCACATTTTGAGTGTCTTATGAAAGACGTTGTTAGAAATACAAAGAAAAAATTATTAGATTATAATTACTTAACAGAGAAAGAAGAGCAACAGTTACTGCGTGGTTTTAATCAGACTCGATCAAGCTATAATAAAGAGACAACATTGTTGTCTAGCTTTGATGATCAAGTCAAGAAAAAACCAAATAGCATTTCAATTCAAGACAGATTTAATACATATACCTATAAGGAATTAGATATTAGATCAAATCAAGTCGCTAATTATATATCTCGGGAGTTTGGAAAAGAGGATAAAGCTCCAATAACTGTTTTGATGAATCGTTCGGCAGATTTAGTAACAGTTTTGTTGGGAGTTTTTAAATCGGGAAGAGCATATATTCCTTTGGATCCAAGTTTTCCCAAGGAACGACTTAAGTATATAATTGGACATAGTGATGTAAAGTGTATTATAGGAGGTGCTGAACAACAAGATATAATAGATACGGAGGTTAGATATATTAATATTGAAACTTTACTCAATGATAAAAGCATTAATAAAACTTCTTTTTTGAGTGGAGTACAATCATCCGATACGGCTTATATAATATATACTTCTGGATCTACAGGGGATCCTAAAGGAGTTGAAGTAGGACATCAATCCCTCCTGAACTTTTTGTTAAGTATGCAGCAAAAGCCTGGAGTTACGCAAGAAGATATACTATTTTCTGTGACCACTCAGTCTTTTGATATTTCGATACTGGAATTTTTCACTCCTTTAATCTCTGGGGCAAGATTATATGTTATAGATAATGATACTTTGATTGATCCATTAGCGATAATTGAAGAACTAAAACAGGTTAATCCTACTATAATACAAGCAACACCTAGTTTTTATCAGATGCTTTATAATGCAAATTGGGGAGGTGATAATATGCTAAAAGTACTATGTGGAGGAGATTTGTTAAGTGAATCTCTAGCGGAAAGTTTAATAAATACTTGCTCAGAGGTTTGGAACATGTATGGTCCGACAGAAACGACTATTTGGTCAAGTATTAAAAAAGTTGAGAAACCTCAAGATGCTTCTAATATTGGAAGGCCTATACATAATACTGATATTTATGTACTTGATGAATATAAAAAATTGTTACCAGTAGGCACTACAGGTGCTATTTATATCGGAGGAGATGGATTGGCAAAAGGATATTTCAAAAACGAAGTATTAACTAAAGAGAAATTTGTAAAGAATCCGTTTAATGAAAATGAGAAAGTTTATGATACTGGAGATATAGGTAGATGGAATACTGATGGTGGAATTGAGTTTTTAGGGCGTAATGATAATCAGGTAAAAATTAGAGGATATCGTATTGAACTAGGCGATATAGAAACCAAATTAAACCAATTAGACACAATAAAATCCTCTGTGGTTGTTGCCCAAAAGAAAACAAATCAAGAAGCTTCTTTAATCGGGTATGTAATTCCAAATCAAAAATTGATTAATGTAGATGAGGTAATTAATCAATTACAAAAAGAATTACCAGAGTATATGATACCATATACTATTATTCCATTAGAGAATTTTCCGTTAACACCTAATAAAAAAGTTAATAGAAAAGTACTAGCGCTAAAAGATATAGAGGTCTCTTCCGTTGCATCTCAGTATAAAAGACCAATATCCTTTCTAGAAATTAAGCTTTGTAAATATTATAAAGAAGTTTTAGAAACAAAGAATGAAATAGGTACAACAGATAATTTTTTCAGACTTGGAGGACACTCATTAAATGCAGTTAGATTAATTGGTAAAATAGAAAAAGAGTTAGGATATCAGATTTCTTTGAAAACCATTTTTGATTATCCTACAATAGCATCATTATCGTCGTTTTTAGAAAGGAAAGAGATCCAAGAATTAAAATCAATACCAAAAACAACAATAAAATCCCATTATCCAATTACATTACCACAATATGCAATATGGTTGGCTTCATTCCAAAGTGAAAAATCAGTCGCATATAATATGTTTAGATCTTATAGAGTAAATGGTGAGTTTGATCATGTATTGTTGGAAAAAGCACTTAGAAAAATCATTGGTAAATATGAAATGCTACGAACAAATTTTGTTGAATTTAAAGGAACTCCTCATCAAATAATTAGATCAAATAAAGAAACGTGTTTTAAAATAGATCGTTTTTTTGTGGATAATTCTAATATAAAGAGAGAATTAGAAGAATATGCCAATCAGGAGTTTGATCTTAAGGAGGAAACTCTCGTACGTTTGGGAATGTTTGAAACATCAACAGGAGATCGCTTATTATTATTTGTAACTCATCATATTATGATGGATGGATGGTCACTAGAGGTTTTGATTAAGGAAGTTATTGGACACTATATTTCATTAACCTCGGGAATAAATTTTCAGCAAGAAAAGCTTAATCTTCAATTTAAAGACTATGCAGTTTGGCAACATAATATTGAGCTTAATAACAGAAATGATAACTATCAATTTTGGAAACAGTACCTCAATAATTATCGATGGAGAAGTCTTGTTTCTTATGATCAAGATGAAAAATTGAGTGAGAAGTATTCTGGAAGTTTTTATCATTTTGATTGGGACAAAGCATTTCTTGAGAAGTTAAATCAAACAGCATTAAGTCAAAAAACTACACTTCATACATTATTGGCGACAGTATTTAATATACTGGTTTATAAGATGCAAGGACTTAAGGATATTTGTATTGGTACTATAAATTCTGGGAGACCTTTTTCAGACCTACATTCTCAGATTGGAATGTTTGTAAAAACATTACCATTACGTTTAAAGGTAGATCCTGATCAATTGTTTACAGACATGTTACAAAATGTACAAAAGGATATGTTGGCAATAGATAAGCATCAAGATATTCCCGAAGAGATACTCAGTTCTTTAAGGTTAGAAGCAATTTTGGTATTGCAGAATCCCACGTTTAACTATGAGAAAATTGAAATAAATCAAGATTTCTCTTTAGAGTTTAATCCAGTAGATGCAAAATACAATAGATTACCATTATTAGTTAGCTTTTCCATAAATGAAGAGCATCTACATGGTTCTATTTATTACGATACAAGTAAATACGAAATAGAAACCATTGAGCTTTTAGTGTTGAAATACAAGAAAATTCTCGAAGAACTTGTACGTAACCCAAACATTTCAATAAATGATATTAATGCTGACTTGGCATTTGAACAAGAGCAGGCTATTAATATAGATTTTAGTTTTTAAACATCACAAATCAATAAAATTATAATAATAAAAAATTATGAGTTTTTATATGAAAAATATAGTAGTAATGGTATTGTTTGTCCTTTGTTGTTTCACATCAATACAAGGTCAAAACACATCGATAGAAGAAACGGAAACTTTTTTTCCGAATGCAGATGTATTAAAAGAAGATACAATAGAGTACAAGTTTCTTTCCGTTCCTGAAAATTGGGATGACCCTAAAAGCAATACAATCAAAATTGCAGTTTGTATATTAAAAAATAAATCTAATAAAGCGAATGCCGATGCAGTTGTTTTTATTCAAGGTGGTCCTGGAGCTAGTGGCGTTCAAAACATTAGATCTTGGTATAGGCACCCTCTAAGGGAAAAGAATGATATTGTCTTATTTGATATTAGAGGAACTGGGTTTTCAGAACCTAGACTTTGTCCTGATCTAGGGAAAAAATTTATGGAAATCTTGGCTAAAAATCAATCAGAGACAGAAGATGAAAAACAAAAAACTGCAGAAGCATTGTTTTGTAAACAAGATCTTTTAAATCAAGGAGTAGATATTGAGGCTTATAATAGTTTGTCGGTTTCCCGAGATTTACACGCTTTAAAGACTTTATTGGGATATTCTAATTGGCATGTATATGGAGCTTCATATGGGACATATATGGCTCAGGTTTATACAAGTATGTTTCCAAAAGATATTAAAACATTATCATTGGATTCTCCCATTTCCGAGATATCAACATACTATACAAAGAATACAACTAATTATATAAGCAGTCTTTCTAAAGTATTTAAAAGATGTTTGAGCGATTCAGATTGTCATAATCAATATCCTGATTTGGAGACGATATATTATAAAACTATTGCAGATTTGGAAGAACATCCGATAACAGTAAAAGTTGATAAGAAAATAATTGCATCTGGAGAATTTACATATAATTCAGAAGATTTTAAAATAGCAATACAGCAGGCATTATATAACAAAAAACTTGTGGAGGTAATTCCGCTTTTAATCTATCAATTTCATGAAAGAAATGAAGATGCTCTTGGAAATTTGGTAGCTGCATTTTCTAGCTTGCTTGGAATGGATTATGGAGTGTATTTTTGTGTAAGCTGTAATGAAACACTTCCTAACAATAAAATTTCAGAATATCAAACTGATGCATCCAAGTATAAGGGACTGAAAGGAGGGGTTGCATTTTATAAATCAGATTTTAAGGTTTGCGAGAAATGGAATCTTAATCGACAGGACACAATAGTGCCTCATGATTTATCTAAATTGTCAAGTATATCATCTCCAGTACTCGTGTTTTCTGGCGAGTATGACCCTATAACTCCACTTACAAATGGTGATAAAGTAGCTCGAAAATTTAAAAAAGGATACACCGTAGTAGGACATAATCTTGGTCATGTTCCAGGTTTTACTAGAACTGGTAGTAAGGTAGCTGAGTTTTTTATTAATAATCCAAATAAACAATTAGATATATCGGCATTTAAAAAAGAAGCTACAATAGATTTTGTTGGAGGAGTTGCTCTCAATCCAGGTGTTTCTAAAGTTGGAAATAACTTAAGTAAAATAAATTTAGTCTTTCTACTTCCATTGTTTGTAGCGTTGTTAATAATGTTTGTTTTTATTTTTACATATGTCATCAAGTTGATAAGAAAAAAATATAAAACTAATTCGGATAAAATAATAAGAGTTCTTAGCATTTTGACATCTATTGTTGGTATTACAGGTTTGATTAGCCTTGTTTTGGCTTTAACCAAAGTGGCTGGTCAAAACTATTTTGTTTTAGCATTCGGTCTGCCCGAAAATTTCAATTATATATTTACCGTATTACTTATATTTAGTGCATTGCTCTTTATCACAATGTTATATTTCATAGTACGGATTAAAATTATCAATGACAGAAGCATTGTTTTTTCAGTGTTATTCTCAAATATTTTACTAGTTACTTACCTATTTTATTGGGGTATTTTATAAATATATTATTTAGAAATATAATAAGATTCTCTACAAGATTGTTGCCTTCATAATAGCCTGAAATACTGTGTGGAATCCACAACATTCTCCATTTTACAATTAAAATAACGATTATGAAAAGTGATAAACCAAAAATTCTGGATAAAGAAGGTATGCCTATATGTAAAAGAAAATTAGACTTAATAGCAAAGGGTGACATATCTCTGGCTGAAGTTTCAAATTTTTCCTGCTCATGCAGATGCTCGCTTAAAAATGAATTAAGTAATTAATAATTTTAGATCATGACGCAAATACTTTATTCTTATATATCTGAGAAAAATCATGAATTCCTTTTGAAAGAACTATTACCAGGGTTTTCTACTGATTTCCAAAATAAACTCTTAAAATACAGAAGATGGCAAGATGCTCAATTGTCATTATTGGGAAGAACTCTTCTAGGTAAGGGATTAGAAAATATAGATTTACCTTTTTGCGAGAATAACGTAATATATACTAGCTATAACAAGCCTTATTTTAAGGAAGGTAAAGTGAAGTTTAATATCTCTCACTCAGGGAATATGGTTGTTTGTGCAATAACAGAAACTTGTGAAATAGGAATAGATATCGAAATGTTACACAGTCTTCATATTGAGGATTTTAAAACTCAAATGACAGCCTTAGAGTGGCAACGAATAATTTCTTCAGATAATCCTGAAAGCTCTTTCTTTGATTACTGGACACAAAAAGAAGCTGTTATAAAAGCTCTTGGTATTGGGCTTTCACTTCCATTAGATTCTTTTGAGATAATAGACAATAAAACTATAATTGATAAAGAAAGTTTCTTCCTAAAAGAAATTCTATTAGATAATAAATACAAATGTCATATAGCATTTAAAGATGAAGTTGATTCAAGAGTATTAAACCTTCAAATGGTAAATCCAATTCCAATGTTCAAACAATATTGAAGCTCGTAAATTTTGATGATGGATTTCATACGCTGTGTCAAAAAAAAATGAAACGAAGCTCCTTCAAACTCATTATAATGAACAAAACCATTCATTCATTTGAATGGTTTTTTTATGTCCGTATGTTAGTGATTTAATAAGCTGGTTAATAAAGTGAACAATTTCAGAAAGAACACTATTAGTATTTCTGAATAAAAATGAAGATTAAAATAGAAGTAAAAACTTAGAATGTTTAAATGCTTATATGATGTGTTTTTATTCAAGAACAATTATTTTTGAATAATAATAAATTACGTTAAAATAAAATGGAGAAATTAGGGCTTACGAAGGAAAATTGGGAGCAATTTGTAACTTGGATTTGGGATTTTTTACCAGGATTAATTTCGGCAATTATTATATTTCTGGTAGGGATTTGGATTATTAATATTTTTAGTAAAGCACTTCGTAAATTTTTTCAAAAGAAGGATTATGATGAAACATTAGAAAAGTTCTTATATGATCTGATAAATATAGGTCTCAAGATTTTGCTTATAGTATTAGTGGTAACGCAATTAGGTGTTCAAACTTCTTCTCTTGTTGCAATATTAGGAGCGGCTGGATTAGCTATTGGTCTAGCATTGCAAGGATCTTTGTCTAATTTTGCGGGTGGAGTTCTTATTTTATTCTTTAAACCTTTTAAGATTGGGGACTTTATAGAAGCACAAGGCATTTCGGGTACTGTTAAGGAAATTTCCATATTTACTACTAAGGTAAATACTTTTGGAAATCAATTGGCAGTAATACCAAATGGTAAGATATCTAACGGTAATATAATTAATTACTCGGCAGAGGATAAAAGAAGAGGTAAGATAGAGATAGGGGTTTCTTATGATAGTAATATCAAAGATGCTAAAGAAATTCTATTGGATTTAGTCAATGGGCAGGAAAAGGTTATTAAAAATCCAGCTCCCGAGATATTTGTTTCTGAACTAGGGGATAGTGCTGTGACCTTATCTTTGCGTTTTTGGGCACTTAATGATGATTTTTGGACTGTTCATTTCTATACTATGGAGGAAGCTAAAAAAAGACTTGAATCTAATGATATCTCAATACCATTTCCGCAAAGAGATGTGCATTTATATTCTAAAGAATCTCAATAGTAAATCAGATATTTTTCTAAAGTTCCTTGTAAAACCTGATATTTCGTATTACTTTATTTTCCTAAATAATTTATAAAACCGCTACGTCTTAGAAGGAAATTGTTAGATTTAGTAAATACTAGCATAAAACTATGTTTAATGGCTGAATCTTTATTATTTATACCAGATATATCTGGGTACACAAAATTTGTTCAAAATACAGAAATAGAGCACAGTCAGCATGTGATTGCAGAGTTGTTAGAGGTTTTGATTAAGGCTAATACTCAAAATTTAAAGTTAGCCGAAGTTGAAGGAGATGCACTTTTTTTTTATAAAGAGGGCGTGGTTCTTTCTCAGGAGAAGTTATTGGCGCAGATAGAAACAATGTTTACGTCTTTTTATAGTCATCTTAAGGTGTTAGAAAAAAATAGAATCTGCCCATGTAATGCGTGTGCAACAGCACCAGATCTTCAGTTAAAAATTATTGCACATTCTGGAGAATTACAATTCATAACGGTTCAAGGTAAACGAAAGCCTTTTGGGCAGATAGTGATAGAGGCACATAGATTACTTAAGAATTCGATTTCTAGTAATAATTATGCTTTGTTAAGTGAAGACTTGTCTAAAGTGATTGGGATTTCTAATAAATATAAAAGCCAACTTTTTAATTTTTCGAAATATGAGGATGTTTATGATGAGAAAAACATTAAATATTTGTTCTCAGAGATAGATAAAGAAAATTTAAAGCTTACTTCATATGAAACCCCATATGAGGTACATTTTGATAAATCTCCAGTATTGGAGTTTCAAAAAGAATACCATGTTTCCGCAGAAGAATTGTTAGAGTACATTACTAATTATAGTTATCGACATCATTGGGTAAAAGGAGTTAATGAATTTGTTTACAATCCAGACGAAGTAACTCGTTTAGGTACAGAACATGTTTGTGTTATAGATGGGAAACGATTAAATTTTACTACCGTAACAAAAGCTGTAGAACCTGATAAATTGATTTACGGAGAGCATACTACTGATATTCCGATAATTGATGGGATGTATCAATTTTATATACTTGTTCCTACTTCTCAAAACTCTTGTAAATTACTTCTGGAATTGTATCCAGAAGCAAGGTCAGTTTTAAAAAAAATCATGTTGCATTTAGTTATGAAGAGATCGTTCCGAAAATCAATAAAAGAATCTCTAGATAATCTAGAAGTGTATGTGAATAACAAATAATATAACGTTATTCTTTTATTTGATTATATCAAGAATACGTTCGAGTTGCATTCCGCGGGATCCTTTGATTAAAATAGCATCTTTAATATCGGAAAAAGATTCATTTTCCTTTAATGTTTCAAAAGATCTGTATTTTCTTATCCGCACATCCTTTATAGATGTTTCGAAAAAGTTATTGCCGATTAAATAAATTGTGTCAAAAGATGTTTTAGTTGCTTTTTCTGCAATTTTTTCGTGTTCAGCAGCAGCAGAATCTCCAAGTTCAAACATGTCACCAAGAAATACAGTTTTGTTGTTGTAATCTAAGTTATGGAAATTGTCTATGGCAACACTCATACTTGATGGGTTGGCGTTATAGGCATCTAATATGATAGTTAATTCTTCTTTATTAATTATTTGCGATCTATTATTAGATGGAATGTAAGATTCAATTGCAGTTTTGATTTTTTCAGGATTGATTTTAAAATAAAAACCGATAGCGATGGCTGCTGAGATATTTGTAAAATTATACGCACCTATTAAATTACTGTGGATGTTTTGATTTTTGCATAATACATTAACCATCGGGTCAACGTCATCTAGTTGTATGGTGATATCACTTTCTTGTTTTTGAGAGAATGTGTATACTTTGATTCCTTCTGCTGCTTTAGAAAGCTTAGTGTCTTCTGTGTTGAGAAAAACAGTTTTATTATATTTTTTTAGATGTCGATAAAGCTCAGTTTTGCCTTTTAATACACCTTCTAAGCTTCCGAATCCTTCCAGATGTGCTTTTCCTATGTTTGTTATATAGCCGAAATCTGGTAGAGCAATATTGCATAAGAATTCAATTTCCTTTTGATGATTTGCGCCCATCTCTACAATTCCGATTTCGGTATTTTCGTTCATTGACAATAGAGTCAAAGGAACACCTATATGATTATTTAAATTTCCTAAAGTAGCAGTTGTTTGGTAGTTAGCGGATAGTACACAATTAATTAACTCTTTAGTCGTGGTTTTTCCATTGCTTCCTGTGAGTGCAATAATTGGAATTTTTAGATGTTTTCGATGATGTGTAGCTAGACTTTGTAGTGCTTTAAGCGTGTCTTTAACTAGTATATATTGATCTGATATAGCAAATTTTTCATCGTCAATTACAGCGTATAACGCACCCTTATCAATTGCTTGTTTGGCATAAGTGTTACCATCAAAATTGCCGCCTTTTAAAGCAAAAAAGATACTGTTGTTTTCGATTTTCCTAGTATCGGTGGAAATACCATCACTTTTTAAAAATAATTCATGTAGCCTTGTAATATCCATGTATTATAGTTGTATTAAAAAGCCCTGTACATATTGACAGGGCTTTATTTTATAACGAACTGATAAATTTTAATTTATCTTGGTGCTCTATGTTTTGGTGTCTTTTTGTTTTTGGCTTTTTCACCAACACGTGACATTGCATTTCTAAATCCAATATAATCGGTAGCCATATCCTGAGGGAAGAATCTTCTCTGTGCAGGATCTAACCAATATGCTCTATCTTTCCAAGAACCACCTTTATATACTCTTACTTCTTCACTTACAATCGTAGTTCTCTTACTAGACTCATCATACCTTCTGTCTAGTTTCGTACTATCGGCTGCACTTGGCTCAACACTATGGATTGGAGAGTTATACATCCTTCTATTAGGAATGTTTTCGTCTTGGAAACCTTCATAGTATCTAGAAGAACTTTTATCACCATCTCTAAAGTTACGGTTATCACTTTGAGTAAAGTTAGTTCTCAAATATGTTTCATTTTCGTCAACAGGAGTTTGTAAAATACCGCCTGGTAATACTCTTGCTACAATTTTACCATTACTTAATGTATCATAGATAATAGAATCTGTAGTAACAATCTTAACAGTTCCGTCAGGATTGATAGCGTTTTTAGTATAAACGTTACCTCTATAGTAGTTAAAGTCATTATACTCATCATCTACAATTGGTCTGTATACATCAGCTACCCATTCTGCAACGTTACCAGCCATATCATAAAGACCATAATCATTAGGGTCATAAGATGCTACTGGAGCAGTAATATCAGCACCATCATCACTCCATCCTGCAATACCACCATAATCACCATCACCTTGCTTAAAGTTAGCTAATTGATCTCCACGCGTTCTTCTTTTTCCAGAACGTGTGTATTGACCATCCCAAGGATATTTTTTTCTACCTCTGTAGATATTATAGCTTCTAAGTTCAACTAAACCTAAAGCGGCATATTCCCACTCAGCTTCGGTTGGTAGTCTGTATTTTGGTAAAAGTAATCCATCTTTACGTTGAACGTATAGACCTGTAGAATCATTTCTTTTTTCATACTGTTCAGATCTTTTTCCTCCTCTAATAGCTTCATCATTACCTCCATAGGTTTGTGAGGGAGCATTTAGATAGGTGTCAGTGTTAAATGTACTTTCTGCAGAAACATCCTCGAAAGGTGCATTTTCTTTTATAAAACTCTCTTCTTCCAATATTCTTTCATTCACACGGTCAGTTCTCCATTTACTGAACTCAACAGCTTGAATCCAGTTAACGCCAACTACTGGATAATTAGCATATGCTGGGTGACGTAGATAATTATTAGTCATCATTTCATTGAAACCTAAACGATTTCTCCATACCAATGTATCTGGTAATGCTCCATGGTAAATGTTTTTGTATTTTGGTTCAGTAGGCGGGTATACAGCTTTTAACCAATCAAGATATTCTAGATACATAACATTGGTAACCTCAGTCTCATCCATATAAAAGGATTGTACGTGTTGTTGTGTCGGAGTATTATTCCAGTCATGCATCACATCATCCTGAACTCGTCCCATGGTGAAGGTTCCACCTTCAACAAAAACTAATCCTGGACCTGTTTCTTGTTCTTTATAATTAGTGTTTACTTGGAATCCACCATCCTTGGAGTTGTATTTCCAGCCAGTGGCTCTAGAACTGTTGCCATAATCTGTCTTGTTACAGCTGAACAGTAAGATACTAATGGTAAGGGCCATTAGCGACTTAAAAACTAACGCGTTTTTCATAATTTTAAGTTCGTTAAAGTAGAAATTAGGGCTTGCAATATAATAATTAACGTTAAATTTACCCTAATATTTTTAAAATAATATCAAATCGCGAAAAATTTATGTTTTTACGATTGACTTTGGTTTAACGCAATATTTTGGTGTTTATTATTATTTTTGAAGAAAAACCATAATTTGGAAAACACTAAAACTGTGTTAAACCCGTTATACGCTATGATGAAGAAAATTATATTTTTTTGCGCTTTACTTATTTCTGCATTTATTTCGGCGCAGAAGACAGTACATGTTGATATTGTCTGGAAAAATGTAGAGATGAATACTTCTAGTACTTCTTTCGCAGTTCCGGGGTTTGATGAAGAAAATTTTGAATTTCAAGACGATATTGGAGTCAGATATACCAAATTTTGGGAAGAATCGGCAGAAATTAATTCAAGAACTGCGAGAATTGAAAATGTTGTTTATAAAACTATTTCCAGAGCAGATCTAAAAGATCTTAGTGTTAATTTAATTCCTAACGAACTTACATATGATATTCAATCTATAAAAGCGAGAAATAAGAAAACCGGTTTTATTAGTCTTTTACCTATAGTTAAAAATGGCAATGCTTTTAAAAAAGTTGTTTCTTTTGATATTGTTTATCAAACCACAACTAGCCGAGCAAATGCTAAAAGGGCTCCAATAAGTAATTCTGTTTTAGCAACAGGAGATTGGTTTCGATTTTATGTTGATAAAACGGGAGTTTTTAAAGTTACACCTGCTTTCTTAAGTAGCTTAGGTATGGATATTTCTTCAGTTAATCCAAATACGATAAAGATATATGGTAATGGAGGAAGAATGCTGCCTTTATTAAATGAAGAAAATACCGAGTTTGATTTAAGAGAGAATGCGATACAAATAGTAGGAGGGGAAGACGGTAATTTTTCTGGGGATGATTATATTTTATTCTATGGTGAAAATACAGAAGGATATAGTGAGGAAAATATAACGAATCTAAATTTGTACGCTGATAAGTCATATTATTATGTAACATCAGGAGGCTCTAATAGTAGACGTGTATCTAATTATAATGAACCTACCGCTGCGGCAGATATTCAGATTAATTCATTTACAGATTATCAATTTTATGAAATAGATGAATATAATATTGTAAAAGTTGGAAGGCGTTGGTTTGGTGATCGTTTTGATGTCCAAAATAATAGGGATTATAATTTTGACTTCCCAAATTTAATTTCGTCAGAACCTATTGAGTTAAGAGTTTATGGAGCAGCTACTTCTACTTCTGTGTCCAGTATGAATATAACTGTTAATGGTGGACAGGTTGGGATCTTAAGTTTTGGGCAAATTTCAGGGACATCTCTAGGTTCTCCGAGGAATATTACACAGGATGTTACTTCTGGTTCTGATCAAGTAACAGTTGGTTTAAGTTATAATAATAATGGTAATCCTTCTGCAATAGGTTATCTCGATTTTATAAGTCTTGAGGCTAACAGAGGGCTAATAGGTACTAATTCCCAAATGCCATTCTTCTATAAAGATGCGCCTACCTTAGCAGGAATTGGACAATATAATATTTCGAATGCGTCTAGTATTTCTCAAGTATGGGATGTAACGAATCCCGAATTAATAAGTAGTATTGTTAATGGTAATGCATCATCTACCTTAAGTTTTAAAGCCACAATGGGCGAAACAAGGCAATATGTGGCAATTGTGCCAACAAATTATTACGACCCGCTATCAGATCAAACTGCAAAAGTTGATAATCAGGATATAAAAGGAACTATATTTCTAAATAATCAAGGGCAGTTTGAAGATGTTGATTATTTAATAGTTTCAAATAATGATTTATTACAATCTGCAAATAGGTTAGCTGATCATCATAGAACTTTAAATAATTATAATGTTAAGGTAGTAACACTTGATCAGATCTATCATGAATTTGGAAGTGGGAAACAAGATATAGCGGCAATACGAAACTTAGTGAGATATGTATACGATAATGCTTCTGATGCAAATGAGCGGTTAAAATATCTTTGTCTTTTTGGAGATGCATCAGTTGATTATAAAGGTTTATTGTTAAGAGAAAATTGTGCGGATAGCAATATAGTTCCAACTTTTCAGAGTTTGAGTAGTTTTTCTTTAGTAAGTTCTTTTGCTACAGATGACTTTTTTGGATCTATGGATCCAGCAGAAGGACAAATGTTATCAAGTGATCAATTAGATATTGCAGTCGGCAGAGTATTGGCTGATTCACCACAATTGGCAGATGCTATGGTCACTAAAATTATTGACTATAATAATGAACAGTCCTTTGGACGATGGAGAAATTCGGTACTACTAATTGCAGATGATGTTGATGTTGATTGGGAAGAAACTATCCAGAGAAATTTAGATGAGCTTGGCGATGATTTGGTTCAAAGAAAACCCTATTTAAACCTTACTAAAATATATGCTGATGCTTTTGAACAAGAATCTTCAGCATCAGGAAGTAGATATCCTAAAGTGAATGAAGCTATTTCTAATGCAATAGAAAAAGGAGCTGTAGCTATTGATTATTTTGGGCACGGTGGAGAAGATGGATTGGCAAAAGAATTTATTTTTAATAAATCGGATGCTAGCGAATTAGCAAATACAAATAAGTATCCCGTTTTTATTACGGTTACTTGCGAGTTTACTAAGTTTGATAATCCTTGTAGAGATTCTGCTGGGGAGTTAACCTATTGGAATACCGGTGGTGGGGCAGTAGGTCTAATTAGTACGACAAGAGATGTAATTGTAACTTTCGGAATTTCGGTTAATGATAGATTGTCAGGATTTTTGTTTCCGGATACTTCTGATTACCCGACTATTGCGGAGGCTGTAAGGCAATTAAAAAATTCATATACTACCAATAGTAGAAGAGTAGTTTTCTTTTTTGGAGATCCTGCGATGAAAATGGCTATTCCTAAACCAAATATTCGTTTAACTAACATTAATGATGTTCCTATTACACAAGAAGTTGATACTCTTAAGGCACTAAGTAGAATAAAAATATCTGGAGAAGTAGTAAGTGAATCAGGAACTTTATTGTCTGACTATAATGGAGTGTTGTCTACTACAATATATGATAAAGAAGTAGATAGAGTTACGCTTGCTAATGATAATGTTAGAAATAGTGCTGGTGAGATAATTAAGTTAAATTATGAAACGTTAGGAGAGATTATATTTAGAGGGAAAGCATCTGTTACTAATGGTCTTTTTACTTTCGAGTTTATAGTGCCCAGAGATATAGGTATTCCAGTTGATACTGGAAGAATAAGTTTTTATGCTTCTAGAAATGGAGTTCTAGAGAATCAAACAGGAGTTGATCAAACAATTTTAGTAGGTGGTCTTAATGAAAATGCTCCCGAAGATAATGTAGGTCCTCAAATTCAGTTGTTTATGAATGATGAAAGTTTTGTTTCTGGTGGTGTAACTAATGATTCTCCGATACTTATTGCTAGATTACAAGATGAGAATGGTATAAATACTGCGAGTGGTATCGGTCACGATATTTCTGCTATATTAGATGGTGATGAAGCGAATCCATTTATTCTTAATGATTTTTATGAAACGGAAATAGATGATTTTACAAAGGGAATCGTTAATTTTAAATTTAGAGATTTAGAACCAGGATTGCATACGCTTACATTCAAAGGGTGGGATGTTTATAATAATTCTTCTACTCAAGAAATTCAATTTGTAGTGGCTGATGCTTCGGGTTTTACACTTAATAATGTTCTTAATTATCCAAACCCATTTGTAAGTCATACCGAATTTTGGTTTGAGCATTCTAGTGCTATTAATGATGTTTTAGAGGTTCAAATTCAGGTGTTTACTGTGTCCGGAAAAGTGATCTGGACAAACAATCAAACATTGTCCGGAAAAACAAGTTATAGAGAGGATATTCAGTGGAACGGAAGAGATGATTTTGGGGATAAATTAGGAAAAGGAGTATATGTGTATAAGATATCTGTAAAATCAACGTTAACAAATCAACGGGTTGAGAAATTTGAAAAACTCGTAATATTATAATAACTAAATAACTATATATTTGTCAAAATCAATTTTCACATGAGAAAAATCATAATCCTTGGGTTTGTGTTTTTAACACTATCAAATTTTAAATTGAAGGCTCAAGACCAGAACCGAGCAATAACTACTGCTACACCATTTTTACTAATTGCTGCGGATGCAAGAGCAGCAGGTTTAGCTGATCAAGGAGTTGCAACTTCAGCGGATGCATTTTCACAACAATGGAATCCAGCTAAATATGCATTTGTTGCAAAACAACAAGGGGTAGGTATTAATTATACACCTTACTTAAGTAATCTAGTAGATGATATATTTTTAGGGAGTGTAAATTATTACAATCGTTTTGGACAGGATGGTAGAAGTGCTGTTGCTGCAAGTTTCAGATATTTCAGCCTAGGAGATATCGAATTTAGACAAGGTCCTAATGATGAGCCTAATGTTCAGAAACCTAATGAATTGACATTAGACGTTTCATATGCATTACAATTAAGTCCTACATTTTCTATGGGTATTGCAGGACGATATTTACGTTCTGATTTAAGATTGCAAGGTTTGGGAGCCGATGCAAGTGCTGCAGGAAGTTTTGGTGTAGATGTTGCTGCTTTTTATCGTAGTGAAGAGATTGCTTATAGCTCTTTTAATGGTAGATGGAGAGCTGGATTAAATATTTCTAATATTGGTCCTAAAATTAAATATGATGACGCAGGACAAGAAAACTTTATTCCTACTACATTTAGATTAGGTGCCGGATTTGACTTCTTATTAGATGAGTACAATAGAATTACACCATCTTTAGAGTTTGCTAAATTATTAGTGCCTAGTCCACAGGATTTTGATGGAGATGGTGATATAGATGCAGAAGATAATGCAGAATATCAAGATATAAGTTCATTTGGAGCTATCTTTTCATCTTGGGGAGATGCTGATGGTGGTTTTAGCGAAGAATTAGAAGAATTTACCTGGTCTTTAGGAGCTGAGTACGTATATAAAGATGTGTTCTCTTTCAGAGGTGGGTATTTCAATGAAGCAGAAGAAAAAGGAGCGCGTAAGTTTGTATCTCTTGGACTTGGATTTAAATATACAATTGTAAATTTAGATGTTTCTTATTTATTCAATGCATCTTCTGTGCAGAGTCCGCTAGAAGGAACGCTTCGATTCGGTCTTTCATTTAATTTCGGAGAAGACTTTTACGATAGGTAATCATAATGATATTCATACCTTAAAAAAGTATCAAGCTTTAATGTTTGATACTTTTTTTGTTTGTAGTACATTGTGAATACTTTATTAGAAGATAGTACTAGTATGTATACTATTGTAAATTTTTGATTGTGAAAGAAATAGAAATAAAATCGACATTGCAAGTGTATGATGCTCTAGAAGAGTTGCCTAAGGATGTTCAGGAATTGATGCAGCAGTCCTTTAAAATTAGAGATAAAGCATATGCTCCATATTCAGAGTTTTTAGTTGGAGCTGCTTTATTGTTAGAAAATGACGAAGTTGTTTTGGGTAATAATCAAGAAAATGCTTGTTATCCATCTGGTTTATGTGCGGAGCGTGTAGCGATATTTTCGGCGGGAGCAAACTTTCCAGGAGTTCCAATTTTAAGAATGGCGCTTTCTGCAAAATCTTTAAAACATCAATTGATTACACCTACTCCTCCTTGTGGTGCTTGTAGACAAGCTATAGCAGAATATGAATTAAATCAGAAGAAGCCAATTGAGATATATTTTATGGGAGAAACAGGAAAAGTAGTTAAATCTTACTCTTTAGCTAATTTATTACCACTTATTTTTGATAATTCGTATTTATAACGTTTTCGTTGATTTTTATCTAAAAACTGCTTTCTCCTTAGTAATGAATATATTATTTTTGTTTTTCGCTTAATTGAAAAATAAGCATAAAAACTCTGTAATTGTTAGAGAGGTCGGCTATAAAGCTGACTTAATTTTGAAATATCATTACATTTTAGATGAAAAAAGTAACTAAAGAAGTTTACCTGAAGTGGTATGAGGATATGCTTTTCTGGAGAAAGTTTGAAGACAAACTTGCTCAAGTTTATATCCAACAGAAAGTAAGAGGGTTTTTGCATTTATATAATGGCCAAGAAGCTATTTTAGCTGGTGCCCTACATGCAATGGACCTTACTAAAGATAGAATGATTACCGCGTATCGTAATCATGTTCAGCCTATCGGAATGGGAGTTGATCCTAAGCGAGTAATGGCAGAGTTGTATGGTAAAGGAACAGGGACATCTCAAGGAATGGGAGGATCTATGCATATCTTTTCTAAAGAACATAGATTTTATGGAGGACACGGTATCGTTGGTGGACAAATTCCTTTAGGAGCTGGTTTAGCTTTTGCAGATAAATATCACAAAAGAGACGCAGTTACTTTAACCTTTATGGGTGATGGAGCTACTCGTCAAGGTTCCCTTCACGAAGCTTTTAATTTAGCAATGTTATGGAATTTGCCTGTTGTTTTTTGTGTAGAAAATAACGGGTATGCTATGGGAACTTCGGTAGAAAGAACCGCAAACCATACTGATATATGGAAACTTGGTTTAGGATATGAAATGCCTTGCGGACCTGTAGATGCTATGAATCCTATAAAAGTTGCTGAGGCAATGGATGAGGCTATTACTCGTGCAAGAACAGGAGGAGGTCCAACTTTCTTAGAATTAAAGACATATCGTTACAGAGGTCACTCTATGAGTGATGCGCAGAAATATCGTACAAAAGAAGAGGTGGCGGAATATCAAAAAATAGATCCGATTACTCAGATATTGGATATTATAAAAGATAAGAATTATGCTACGGATGAAGAAATAGCAGCTATTGACAAGGGAGTGAAAGCTAAGGTTGCAGAATGTCAGAAGTTTGCCGAAGAATCTCCATTTCCAGAAAAGAACTTGATGTACGATGTAGTATACGAGCAAGAAGATTATCCGTTTTTATCACACAAACCACAATAAATTATGGCTACAGTAATTAATATGCCGCGATTGAGCGATACTATGGAAGAGGGAGTAGTCGCGAAGTGGCTTGTTAAGAAAGGGGACAAAATTAGTGAAGGAGATATCCTTGCAGAAATTGAAACCGATAAAGCAACTATGGAATTTGAATCTTTTTATGAAGGAGTATTACTTCATATAGGGATTGAAGAGGGAGAGACAGCTCCAGTAGATCAACTTCTTGCGATTATAGGTGAAGAAGGAGAAGATATTTCTGGTTTATTAAAGGGTGATCAAGGATCACAAACAGAAACAGTAAAAGAAGATAAAGCTGAAGAAACGGCTCCAAGTGCTTCTGCAGCTCCTGCAATTCCAGAAGGAGTAGAAGTTATTACAATGCCTCGGCTTAGTGATACTATGGAAGAAGGTACTGTTGCTACTTGGCTTAAAAAAGTAGGAGATTCTGTAGAGGAAGGAGATATCCTTGCAGAAATTGAAACTGATAAAGCTACCATGGAGTTTGAATCTTTCTATAATGGTACCTTATTACATATAGGTATAGAAGAAGGACAAACTGCTCCTGTTGATCAATTATTAGCAATTATAGGTCCAGCTGGAACTGACGTTTCTGCTATAAAAGATGGAGGAGCTGTTGCGGCTTCTGCTTCAACAAAACCAGCGGATACTCCAACTCCTAAAAAAGAAGAAAAAGTAACTGTAGCTTCTTCATCAGGTAGCGAGTCATCTGGAGGAAGAATTTTTGCTTCTCCATTAGCTAAAAAAATAGCTGCAGATAAAGGAATTGATCTAGCGCAAGTAAAAGGTACTGGTGAGAATGGTAGAATTGTAAAGAAAGATGTAGAATCGTTTACACCTTCAGCTACAGAGAGTACTCCAGCTACTAGTGCTGCTGCTCCTGCAGTAAAAGCTTTTACTCCAGCAGGAGAAGAAAGTTTTGAAGAAGTTAAGAATTCTCAAATGCGAAAAGCAATTGCTAGAGGTCTTTCTGCTTCAAAATTTACTGCACCTCATTACTATCTTACTATAGAAGTTGATATGCAGAATGCAATGGCATCTAGAAAGCATATAAACGAATTACCAGATACTAAGGTGTCATTTAATGATATGGTAGTTAAGTCGTGCGCTATGGCGTTAAGAAAGCATCCACAAGTAAATACACAATGGTCTGATGATGTAACTAAATATGCTAAGCATATAAGTATCGGAGTTGCTGTTGCTGTGCCAGATGGATTGGTAGTTCCTGTACTACCTTTTACAGATCAGATGTCTCTTACACAAATAGGAGCAAATGTAAAGGAATTAGCAGTAAAAGCTAGAAATAAAAAGCTTACCCCTCAAGAAATGAGCGGAAGTACATTCACAGTTTCTAACTTAGGGATGTTTGGTATTCAGGAATTTACTTCTATAATTAATCAGCCTAATTCTGCAATATTATCTGTAGGTACGATAGTAGAAAAACCTGTAGTAAGGAATGGTGAGATTGTTGTTGGTAATACAATGAAAGTTACTTTAGCTTGTGATCACAGAACAGTTGATGGAGCGTCTGGGGCACAGTTTTTACAGACTTTAAAACAATACTTAGAAAATCCTGTAACTATGCTAGCATAGTTTTAAAAAGGATTATATATAATGTTTAAAATCCCACTTCTTTTGAAGCGGGATTTTTTTATATTTAAAAAATGAACAAGAGAGTTGAAAACCTACAATCATCCACATTATCCGATAAAACATTTTTGTTAAAAGAATATACTTTTGAGTATAAGCATACGAGTGCTCACACTCCAGAAAAACACCTTCGAGAAGTTTATGATCACGGTGATGGGGCTTCTGTTTTATTATATAACCTTGTAAAAAAAACAGTTGTGCTAACCCAGCAATTTAGGTTGCCGACTTTTTTAAATGGTAATACATCTGGGATGAATATAGAAGTTTGTGCAGGATCTTTGGATGGAGATACTCCAGAAGTTTGTGCAAAAAAAGAAGCGCTTGAAGAAACGGGTTATGCTATTAATTCTGTTGAAAAAGTATTTTCGGTATATGCATCGCCAGCGACAATGACGGAAATTGCGCACTTGTTTATTGCTGAGTATACAGATGAAATGAAAGTGGAAAATGGAGGTGGATTAGACAATGAAGAAGAATATATTGATGTACTAGAAATAGAGTTCATAAGGGCATTCGATATGATGCAAACTGGAGAAATTAAGGATGCAAGAACGGTTATGTTATTACAATTCCTGAAAATAAAAGGTATAATGGAATCTTAATAGGAGATCTCAGAGGGTACTTTTTAAGTATCTTTATCAAAAAATATTCATTTATATCGGAAAACAAAAAAACATGAAACAGATATCACTTTTTATTATTACACTTTTATTTATAAACTGTAAAGAAGTAACTAGAGCACAATCATTAGCATCAAACGTTGCAGCTTCTGATGTGGAAAGTATTATGAATTTTTTAGCTAGTGATGAATTGGGAGGTAGAGATACTGGTTCTGAAGGGTTAGAAAAAGCGGCTAAATTTATAGAAGAGGAGTTCAAGAAATCTGGGATTGATCCATATTTTGATTCGTATTTAAATACGTTTGATGCTAAAGGGACCGAAACGTATAATGTGGTTGGTTATTTAAAAGGGACGGATCCTGATTTAGCAAAACAATTTGTAGTTATTGGGGCACATTTTGATCATATAGGAACAGGAAAAGAAGTAAATGGAGATGTAATTGCTAATGGAGCTAATGATAATGCTGCTGGAAGCACTGCTGTTATTTCACTAGCAAAACATTTTGCAAAAGCAAAAAGTAATAAACGTAGTATTTTATTTGTATTGTTTGGAGCAGAAGAAAGAGGTCTATTAGGTTCTAGTCATTTGGCAAAAGCTTTAAAAGAGAAAAATCTTGACCTTTATACTATGGTAAATTTTGAAATGATAGGAGTACCATTAAATGATAAAAGTTATAAGGCTTACATTACTGGATATGAAATTTCTAATATGGCTGATAAAATGAATGAGTATTCAGGAAAAGAACTAATAGGTTTCTTGCCAAAAGCTAAAGAATTTCAATTGTTTAGAAGAAGTGATAATTATCCTTTTTATGAAAAGTTCAAAGTGCCTTGTCAAACGATTTCTACTTTTGATTTTACAAATTATGAGTATTATCACCACGTAGATGACGAGGTTTCCGAAATGAATTTTGAGTTTATGGCAGAATTAATAAATGACTGTATACCTGCTATAACAAAGATTCTGAATACATCAACAAAAGAAATTAAGTTAAATTAAAAAATTCAATCCTTTCGAGTTTTCAACACTCGAAAGGATTTTTTTATGAAAAACATGAAAAACATTATAATTACTGGGGCGAGCAGAGGAATAGGGTATGAGATGGCTAAGTTGTTTGCAGATGAAGGACATCAAGTTTTGGCTTTATCTAGAAATGAGAAACCTATTACTGCTCTAAATCATAAAAACATCCATACTTTTTCTTTTGACTTATGTAACTCTTCGGATTTACATAAATTAAAAAATTACGTTACCGATTCTTGGAATCAGGTTGATATCTTGATTAATAATGCTGGTAAATTATTGAATAAACCTTTTGGTGAAATTTCTACTCAAGAATTTGAAGAAGTGTATCGAGTAAATGTTTTTGGTGTAGCAGAAATTACTAGACTTATGTTACCTCATATGACAAAAGGAAGTCATGTGGTTACAGTTAGTAGTATGGGTGGAATTCAGGGAAGTATGAAATTTCCTGGTTTAGCGGCATATAGTTCCAGTAAAGGTGCTGTTATTACACTAAGTGAATTATTGGCCGAAGAATATAAAGAAAGTGGTGTTGCATTTAATGTTTTGGCTTTGGGAGCAGTACAGACAGAAATGTTAGAAGAAGCATTTCCTGGATACCAAGCACCGCTTACGGCTATTGAAATGGCAAATTACATTAAAGATTTTTCGCTTACCGCTAATAAATTCTATAATGGTAAAGTATTACAAGTTTCTAGTAGTACGCCCTAGTTAACGAACTATTAAATATCGGTTAGCTTAAGATATTTGTAAAACTGATGAACCGTTAGCACTTTTTTAAACTCTTCATTTTGGAAGTACACAATATTACTTAAGTCCTTTGTTTTTTCTTTTTCAGAGGCGTTTGATTGAATTACTTTATTTGCTTGGATGGAGTATTTTATAATGACTCTTTTAATACGATTACTTGTATAATTACTAAGATTAAGTTCTTGTTGTAATAAAATAGTTCTTTGTTCAGCTAGATCAGCAAATAATTTTTTTTCAGCCTCCAGTTCCTCTTTTGTAGGTTCAACAACTTCTTGTTGATCTTGATTTTCATCTTCAATCTGGGTTTGCGCAATATTAGACGCACTGATGAAAAAAATAATTAAAATTGTAAAAATTCTCATAATACTCACTTTTAAATTTTCTTTAAGAAATGTTAAAAATAGGATGTCAAAAATATTAATTATTGATTAACAACAAGTTAAATGTAGCGAAAACTCGATAAATGTTAGCTTTTTTTCGATCAAAAACCCAAAAAACAATGGTTTTGTTACCATAAAAAGAAGGAAAAACCGTAAATTCTTGTTAAAAATTGGCTTTTTTTAATTTTTTGATGATGTAATTCTTTCAAAATTGGCTTTTGAAGTTTTAAATTGTACACCGTCAATTATTGTAGTTGAGGTTGTTATATATGAAATAATAGTATCACTTTTTTTATTTGCAAAGTGTATTTCAGTAATTATTTTGGTAACAGAATCAGAGAGTATTTCTGGTTGTTCTAGAAATTTTATTTGCCGTATTTTTTCTTGATTTTCTAGCCCTAATGAAGGTGTAGTGTCTTTCTCTATTTTAAATTCTGGATGATTCTTGATCAAGGTTTGCTTGTCTATATGATCCTGCAGTTTCTCTTCAACTAAAATAATATAGGCATCTTCTAGAGAAGTGGGTGACGCTTCCTCTTCAATATAAATATCTGCTTCTTCTGCATTAACAGGTTCCATACTTTTATGGGAATTGTTAGCACAACTCGTAATCACAATTAACAATAGAATATATACAAACTGTTTCATGGTTTAACTCTGAATTTTAGTTTAACAATTTGTCCCTTTACCCTTTTGGATTCTATAATTTCAATGTTTTTTAGACTTTTTGTTGGTGTTGTAAGTTTAGTGATAAATTCATTTTTTGAATATACTTCAATTCCTAAACCTGAAGGTAAAACCTGAAATATAATTGCATTATCAGCAATCATTTTTGATAATTCACTTTTTCTGTTTTTCCAGTCTTCGAGTCTTCCATTTGCATAGTAATGTAACATTAATGCATAATCGTCCGTACTTACTTGGATGTTTTCGTTAGTAATCTTAGCTGTACTTCTAAAGATGGTATCCGTCTTATGATATGGTGATTTAATTACAAAACGAATAAAATCATCTTTTGTACTCCACCTAAAACACCCCAAACTATCACTTTTAGTATAGAAGGGTGATTGTTTGTTGTTTAATACAATGATGTCAATAGGTGTTTTGATAATCGGTTTGTTTCTATCTTGATCAATGAAGCAAAAAGTAAACGTATGATTTCTTGGAATAAGGAAATAAGCGGAGGTGATAAATAACACTCCGAGTAATAAAAAAATAAGCCATTTTGGTTTTAGTTTTTTCTTTTCTAGAATTTTGTTTTGTGGAATTGAAGATTTAAAATGAACCCAATTTTTATAACCACAGTATTCCGATAACATATTAAGTACATCTACACGTGGTAATTTTTCGGTAGTGTTTTTAAAATAACTGTAGAAAGATTTTTCACTAATACTTCCTTTTACCTGTTTTCGTAAATCCTCCTGAAACAATATAATATCTTGCCCTTTCCATAGAGAGATATCATCGCTTGAGGCATTATTTTTCTTTAAAAACTGCTGAGTAGCTGCTTTTTTCAGATGAGAGAATGCTATGTGTTCTTCGCGAGTGATAAGTTTATTGTTTTGATTGTCAGGTTATTATTTTTTGTAAAATAGTTTACAATTGTTTTACAAAGGTAATACAAGAATACTCTTTGGAGTGATACTATGTTTGTTTTCAGTTTAACAAGGTAAAAACAATAAATATGAAAACAAATATTTTAAAATTAATTAGAAATGTAATTGGGGTAGGTTGTTTGGTAATCAGTTTTTCCTGCTCGCAAGTAGAAAAAAGTTACTCAACAGCTACAGAAAATATCGTAATGGAAGATACTGGAGAGACACCGGCTTTAAATGCATTTGAAACAGAAGATGAAATCAAAATAAAAAATGAAACAGAAAACGCAAATAATAGACTTAAGATTATTAAAAATGCAAGTTGCCGTATTAAAGTGGGTAGCGTAGAAGAAGTAACTACGCTTTCTAAAAATATAGCAGCAAAATATAATGGGTATGTGTCTGATGAGCGTTTTACAAATACTAATTATTCTAAAGAAAATAGATTTACGATTAGAATTCCTCAGGATAAATTTGATGAAGTACTAGATAGTATTTGTGCTTTAGCAGAGTTTGTGGATCATAAAAATATATCTACTGTTGATGTTACTGAAGAGTATATAGATATAAACTCTAGGTTAAAAACCAAATTAGAGGTAAAGCAGCGTTATGAAACAATTCTTAGAACAAAAGCTAAAAATGTAGAAGATATTTTACTAACCGAAGATAAATTAAGGGAGCTTCAAGAAGAGATTGATGCGGCTAAAGGTAGATTGAAGTACATGTCTAATAAAGTGTCATTTAGTACTATCCAATTAGATATGTATGAAACTGTGCTTCCTAAAGATGAACCAAAAAAATATGTAAAAAGCTTTGTAGATAGAGCAGAGGATGGATTGTCTTTTGGTTGGAATCTGTTACAACACCTTTTTTTAGTGCTTTTTTATGTTTGGCCACTATTACTATTGGGAGTATTAATTCTAATCTATTACAAATGGATTAGAAAATAGCCTTTCGCTTTTTCAAAATAGTATAAATATCAATAACAAAACACTAAAGCATTCAGCAATAGCAGCAATCGAGTAATGTTATCATGTAACAGGCTCTATTGTGGTATTATGTTTGTTTCAGTATTCAGTGTAACAAAACTAAATAGTATGAAAACAATGAGTATTAAAAAAAGCAGATTATGGATGGCAGGGTTATCCATATTATTGATCATTTCTTGTGATCCTAAAACAAAAACGCCTGCCGCATTACCAGATATTATGGAGGAAACGGATGCAGTTGTCAAAGAAGATAATGCTCCGCCTATTTTGAAAGAGAAAGTTTTTGAAGAAGAGCTTGTGGTTGAAGATATAGAAGTTCCAGAAATTGAAGAAGCTGAGGAACCAGTGGCGTTTATGATGGAAGTGGAAAATGATGAGGTTATTATGGCAAGTCCTAGTAGTTTTATTAAAGAAACCAATAATGAATCATATGCAGAGGTAGTGGAGAATACATTTAAAAGGACAAGTTTGGCTCCGCTGTCTACATTTTCCATTGATGTAGATAAAGCTTCTTATAGTAATATCCGTAGAATGATTAATAATGGCGAAAAAATCCCAGATGATGCGGTAAAACTTGAAGAAATGATAAATTATTTTAAGTATGATTATAAACAGCCATTGGATAAACATCCTTTTGCGATTCATACAGAATCAGGAAGTACTCCTTGGAATGAAAATACCCAGTTGGTCAAAATTGGGTTAAAAGGCAAAGAAATACCTGCAGAAAGTTTTCCTGCTTCCAATTTAGTTTTTTTAATAGATGTTTCGGGATCCATGAATGATGCTAATAAGCTTCCATTGCTTAAAAAAGCTTTTAAATTATTAGTAAATCAATTAAGAGAAAAAGATAAAGTTTCTATAGTAGTATATGCCGGTGCAGCTGGAGTTGTTTTAAAACCTACATCTGGTAACAATAGTGAAAAAATACTGGACGCTCTGAAGAATTTAGAAGCAGGAGGCTCTACAGCAGGAGGAGAAGGTATTAAACTTGCCTATACAATTGCAGAAAAACATTTTATAAAGAACGGGAACAACAGAGTTATTTTAGCAACTGATGGTGATTTTAATGTTGGTATACGAAGTGATAAAGGGATGAAGGAATTAATCGAAGAAAAACGAGAGTCTGGAGTATTTTTAACTTGTTTAGGGTTTGGAATGGGGAATTATAAGCATAGTAAATTAGAAACTTTGGCAGACACTGGTAATGGTAATCATGCGTATATCGATTCTATGCAAGAAGCGCAAAGAGTATTAGGTACTGAATTTGGAGGAACATTATATACGATTGCAAAAGATGTAAAAATTCAAGTAGAATTTAATCCCGGTAAAGTAAAAGCGTATCGCTTGATCGGTTATGAAAATAGGTTGTTAAACGATGAAGATTTTATCGATGACACGAAAGATGCAGGAGAGTTGGGTAGTGGTCATACCGTCACCGCACTGTATGAAATTATTCCTTCAGGAGTAAAAAGTAAATATCTTGGAGAAATTTCTGATTTAAAATATACTGGTAAAACAAATAATACAGAATTTGGAGATGAGCTATTAACTGTAAAGTTTAGATACAAAAAACCAAAGGAAAGTAGAAGTATAGAAATAGTTCATATACATAAAACGGGAGACAATGATCTAGTGTCAGGTGATTTTAGATTTGCAGCTTCTGTAGTTTGGTACGGAATGATCTTGAAAAATTCAAAATATATACAGAATCAAAATGTTGAGGATGTGGTCTCTTTAGCAAGAAATAGTAGAGGGAATGATGAACAAGGATATCGAGCAGAGTTTATACGATTAATGAATAGTTATGATAAAACGAATTAATACTATTTGATAAGAATTCTTTAGTAAGCGCATCTTTCCGATGCGCTTATTTTTGTATTTTGCGACAATGAAGGAAATCTTGGCAAGATATATCCCTGAAAGAGCTATAGAACCTGCTTTCGATTTGATTGTGAGATGTAATGTTCATCTTAAAATTGTTAATGAACGAGCTTCGCGTCATGGAGATTACCGTAAAATGCCAGATGGTAGACATCTGATTACTGTAAATGCTTCTTTGAACACATATCGTTTCTTAATTACTTTAATTCATGAAATTGGACATTTAGTAGCTTTCGAGAAGTATGGGCGCAATATTAAACCTCATGGGATAGAGTGGAAAAGAACTTTTCAGCAACTCATGTTACCATATATTAACCCTGATGTCTTTCCTTCTAAATTATTACCTGTTATTGCAAATCATTTTAAGAATCCAAGGGCAAGTAGCGATACTGACGAAAAATTATCACTTGCATTAAAACAATATGACCCAGAGAATGATAAAAATTATATCTTTGAGATACCATTAGGAAGTCGATTTAGATTATATAATGGAAAAATTTTCCAAAGAGGAAATAAAAGAGTTAAACGTTACGAATGTATCGAACTAAGCACAGGCAGGGTATACCTGTTTAACCCCAATGCAGAAGTCGAATTATTAAATTAATTATGGAAAAAAATTATTATGCTATTTTAATGGCTGGGGGAGTTGGGTCTAGATTTTGGCCTGTTAGTACTACAGAGTTTCCAAAGCAATTTCACGATATGTTGGGAACTGGAGAAACTCTGATTCAAAGAACATTTAGTCGACTATCAAAGATTATCCCAAAGGAGAATATTTTTATATTGACCAATGAAAGATATAATGATTTGGTTTTAGAACAATTACCAGAGGCAGCGCAGCGACAAGTTGTAACAGAACCTGCCATGCGTAATACGGCCCCTTGTATATTATATGCAGCTTTAAAAATACAGAAAGAGAATTCTGATGCAGTTATGGTGGTTGCGCCTAGTGATCATTGGATTGAAGATGAAGATGCATTTACACAAAATTTAAGACAAAGTTTTGAAGCCTGCTCAAAAGAAGATATCTTAATGACTTTGGGGATACAGCCTACTTTTCCGAATACGGGTTATGGTTATATACAGCACAATGAAGAAGCCGATGCAATAAAAAAAGTAGCTCAATTTACAGAAAAACCAAATTACGAAACGGCTAAAAAATTCTTGGATCAAGGCAATTATCTTTGGAATGCAGGGATCTTTATCTGGAGCGCAAAAAGTATCGTGAATGCCTTTGCTAAGTTTCAAAAAGAGATGACAGCATTATTCGAAAAAGGCATAGAAGTGTATAATACATCCGAAGAAAGTAGTTTTATAGAAAAAAACTATCCACTAGCCGAAAACATTTCTATCGATTATGCTATTTTGGAACATGCAGAAAATGTATATGTATTACCAGCTACTTTTGATTGGAATGATTTAGGTACTTGGGGGTCTTTATATGATAAATTAGATAAGACAGATGCTAATAATGCTGTTGTAAATGCTAGAGTTTTATCAGAAGATTCTTCAGGGAATATGATTAGAACTTCTGGAGATAAAATCGTCGTTGTCGATGGCTTAGAAGATTATATTATAGTAGATAAAGAAGAAGTTTTGTTGATCTATCCTAAGAAAAAAGAACAGGATATTAAACAAGTTCTTAAAAAAGTAAAAGATACGTACGGAGAAAAATACGGATAATATTGATGGAAGAAAATACGCAAAATCCTCAAGGGAAGTCTCAAGATGAAAAGGTAGAAGAACAAAAGCAAGCGGTAAAAAAAGATGCCAAAGGATTGTTTCGTAGTGGTTCTACTTTTTTGAAGGAATTGTTAGATTTTCGTCATGATACTGATAGAGAGAGTACCATAGAATTGATAAAAGCAGATATACCTTTTAAAGGAGCTACTGCTTGGATTTTGATATGTTCTATATTTATTGCTTCTATTGGTTTAAATGCAAATTCAATTCCCGTAGTAATAGGAGCGATGTTAATATCACCGTTAATGGGGCCTATTTTAGGAATAGGAATGTCTATTGCTGTCAATGATATAGACACTTTAAGAAAGTCTTTGGTTAATTTCACCGTTATGGTGGTTCTTAGTATTCTTACGGCCTGGTTGTTTTTCTTTTTATTTCCATTAAAAGTTGAATCTTCAGAATTATTAGCTAGAACTAAACCTGATATAAGAGATGTATTGATTGCCTTTTTTGGAGGGTTAGCATTAATTATTGCTAGAACAAAAAAAGGAACTATTGCTAGTGTGATATTTGGTGTGGCAATTGCTACAGCTTTAATGCCACCGTTATGTACTGTTGGTTTTGGACTGGCTATTGGTAAATATGAATATGCTTTGGGAGCGATGTTTTTATTTACTATTAATACTATTTTTATCGCTTTGGCAACATTTATTGTTCTAAAGCTATTAAGGTTTCCAATGCTTCGCTATGCGAATTCTGCAAAACGTAAATTGATTGCTAGATTAGTTTCTTTTACGGCAGTGTTAGTTATGATACCGGCTATCTATACTTTTGTTATTACGTTAAATCAAAGCAAGATGGAAGGAGATTATGATCGTTTTATAGCAGAAGAAATTGATGAAAATCCAGATTTATATCTAAGAAAACCAATACCTGATTATGATAAGAAGACAATTAAACTTTTCTTCGATGGTGAGATAACCGAAGCAACTAAAAGTGATCTAGAAAACGAAATTCTCAAGTATGAAAATATAAGTGATTTTCAGCTAATAATTAGAGGTAATAAAGCTAGAGGAATAGATCAAATTTCTAAGGCAAATGATCGATATATTGTAGAGTTAAATCGACTAGAAACTGAGAACGAAGAATTGCTAGATAAAGTTGAAGACCTAAAAATTCGATTGGCACTATTGGAAACTCAGTTAGCCGAAGCCCAGAAAGTTATTCCTGCAGATATATTACCATATAACAATATTGCTAAAGATGCTAAAATTCGCTTTCCGGATTTGTTACAACTGGGATATGGCGAAGTTTTACAATCTAATTTCTTAAAAGTGGATACGGTAAAAGTAATTTTTCCGCAATGGAAATTTCAGGTGTCTGACAGTCTTAACGAGGTTAGAAATAAAGATTTAAGAGAGTGGATAACTGGAGAACTAAAAGCTGATACGTTGTTAGTAAAGTAATTCTGTTAGTTTTTGGATTTTATTAAAGACAGTGATTTAAGTTTAGCGTTTGCTAAGATGGAAAATATGATTCCAGAAAATGTTTTAATGACAAATAGAAAAATATCTTAAAATTTATAAGATTCGCAGTAAGTAACTATTTACAACCCTTTGAGTTGCGCATCACGCACTTTTTTAAATAAGTTAGAGGAATAGACAAATTCGGTTACTGCTTCATTATCAGTTTTAAAAATTTGTGTTTTGTCTCCTTCCCATTCTAGATTACCAAATTTTAAGAAAACGATTTTTTCACCAATTTCCATAACAGAATTCATATCATGGGTATTGATGATAGTTGTAATATCATATTCTTCAGTAATTTCTTTAATCAAATTGTCAATTACTATGGCCGTTCTTGGATCTAATCCAGAGTTAGGTTCATCACAAAAAAGATATTTAGGCCTAGTTACAATTGCTCTTGCTATGGCTACACGTTTTTGCATTCCACCACTTATTTCTGAAGGAAGTTTATTGTTAGAATTTTCTAGATTAACACGAGCTAATACTTCATTTACTCGTACCAGCATTTCTTCTTTCTTCTGTTTTGTAAACATCATTAGAGGAAACATTACATTTTCTTCTACAGTCATAGAATCGAATAATGCACTTCCCTGAAATACCATGCCCATTTGTTCTCTTAAGTCACGTTGTTCTTCTGTAGAAAGATCTGAGTAGGTAGCTCCGTCATAACAAATAGAGCCTTCCTCTGGAGTAAATAAACCCAGCATGCATTTAAGAAAAACTGTCTTACCACTACCACTTGTTCCAATGATTAAATTTGTTTTACCGCGTTCAAATGTAGTTGTGATTCCCTTAAGAATTTGTTCGCCATTAAAACCTTTATGTATATCTTTTACTTCTATCATTAGCTTAACAATAATTGAGTTAATATATAATTAGAAGTTACTATAACCACTGTTGTCCATACAAAGGCAGAGGTACTTGCTTTACCAACTCCTAAGGCACCGCCGGTCATGTAATATCCATGAAAAGATGGAATTGTTGCCAATAGAAAGGCAAAGATGAAGGTTTTAATAAACGCATATGTTAAGTGATACGGTATGAATTCTTCTCGCAAACCTGTTAAAAATTCTGATCCTGAAACAAATCCTCCATAAACCCCAGCAATATAAGCTCCAAATACACCTACGAACATTGCAATCGCTATTACAAATGGATACATTAACATCGCTATGATTTTAGGAAATACAAGATAATTTAATGAATTTATTCCCATTACTTCCAAGGCATCAATTTGTTCAGTAACTCTCATCGTTCCGATACTAGATGTAATAAAGGATCCTACTTTTCCAGCCATAATAACAGAAAGGAAAGTGGGAGCAAATTCTAGAATCATAGATTGTCTAGAGGCAAACCCAATTAATTGTTTAGGAATTAATGGATTTGTTAGATTCAAAGCTGTTTGAATCGCGATTACAGCTCCAATAAAGAAAGCAAGAAATACGGTAATTCCTAAAGAACCAATAATAAGATCATCTATTTCTTTAAATATCAGGCTTCTAAGCACAGAGCCTTTAGTCATTCGACTAAAAACTTTTTTCAGCATTAAAAAATAGCGACCAATATCGTCGAGATAAAACATATGTTCTACATTAGAAGGGCTAAAATAGAAAAAAAAATAGGGACAGCATTTAACCTTCTATTAAAGTTTTACATTTGCATAAAAGGTATTTTAGCCTTTTAAAATGTAAACAGATAATGATAAAGAAGATATTTTTAGCAATTATTTTAATAATAACAGTTACTCAGTGTGCAACCAAAGATTCATCATCAATAAAGATAAACTCTGAAGAAACAATTTCTGTCCGACCAAAATTAGTTGTAGGGATAGTAGTGGATCAGATGAGGTATGATTATTTGACTAGATTTTATGATCGTTTTGGTCAAGGAGGGTTTAAAAGAATGATTAATGAAGGTTTTAATTGTAAAAACAATCATTTTAATTATATACCAACATATACAGGGCCTGGACATGCTTCGGTATTTACAGGGACAACACCTCAAAATCATGGAATTATTTCTAATAATTGGTATGATAAGTTTGGGAAAGATATGGTGTATTGTGCTAGTGATTCTTTAGTACGTGCTGTTGGTTCTGATAGTGAATTAGAAAGAATGTCTCCTCGACGTATGAAAACAACAACTTTTGCCGATCAAAACAGATTGCATACGCAATTAAAAGGAAAGAGTATTGGTATTGCGATAAAGGATAGAGGAGCAATATTGCCTGCTGGCCATGCAGCTAATGGAGCTTATTGGTTTAGAGGAAAAGATGAAGGTAATTGGATTACTAGTACCTATTATAGAAATGAATTACCGGATTGGGTGCAAAAATTTAATGAATCTGATAAAGCAGCTTCTTATTTTAAGGAGTGGAATACTTTATATGATATTACTACTTATGGAGAGAGTGGAGCTGATGAGAACAATTTCGAACGTGGTTTTAAAGGAAAAGAAAAGGCGACTTTTCCTTATGATTTAGCTGCATTAAAAGATCAAAATGCAGGGTATGATATTATTAAGGGATCTGCATATGGAAATAGTTTAACTGCCGATTTCGCAATAGCTTCCATAGATGGGGAGTCATTAGGAGCGGATGATATTACAGATGTTCTTACTGTGAGTTTTTCTAGTACAGATTATGTTGGTCATAATTTCGGAGTTAATTCAAAAGAAATCGAGGATACCTATTTAAGATTAGATAAGGATCTTGAACGCTTTTTTGGAGTATTAGATACTAAGGTTGGGAAAGGTAATTATACAGTTTTTTTAACTGCAGATCACGGAGCTGTTCAAGTGCCGTCGTATCTGAAAAAAGTAAAAATACCTTCAGGTTATTTTGATATGGTAGAACTCACTGTTAGTGTAATGGATTTTGCAAAACGAACTTTTAAAGTTAACGGACTAATCGAAAAAGTAGCTAATGATCAAGTGTTTTTTGCGTATGATGTGTTGGAAAAAAATAAGATAAACCCACAAGAATTACAGAAAGCTATAGCACATCATATATTACAATATGATCAAATTGATAAGGTTTTTACTAGAGAACAATTACAAATGGGAACCTTTACAGAGGGAATTGGTGCACTTATTCAAAAAGGATATAACCAAAAAAGAAGTGGTGATTTGGTATATGTATTAGATCCTGCCACTATAGCGTATTCTCGTACTGGATCTACGCACGGTAGTGGTTTAAATTATGACACACATGCTCCGTTATTATTTATGGGTAAAGGAATTAAACAAGGTAGCACCACTACTAAGACAACAATTCCAGATATTGCTCCAACTATTTCTGCATTATTAGGGATTACATTTCCTAATGGAGCTACTGGTGATGTGTTGTCTTTTGTTTTAGAGTAATCATTTATCTGATAATTTTTGATATATGGATTGTGCGCTAAGTATAGCACCTTCCATATATCCTCCATGCATAGGGGATGTTTCTGTACCTCCTATAAAGAACTTGTCGTCGTAGTATCCTTGTTGATATATTTTATGACCATTATTTTGATGTGGGAATATAAAATCATTAGAAGGTAAAGAAGTAAAGGGTTCTCGTTTCCAGACTAATTCCTCATAGGATAAATATTCTAATGCGTCCTCTCCAAATAATTTATGGAGTTGATGAATCACTTTTGATTTTCTTTCATCCTTAGTATACGCGGCCATACCATTTTGTAAAAAACCTTTAAGGGAAAAATGAGTGTTTTCTGCATTAGAGTGATCGTATAATTCAGTTAAGGGACCGACATTGCTAAAAACGGTTCCTGAGTAATTACTATTTTTCCAAAAAGGAGTTTCATAGGATACACCAAATTTAATAGAATCTCCCATCCATGTGTGGGTTTTATTGGCAATTTCAATAACCTTATTTGATAATGCGGGATAGAATTGTATAGAGTTTACTAAAAGTGAAGGAGGAATAGTAGAAACAACTTTATCCGGATAATATATATTATTGGAAGATGTAACTTTAAAACTATTGTTTGTGTAATTAACGTGTTCTATTTTTTCATGTAGAATCAATTCTTTTTGATCCAGAAGGTCAACAAGTTTATGTATAATAGCGATAGTTCCATGTTGTATTCGATAGCTTGGTTGTTGGTTTGTTGGTAATTGAATTTGTTGTGGAGGAGCAGTTGATAATGGTTCAAAAAGTGTTATTCCTTGCATATATTGTTCAAAAACAGGAAGCTCTAATTCTTTTAATAACCTTAACAATTCTTGATGTTGTAAACTTAACCAAGTTGCTCCCATTTCGATTGGGGTTTCTTTTGCAGATTTAAGGGTGTGGATTCTTCCGCCAACCCTGTTTCTAGCTTCAATAATCTTTACAGATTTCCCATCTTTTTTTAATCTGTAAGCTAGTAGTAAACCGGTTAGACCAGCTCCAATAATAAGTACTTCTGATTTCATATACTTAGTAAATATAAAAAGTAAAACCCCTAATAAAAGGAGTTTTACTTTGTTAAGTTAAGAAAACTCAATCATTCATTAAATGGGTACCATGCACAACAGCAGCTCCTGCTCTAAGAGCGGCAGATACAAATGTAGCTTCCGCTAATTCCTCTTGTGTAGCACCTGCTTTTATCGCATTTTTTTTATGAATTTCTAAGCAATATGGGCATTGAGTTGTTAGTGCAACGGCGACAGCCATTAATTCTTTATACTTTACAGGAATAACTCCTTCTTGCAAAGTAATACTATCAAAAGCTTGAAAAGCTTTCATAGTTTCAGAAGCATTTTTGCCAAGTGTGCCTAACTTTTTTAGGTGATTCATATCATACATAATCAAACTTTTTATGTTAATTTCTTCCTGCGATTACACCTCCATCAGTATCCCAAATAGCTCCGGTTACCCACGATGCTTGATCAGATAATAAAAAAGTAATGCTATTAGCTACATCTTGAGCAGTTCCATTTCTTCCTATTGGATGAAAATTATTAAATCCAACAAGTGCTTTTTTTGCTTCGTCAGCACCACCGAAAACACCATCATATACTGGAGTTTCAACCACAGCAGGTGATACAGCGTTTACTCTGATACCATGATCTGCTAATTCCATAGCTAAATGTTGTGTTAGCGAATGTAATCCTGCTTTTTGCATAGAATATGCAGAAGAAGGAGTCGCTTTTACGGCTTGTTTAGCCCACATAGAACCAACATTAACAATCGCACCAGTATTGTTTTCTTTCATTTTCTTAGCTGCAGATTGCGTAATAAAAAAGAAACCTCTATTTAGATCTTGATATGAGTCATAATCTTCTAGAGTATGATCAAGAAAAGGTTTTGGACCAAAAATCCCTGATGCGTTTACTAAATAATCTAAACTATCTAAGTTAGCAATTGTATTACGCAGTTGATCTACACTATTTTTATCAGTGATGTCAACTTGATGTTTAATAATGTTTTCGCCATCTTCAATTTTAGATGTATTTCTTCCTACAACATGAACTGTGGCACCTTCATTAATTAAAGATGTTACTGTTGCTTTACCAATTCCGCTGGTTCCTCCGATAACTAAGGCTGTTTTGTTTTTAAATTGTGTCATTATTTTTATGTTTAATTAATTAACAAAGACAGACAAGTCTGTCTTTGTTAAGGTAATTTTTTTTATTCTAGAATCTTTTCGCAAAGAGATAACGAAGCCTCAATGGGCCAAGTATTCTGGTGTAATTTGCTTTCAGAAATTGCTCCTTCATATAATAGGTAAATTTTTCTTGCTAACATTTTATTTTCGTTGTCAGAATTTTGATTATAATTTTCTATAACTAATTCCTTAATGAAATTTATGAAATCCTGCTTTTGCTGTTGAATCTCTAATCGTACCGTTTCATTTTCTTTAGGCATTTCGGCGTATGTATTTAAACACCAACATCCATTAAAGTCTTTTTGATCAAAGAATAATTTTAGAAAATTAAACAAAGCGTATATCCGTTTTTTACCTTTAGGCACTTTATATACATACTCTCTAATATCTTTAGTAAAAGTGTCATTCTTAAATTGTAGGTAAGCAATACAAATATCTTCTTTAGAAGGAAAATGATTGTATAGTGTTGCTTTTGCTATTCCTGCTTCTTTAATAATCTCATTGATTCCTGTTAGATTATAACCCTTATGATAGAATAGAGTAGAGGCGGTTTGTACGATATGAGCTCTTGTCTTAGAGTGTTTCATATGACAAACATATAAAAAAAATATTCAAAAACAGACAAGTCTGTCTATTTTTGAATATTTTTAACAAAATCAACATTTATTTTACGGGTCTATAGCCACTATATTGAGCGGGATATTTAGTAGGATTTTGAGTATTTATAATTTGAATATTCTTACCTGTGCGTTCTCCAAAGGACTCTATTCGTCCAGAGTTGATTAAACTAATATGGTCTATTCTGCTAATTGCCCATCCTGGATCTTCATATTTTAATGTACGTCCTCCTTTACCGGAATTGATAAATAATAAATTGTCAACATTTAGCTTTTGAACACCCCATAGTAGGACTACACTTCCTAAATCTTTATTATTTACATCTATAAAAGTAGAGTTTTTTAATTCTAAGTAAGGTCCAGTAGTACTTTCGTCATTTCCCATTCTTAAAAGGGCTACAGCGTTACCCATTACTTTACTAAAATGACAATTATCTATTTTTATATATTCTGCATTGTAACGTCCTCTGTTTTCATTTTCTCCATCAAGACTGATAGCATTTCCAGAAATATTATGAAAGGTTGAGTTTTTGAAAACAATGGTATCAGCGTATGTGTTTTTATAAGCTCTAAAAGCTGTTTTACGACTTGCATCGAAATTTTTAAATTCACAAGACATAACTTTTAACTTATAATGTGCTATCATTGGTTTCGATGAGGTAGCTATAGCAGATTGTGCAATTCCATTTTCTGAAGCGCCATCAAACTGAACACCTTGAATAGAAAGGCTTCCTCCATTCTCTATAACTACTAACGGCTTTTGTGATTCATTTTGATCATATTTGAAAATGATAGGTTTATCATTTTTCGATGTAGTAAGTGTTAATGTTTTATTTATAATCAAAGGTTTGGTAAAAGTATATGTTCCCGGTTTTAATAAAATGGTATCACCAGAAACTGCACTCTTTATGGTATTGAATAATGCGTCATTTTCATTTCCGGATACTTGTGTTGCATTCGAGTTCTTATTTGTGATCTCAAAATATTTTTGCTGAGGAGTATACCAATTTGGTCCTACATCACTTTTAATAAAGGGAAGTTTAGGTTGGTAATTTTCATTCTTTAATAAACCATCCTTCGGATCTTTTATAAAGGAAATATTTGTTGTTTCGAATCCATTATGGTTGAATTTTGAGTCGGCAGAGACCACTTGATTTTCAGAAAATGAAAAAGTACTATAATCCGAAATTGCTTCAAAAACCTGTGCTCTTTCGGGGTGATAAAATAGGTTCTTAGTAAATCGTATATTCTGAGGAGGATCTGTTCGCTCATTATCTGCTCCAACACCAAACTGAATGTGATCACATTTTAAAAACATGTTTTCAGTAATATCTGTGTTTTCAGCTCTGTGATATCGGTTAATAAGCGAATTAGGAACTCCGTTCATTACAGGAAGAGCTCCAAAAAAACGTTTCCCTTTTAATTCCTGAAAATGATTATTTTTAATGGTATGTCCCTCATTGATTACCCTAACACCACCAGTTCCTGGTTTGTTGTTTCCGATAAAAAAATTGTTCTCGATTAAGTTTCTATTTCCGTGTCTTAACGCTAGAACTCCAGCAGACTCATAAAAAATATTGTTACGAACGATGTTGTCACTCGATTTTAATGATACAATTTCTACTTCGCCATCACACTGCTCAAAGTAGTTGTTTTCTATTAAAGTTCTTGATGGGCTTAGAGAATATGTAGAAACTCCTACTCTTAATGTTTCTCCACCATTGGATCCAAGGTTTGGTCTATAACCAAAATGGTTATGGTCAATTCTATGATGGTTTTCTAGACTATTTTTGTTATTTAATCTTACGACTAAAGTTACACCTGCATTAAGCTTTCCTCCAAAGTAATTGTGATCTACTCGATTGTTTTTTCCGTGTAAATGAATCCATTCAGATTTATCAAATCTATTACTTGGATTAAAGTGATCAATAGCAATTTCTGTAAGTCTGCAGTTTTTAGCTAGTTTTCCGTCGTCAGTTTTGAAAATAATTAATGCATTTTCTTCAGTAAAACCATTGGTGAAAACAAAACCTTTTATAATTAAGTGTTGACCTCCAATTTTTAGAGAAGTATTACCAGAAAAAATAACTTTCCCTTTTTCTTCAGCTTTTATAGTAATTGGCTTTTCTTCTGTTCCTATAGCATCAATTACCAATTGAGCATCTTGCCAGATTCCATTACCCAGTATAATTTCATCTCCAGGTTTTGCATTGCTAATAGCATCTTGAAATTCTTGAGGATTGTTAACAAGATCGTTGTTATCCGATTGTTTTGTTTTACTTGCTTCTGAGCAAGAACTTACAGTAAATAGCGTAGCTATTAGGTAGCTAAAGAGCCTACTTTTCTTCATTAGTTTCTTTTGAAATATTTGTATTAAACATTTCCCATTAAACTACTAAATCGTCTAATGCTTCAATAGAAGTGAATACCCATAAGTTGTGTGTGGGACCAATTTAGGCCTATTTTTTATAATAACCAAGTATATAGCATCTCATAAAAATAAATTATGGATGAATTGAAAAGATGTAGTTTTTAAGGACAATAACTTTTATAATAATTTGTCGAAAAGTCCCTATTATAAACAGATGTTCTAATACAAGTTAAATTAAGTGCAGATATTTATGATAACTACATGAACAACTATATATAGATTATTCTAGTTTTTTTACGGTTTAGAGAATTTTTGGAGGATTTTTTTCCATCGTAGTTTGCGAATAAAATCACCTTCGACTTTAGAAACTAAATATGGTTGTTTTGATTTTTTAGCTTTAAAAAAACCTATTAAGTAGTCAAGCAATAATTTAGGTTGTTTTTTTAGGATAGCAAGCTTCATAGATGCAATTAATGTGATCATTAAACCGTACCGCATTGTATAGAAAGCTTCTCCTTGCTTGTATTTAGCTTTGGGGTTGTATGTATTCCCTGTTGGTTTCAGGTGTTTTACTTTTAGAGATTGATCTGTTTTGATTTTCCAGTTATGATATTGTGCTAATAACTCATCTATAGTATCCCAACCCATTGCTGGTTTTAATCCCCTAATGTCTTGAAAACAGGATTTTCTATATGCTTTTAGAGCTCCACGAATATGATCCTTATTAGTTAGGTTTTCTAAAATCCAGTTGTTGTCTTTTTGGATATAACAAAAGCCACCAAACATTCCGATTTTTTGATTTTCTTTGAAATTTTTCACTAGAGTTGCTAGATAATTTTTTGGAAAAATAAGGTCTGCATCAAACTTGCAAATCACATCATATTGGTCATCTAACGAAGTATATCCTTTATAGAACGCATTAATAACTTTGCTTCCTGGCATATGATCCTTAGAAGAACTGGTGTTAACTAATGAAATGTATGAGTGTTTGTTTATAAAATCGAGAACTACAGTCTTTGTATTATCGGTAGAATTATCGTTAACTACCACTATTTTTTTTGGAAGAAATGTCTGAGATACTAAAGATTCTAGAGTTTTAGCAATCAATAGTTCTTCATTATGAGCCGGTATGACAATATAAATGTTCAAAAGGGAGGTGATTGATGTAAACTATTTTCTTTCGGCATATACAATATAGTATCTAGGAGTAAAGTATCTAAGTAAAGGTCTAAATCCAATTTTATTAATTGGATGCGTCCATTTTTTTGTTGCTTTTATTTTCCATCCAGCTTTTTCTAATAACCAATCGAATTGCCAATCTTCAAATTCGTGATAATGACGATCCCAAGGGTCAGTCTTGCTTTTATAAGCAGGAGAGAACCAAAGTTTTAATGGAACAGAAGTCACTAATTTTGTTGTTTTGATATCACGTAAAACATTGAATGGTGCAATCAAATGTTCAAAAATCTCGAAGGCTGTAACAACCTCGTCATTACTTAATTTTACAGCGTCGGTTTGCAGATCAAGATCTTCTCCAGAAGTATTTGTTACCGTGTAACCTTCCTTTTCCATAAAGTCTACAAATGGGTTATGGACACCAAGATCTAATATGGTTGCTGGAGCAGGGATGTGCTCTCTTAAGAATTCTAATGTTTCTTTATACCTCTTATGAGGAAAAGTTCCTTCGTACATCTGGGAATAATTACTATCTAACTAATAAGTTGTAAAAATAGACAATTACAGAGATTACTATGTGTTCCTATTGTAGAATTTTCTAAAGGCGATTAGAACTGATACAGAAATGCATTGATATTCATACCGGCACCTACACTAGCAAATAATAGAATATCACCAGAATGAAAAGAATGATCGGAGATGTTACCTTTTAGAATCAAATCATATAATGTTGGAATAGTAGCTACACTGCTGTTTCCAAGTTTTTGTATACTCATAGGCATAATATTGTCAGGGACTTCTTGCTTATAAAGTTCATAAAACCGTTTTATAATAGCCTCATCCATTTTTTCATTAGCCTGATGAATAAGTATTTTCTTTACTGCGGAGATGTTTATATCTGTTTTGTCTAAACATTTTTTCATTGCCATAGGTACGTGAGTCAAAGCAAATTCATAAATCTTACGGCCATACATTTTAATATACTTGGTTTGATCATTTGTGGTAGTATTGTAGGTATCTCCAAAAAATAAGAAATTGGATTCTTCAAAAGTGTGTGAGGCGCTAATAGAAGATAGTATTCCGCCAGTATTTTCTGTGATTTCTAATATAGTTGCACCAGACCCATCAGAATAAATCATAGAATCTCTATCGTACTCATCAATAACACGGGACAACGTTTCGGCTCCAATAACCAAACATTTTTTTGCCATACCACTTTTCATAAAAGAAACTGCTTGTATTACACCTTCTATCCAACCTGGGCATCCAAATAAAACATCATAGGCTACGCAATATGGGTTTTCTATTTTTAAAAGGTGTTTTACTCTAGCCGCTAAACTGGGAACAGTGTCTGCTTGAGATGAATTTTTATCAACGTCTCCAAAGTTATGAGCAACAATTATATAATCTAAAGTTTCTTTGTCTACATCAGCATCTTCAATTGCCTTTTTTGCCGAAAGAAAAGCAATATCCGAAGTGTTTAATGTTGAGGAAGCGTATCTACGCTCTTCAATACCCGTAATTTTTCGAAATTTATCAATAATAACAGTATTAGAGTTGTTGATTTGTACGCCATCTGAATTAAAGAACTGATGATTTTCAAAATCTTCATTTTGTATGATCTCTGTAGGAATATAGCTTCCTGCACCTGTTATTTTAATACGCATTTTTCTTTTTTTAGCTTGTGTATATAGAAGATAGGTATTAATTGATTATTTATTATGCTTGCATAATAAAATTTACGATGCCTACGGTATTTGAATAGGATATATTATTGTGTTTTTAGCTGAATTACCGTGGCAATTGACAAAGCTCGTGTTTTCATAAGTTCAGCTTTTTCTCCTTTAAAATTGTCGTCTATAATTGTTTTAAATAATGCCAGCCAAGTGTCAAAATGGATTTTTTCCATTGCCTTTCTTAGATGTAAATCTTTATGAATTTGTAGTACATTTTTTTTGTAATTTCCAGTGTAAAACAATTGTTGTTCCCAGAAGCTTGAAATATGAGGCATATGGGTTTCTAGGTTAATTTTTGCTATTTCGGTGAAGAATATACCAATGTTAGAATCTTTCAATACTTTTTCGTAAAAAAACCATAAAATTTGCTCGATATCTTCTCTATTCTGTATATCTCTTAAATTATCCTTGTCCAAAATACCTTGATTTGCTATATAAGTGTAAATACAAAATTAAAAGGTATCTGGACAAGTACGCTGGTTTTGGGTTATAATTTTTGTTTCGAAACAATCAGATCTCTTAATTCTTGTTGTTTTTCTTTTTCTATCATTTTTTGATGTGCATAGGCAAAGATGGCATTCTCTACAATTTCATTTTCTCTTTCTCCAGAAAGAATATAGGATATACTTGTTTTTGAATAAGGTTTTTTTGGGGAGCTATAAATCTTGTTTTGGTTTAGGTAAGCTTGTATTTTTTTTACGTGCTTGCTTCCAATGACCTTTAAGATCGCAATACGTTCTTCAGGTGTAATCATAAATAAGTTGGCTAATGTTATAGGTATAAGTATCTTTGTGAATATAATGTTATCGTTTTGGTATACAATATTATATAAAATATTAGATATACGCAAATAATAGTCAATATTTTGGATAAAAAAGATAAAATTTTAGATAGAGTTATTTTATTTGCAGCTCATTTGGGAATAAGCCTTAGGAGTTTTAGCCTTTCTATAGGAGCAAGTGCGGGCTATTTACATAGATTGCAGTCTGCAAATAGTAATATTGGAGGTGATTTTATTGAAAAGATTATACAATTGTATACAGAAATTAATCCTACTTGGCTTGTTACTGGAGAAGGAAATATGCTAAAAGAAGACCATATCGTTCAAGAATCCGAAGTAGCATATGGTAAGAAGGATTATTTTAAACAAGTTTTATTGCAATATTTAGATGATAAGGATATTAGAGATAAACTTATGGAAATTGCTAATAAATGATAATGTAATTATCAATCCGTATATAGCTATTTTTCTTATTTACTAAAAAATTTCTTTTGCTTCCAAGGCAGCTTTAAGATTTACTTTTACTATCCGAATACTGTTCAGAAATTGTTTGTTATCATTTCTTTTGATAGAAATAATCGTTTTTCCTTCCGTAGCTTCTTTATTAGTAATAATTACTCTTAAACCACTTAGTTTTCTATAGTTTGTGGTTCCTCCCTTTTTAATAATAAAATTAGTTTTTGGAAACAAAATATGTTTATATGTTTTTCCTGATGGTTTTCCTAAAGTCAGAATATCCCCAATATTTACGTTATCAGGAGATGTAAAGTTTTGCTCTTGTGCATGTATCGGGAGTACCGATATAAATGCGATAAATAACAGTTTTTTCATGTGTATTGTATTGAGTTAGTTGAGAGAGATGTCTACTATAAATATAGTATTATTTACTTAACATTAAAACATAAATTTTGGTTAAATAATAGTTAATGTATTAAATAATAATAGTAATACTATTACTTTTGAGTAAAATAGTTTTAGTTATGAAATATATACTTCAAGACTTAAAGGTTAATATCAACAATAATATATATTTAAAAGATCCGGAATCTTCTACTTTAGGAAAGAAAATTGTGGAATATAGTATTCTTTTAATAGATGAAATAGGTTTTGATAGCTTTACCTTTAAAAAGTTAGGTATTAAGATAGGATCTAATGAAAGCTCAATATATCGTTATTTTGAGAATAAACATAAGCTGTTATTGTACTTAACTTCATGGTATTGGGGTTGGCTAGAGTATCAATTAGTGTTTACCACTAATAGTATTTCTGATGCTAAAGAAAAATTAACCAAAGCTATCGAAATTGTAACTCGGACTACAAAAGAAGATTCTTCCTTCTCCCACATTAACGAGGTTTTGTTAAACAAGATTGTAATTAATGAATATTCTAAATCATATCTGACTAAGGAGGTTGATAACGAGAATAAAGATGGATACTTTTCTATTTACAAAAGACTAGTGAACAGGATTAAAGATATGATTATACAAGTGGACGAAACATATTATTATCCTGCTAGTTTGGCCAGTACCATTACTGAGGGTGCATTGCATCAACATTTCTTAAGAGATCATTTTTCTTCGTTAACGGATTGTGATGAGAAAATTACTCCTACAAAATATTTTATTGATTTAGTATTTAATTCTTTAAATAACCACAAGAATGGCTAAAAATATATTGACCGCTTGGCAGCGTTTGATGGGGCTCTTAAAACTTGATAAAAGAGATATCCTGCAAGTATTCTATTATGCAATTTTCGCTGGATTGGTAAGTTTATCCCTTCCTTTAGGAATACAAGCTATTATAAATTTATTACAAGGAGCGCAGGTTAGTACTTCCTGGATAATCCTAGTAATTTTAGTTACGGCTGGAGTTCTATTTGTAGGGATATTACAGTTTATGCAAATTAGGATTATAGAAAATGTACAACAAAAGATCTTTACTAGAGCATCTTTTGAATTCACATATAGGTTTCCTAAAATCAAAATGAGTGAGTTACGTAATTATTATCCGCCAGAATTAGCAAATAGATTCTTTGATACTTTGACTATACAAAAAGGATTGTCAAAGATATTAGTAGATTTTCCGACAGCTTTGGTGCAAATAATCTTTGGGCTTCTATTACTGTCATTTTATCATCCATTTTTTATTATTTATGGTTTGCTTTTATTGGTTTTAATCTATATCGTATTTAAATATACAGCAACCAAAGGTTTAGAAACTAGTCTTAGTGAGTCTAAAAGTAAGTATAAAGTTGCCCATTGGATCCAGGAAGTTGCGAGGTCAATAGTAAGTTTTAAATTATCAGGAAGAACAAGCTTGGCACTTAATAAGAACGATGCTTTAGTAGCGGATTACTTAGATTCTAGAGAAAGCCATTTTAGAATACTCGTATTGCAATTTATTCAGATGATTGGTTTTAAGGTATTAGTTACTGCTGGCCTTCTATTAATAGGTGGTGTTTTAGTTTTAAATCAGAAGATGAATATAGGACAGTTCGTAGCAGCTGAGATCATTATTTTATTAGTGATTACCTCTGTAGAAAAACTAATTGTAGGTTTAGAATCTTTCTATGATGTATTGACTTCTTTGGAAAAAATAGGTCAGGTAGTTGATAAACAATTAGAACCTCAGGAAGGGGAAAAACCTTTTAAAGAAGATGAGGGGTTTGTGATAGAGTTGGACCAGGTTTCTTATGCCGTTCCGGATAGAGATAAAAGAATTATCGATGATGTTTCTCTTAATATTTCAGAGAGTTGTACCATATTGATACAGGGACCTAATGGTTCTGGTAAATCAACTCTTCTTAGATTAATTGCAGGTTTATTAGAACCCGATACAGGTAGTATATATATCAATAATGTCTCGCTAAAGGGAGTGAATTTAAATTATTATAGAGGGTATATTGGGCAGTCATTGACAGAGGAATCTCCGTTTGAAGGAACTATTTTAGAGAATATCACTTTTGGAGATGAAAGTATTACCAGTGAACAAGTTTATTGGGCTTTAGAAAAAGTAGGATTGCTTCAATTTGTAAAAGAACAACCTAAAGGTTTATTAACGATGTTGTATCCGGAAGGTAAGCAGATACCATATACGATTTCTAAAAAAATAGTATTAGCTAGAGGAATTGTTACAAAACCGAAATTGTTAATTCTAAAGGATCCTTTAGATCAATTTAATGAAACTGAAGCTGCCAGAATTATGGACTTTCTGGTGGAGCCAGAAAATCCTTGGGCGTTAGTTGTAGTTAGTGAAAATGCTAAATGGACATCGCGTTGTGGTAGAATTATTACCGTAGATAATGGTAAAATAATAAGTGAAAAATAGAAAGGTATGCTAAATATTTCAAATAATAAGTTGAATAGAACTGTAGATATTTTAGGGTATAAAGCATCTCAGAAAGTATTTGGTAAAGATCATTATAAGTATTTTAATCGTTTTTTATTAGTATTTACTATTATCCTTTTTATCATTTTATTCTTTCCTTGGACTCAAAACATTTCTGGGACTGGATTTGTTACGACACTAACACCTGATCAACGACCACAAACAATACAATCGCCTATACCTGGAAGAATAGAACAGTGGTATGTACGAGAAGGAGATTTTGTGAAAAAAGGTGATACTATTTTACGTATTTCAGAGGTTAAAAATGAATATTTTGATCCCAATCTTGTCGCTAGAACTGGACAACAGATAAAAGCAAAATCTATGGCTGTTACTTCATATGAAGAAAAAGTAAAAGCGTTAGGTAATCAAGCAGATGCATTGGTTAGAGAACGCTCTTTAAAATTAAAACAGGCAGATAATAAGTTATTACAATCTAACCTAAAGGTAAAAAGTGATAGTATTGATCTAGAAGCGGCAAAGACCAATATAGCTATAGCCGAAAGACAATTTAAGCGAACCGAGCAGCTAGAAAGTGAAGGACTGAAGTCATTAACAGATGTAGAAACTAAACGTTTAAAATTACAAGAGACTCAAGCTAAGTTAATTTCGCAAGAAAACAAGTTACTAGCTAGTAAGAATAATGTGATCAATGCGCAGATAGAAATGAATCGAATCAAAGCGGAATATGCGGAGAAAATATCTAAATCTCAGAGTGATCGATTTACTGCACAGTCAAGCCAATTTGATGCAGAAGCGCAGGTAACTAAATTAGAAAATCAGTATACCAATTATGAGATAAGAAATGGATTGTATTTTATCACTGCACCACAAAATGGGTATATCAATAAAGCGATACAATCAGGTATAGGAGAAACGTTTAAAGAAGGAGATCGATTAGTAGGGATTATGCCATCAGAATATGATATGGCCGTAGAAACTTTTGTAAGACCCATTGATCTTCCTTTGGTACACATTGGTGAAGAGGTACGAGTGCAGTTTGATGGTTGGCCGGCAATCATCTTTAGTGGGTGGCCTAATGTATCATACGGGACCTATGGAGGAAAAGTAGTGGCTATAGAAACGTTTATTAGTCCAAACGGAAAATACAGAGTATTGATATCGCCAGATCCTAATGATCACAGATGGCCAGACGGTGTGCGTGTTGGATCAGGAGCTAATACTATTGCATTACTAGAAGATGTGCCAATTTGGTTCGAGTTATGGAGGCAGCTGAACGGTTTTCCACCTAATTATTATCAACCCGAGGATAAAATAGCAACTACCAAAAAGAAATAATCTATGAACAAACTTTTGTTGTACAGTTTTCTTTTTTTGACAACTGCAACCTATGCGCAGGAACAAGACTCGATAAAACTTAATTTTAGAGAATATCTAGGGTTTGTGAAAAAACATCACCCCATTGCAAAGCAAGCTGAGTTAAATATAAGTGTAGGAGAAGCTAATCTACTGAAATCTAGAGGAGGTTTTGATCCTAAAATTGAAGTAGATTATGATAGAAAAAAGTTCAAAGGTTCTGAATACTATGATTTATTAAATGCGACGTTTAAAGTACCTACTTGGTATGGGATAGAATTAAAGGCTAATTTTGAGCAGAATGAAGGGATATTTTTAAACCCAGAAAGAACTGTACCCAATGAAGGCTTATATAGCGCAGGTATATCGGTTCCAATTGCGCAAGGATTGTTAATTAATGATCGAATGGCTGCACTTAAAAAAGCAAAATTATTTAGAGAACAAACCAAAGTAGATAGAGATATTTTGGTGAATGAAATTTTGTATAATGCATCGTTGGCTTATTTTAATTGGTTAGAAGCATATAATGAAAAAGAAATTTATCAGAACTTTTTGATTAACGCAAGGGCCCGTTTTGGTGGAGTAAAGAAGAGTGCATTAGCCGGAGATAAGGCAATTATAGATACTGTAGAAGCGCAGATCACAGTACAGAATCGTCAATTAAGTTTAGAACAAGCTAAAGTAAAATTGATGAAATCAAGTTTGGAGCTATCTAATTATTTATGGATCGGAAATAATATTCCCGTAGAGATACAACCTAATGTGATTCCAGACAATGAAGTAGATATTGTTATTGACCAGACATTGCAGATACAACAGGCATTGTTTACAGAAGTAGATTTAGCAAATCATCCTAAACTAAGATCTTTGAATTATAAAATAGAAGGTCTAGAAGTGGATCGTAAATTAAAAGCAAATAAGTTACTGCCTAAAATTAATTTGGAATATAATTTTTTAACTCCTTCGCCAGAAATTGCGAATTCATTTAATACTGCGGATTATAAAGGAGGGGTAGCATTTCAGTTTCCATTATTTTTACGAAAAGAACGAGGTGCGGTTAAATTGGCTAAGTATAAAATCCAAGATAGTCAATATGAGTTAGCAAGTGTACAATTACAAATTGAAAATAAAGTAAATGCAATCAATAATGAGCTAGATTCTTTCAAAACTCAAAACAAACTGATTACTGATATTGTAACAGATTATACTACATTACTAAGAGCCGAAGAACGAAAATTTAGTTTTGGAGAAAGTTCTTTATTTTTGATTAATTCTAGAGAAAGTAAACTAATTGATGCCCAATTGAAACAGAATAAATTACAAAATAAGTATTTCGATACTAAAGCAAAACTGTTTAAAAATTTAGCTGTAAATCCAGAAAATTTGTAGCCATTAGATTTGTGCATTTTTTTTAATTACTGTAAGATACTATTAGTAATAAATAGCTATTTATATCCACTATTCTCTTTAATTAACTATCGAATAAGTTGTTATACTTTATTCCTAAATAGTCATTAGGTTTTGATAATCTAATGTATAAGAAATCAAAATTAATTTACCTCTTTTATTTTTATTAGAAAAGGGAAAATTCCCTATTATTGTATGATTTAAAAACGGGGGATTTTACCCGTTTTTTGTTAGGGTATACTTGTATAGTTTTGGAACTATATAACAATCTAATAACCAGCAGTCTTTAAAAGAGCTATTAAAATGTCAACCACTTTTTCTTTTATGGTTAAGCAAATCATCAGTGAAGGCAGTAAGGATGCGATTCCTAATCCTGCGCAATCAGGGTATTTGTGCATGCCAAGAGAATTTTTATCAGAATTAATACGTCTAGCATCAATGATGCAGGTAATGAAAATTGGTGTCGGTAGTGAAATTGCTGATATAAAGAACAAACTAGAAATAGCAAATCAGTCTCCGGTTATAACCAAATCAGATGATCGATTGTATAATTTGATGGAAGGCGCTATACATCGTATCACACGCGTATGTCGATTAGAAGGAGAGCTAGCACAAAGTCGAGGAGAAAGAGAGTTGTCTGAAACATATGCTTGGACAATAGCAGGTTGTAAGTTGTTTTTAGAATATACTGAGTCAATCGAATGATTATATTATGATACGGTGTTTCATTGCTTTAGGTTTTTACAGATAATCAGTTTAATTAAAATTACCATATTTTTAATAGTATCATAATTGATGTTTCTTATTTTGCAACGCAAAGATTATTCTACCTGATTTTAAATCATTTTTATGAAACATTTCCTCCTCTTATTGGTATTAGTTATAACGTTTAATACTTTTGGTCAGGTTGTAGATAATGCGTTGATTCCTGTGGAACGAAACTTTCTTAATTCTAGTATTTTAGGAGAGAAAAGAAGTTTTCAAGTGTATTTGCCACCTAGTTATTTTTATAGCGATCAAGGGAACTTTCCAGTTATCTATTTAATGGATGGAGACTATAATTTTTATCATGATTCTGGATTGGTAGAATTTCTGTCAAGTGTAGCAGATAAAATACCGGAAATGATTTTGGTCGCGATTTCTGACAAAGGAAGTGCAAAGTATCGAGAATATTGTCGTCCCAACGCAGAAGGCTCAGAAGGTGGAAGTGCAAATAAGTTTATGTCATTTTTGGAACAAGAATTAAAACCTTTAGTGAATAAGAAATACAGGACATCTTCTTATGATATATTAGTAGGACATTCTATGGGAGGTTTATTTGTTGTAAACCATTATCTAGAAAAGCAAACTGCATTTGATAGTTTTATTGCGATTGATCCTTCTTTATGGTGGAATGATTATATACTTAATAAAACAGCAGATACGGTTTTTGAAAATCAAAAGGAATTAAGTGCTAACTTATTTTTGTCTTTAGCCAATACGCAGGGTATGGGTGTGAGAGGTTTTGTTGGGGTATTAGATAAATACTTTCCTTATGATACTAATTGGAGTTTTACATATTATAAGGATGAGAATCACGGATCCGTTCATATGATTGCATTGAAAGAGGCATTAATTCAATTATTTAAAGATTGGGAGGTTAGTAGAGATAAATTTTACTCATTTTCATCTGCGAAAGATCTAATAAATTATTATAAAAAATTAAATACAGAATTCGATACTAAGTTTTCGTTACCAGCTTATAATTTTGGTAATATGATGAATTATTATTATCGCAAAAATTTAAGAGAGGATATAGCAATTTTGGAATCGGAGATAGAAATTCATTTCCCAAATTCATTAGATACTTTTTATAGTGTGTTAGGAGGGTATCAGTTAGAAGATAAGAAATATAATGAAGCGGAAGTAACTTTTAAAAAGAGTCTGGAAAGCCATCCTAACTCGTTCCGTGCTTATGATGGTTTGTCAAAAATATATACCGCTAGAAAAAAAATAAAAGAAGCTGAACAGGCGAGTCGTCAGTCTATTTTACTAGCTACAAAAGCCAACGCAAGGCAATGGCAATTAAATGAATTACGATCTAATTTAGATTTGATTCTTAAGCTTTCCAAAAAATAAATTCTTCAGAATAAAAATACTTGTCAAGTTTTCGGTTGCTGAATAAATATCGTCATCGGTACTTTGTGAAAAACAAAAAACGATGAATTTTAAAGAATTACATAATCAAGAAAGACCATTGCTTTTAGGAAATGTATGGGATGTTCCTAGTAGTAAAATGGCAGAAAAACTAGGTTTCCAGGCGATAGGAACATCGAGCTCCGCCATTGCTGCTCTATTAGGATATGAAGATGGCGAACAAATGGAATTTTCTGAATTAAGATATTTTGTCGAACGAATTAAAGTAAATTCTAATTTACCTTTATCTGTAGATTTGGAGGCTGGGTATAGCAGAAACCCTATAATTATTACGGAGCATATAAGAAAAATGGCTGATTTAGGTGTTTCGGGAATTAATATAGAGGATAGTATTGTTGATGATAAAAGAATATTGTTACCAGCGAAAGAATTTGTTAATAAGTTGGAAAGAATAATGAATGTAGTATCAAAAGAAAATTTGGATATTTTTATAAATGTAAGAACAGATACTTTTTTGTTAGAACATCCTAATGTGCTTGAGGAAACTAAAAAACGAATACAATTGTATGAAAAGACAGGTGCGGATGGAATTTTCATTCCCTGTATTAAAAAAGAGTTAGAAATTAAGGAAATTGTAGATTATACTCAATTACCTGTCAATGTAATGTGTGTCCCTGATTTATTAGATTTTGATACTTTGAAAAAATTAGGAGTACGAAGAATTAGTATCGGTAATTTTTTGTTTGATAAAATGTATAGTCAATTGGGTAGCATTACCAAAAGGATACTAGATCAACGATCATTTCAATCCATTTTTTGAGATATGTTAGTAACTGAAAATGATAAAATAGAATTATATTATAAAGCTTTATTGGAACGAAAAGAAAGCTTTGTGGGTATCTTTTTTGTAGGAGTAAAAACAACTTCTATTTTTTGTATAGCGACTTGTAGAGCTAGAAAACCTAAATTAGAAAATGTAGAGTTTTATACATCGATTAAAGATGCTTTGGATAATGGATACAGACCTTGTAAAATTTGCAAACCAACAGAGAATGCCAATATGGCTCCTGATCATGTAGAAAGAGCAATAGCTTTAGTGCGACAAAATCCAAAAGAGAAAATTACTGATAATCAATTGCGAAAATTGGCAATTAGCCCAGAGATTGTGAGAAGATGGTTTAAGAAAAGCTACGGAATGACATTTCAGAGTTATCAAAGAATGTATCGAATTAATAATGCTTTTCAAGAAATAAAAAAAGGTAAAAACGCCACACATACAGCCTTTGATATGGGCTATGAGTCTTTAAGTGGTTTTGGGTACACTTTTAAAAAGATGATAGGAGATTCTCCAAAAAAAAGCAGTGATAAAAAAATAATTTTAATTGATAGATTAACAACACCGTTAGGTCCAATGTTTATTTGTGCTACCGAACAGGGAGTTTGTCTTTTAGAATTTGTAGATAGACAATTACTAGAAACAGAATTTGAAGATTTGCAGAAGCGATTGAATGCTTCGATACTGGCAGGAAATAATAAACATATTAAACAAGCTAAAAGAGAGGTGGCTGAATATTTTGACGGAAAACGAAAGGTTTTTGATGTTCTTCTTGAAACACCAGGAACTGAGTTTCAAAATATAGTTTGGGATGGCATAAAAGAAATTAAATATGGAGAAACAATAACATATCAGCAACAAGCAGAAAGGATATGTAAACCAAAAGCGATTAGAGCCGTAGCTTCTGCTAATGGATGTAATAGAATATCCATAATAATTCCTTGTCATAGAGTTATAGGAAAAAATGGAAATATGACAGGATATAGTGGAGGAATAGAACGCAAAAAATGGTTATTGTCACATGAAAAAGATAGTTAGTTTTTGGGACTATGTGATATAAAAACTATGGCTGAATAGTTAGTGTAACCTAAAAAATCAGCCATAGTCTGAAAGGAATAAATATTTTTTAGTAATTATTACTAATTACTTTTTTCGTTTTAATTACTTTGTTTGCAGAGTTCAATAACCTCAGGAAATAAATACCCTTAGGTAAGTTTGTGATAAAACTAACGTTGTTAGATGAGGAGTTCGGTATAGATTTACCAGCAACTTCTCTACCAAATACATCTATTATTTGTGCTTTGGTAATTTCGGTATTGTTTTTTGGTAATTGAATCGTAAGGTTTGTTGTAAAAGGATTCGGATATATCAAAATTTCATTATTCTCTAAAGGTTCGCTTCTGTTTGATAAACTTTGACTACTACCAGAACAGATTACTTCAAATTCTTTAATAGATGACCAATTGCCAGAATATCCAGATGCACCTGTTATTGTAAGTTTGACATATCTAACTGATTGCTCCGAAAAATCCCTGTTAATTACTGAGCCGCCAGAGGTATTATTGGAAGCATTTGTTAAAATGGAAAAACCAGAAGTAGGGGAGTTGCTAGAACCTTCTACAATGAACTGATATGCTCTGTCATTATACGGATATAAGTTAATTTCGTTGATAGTATATTCTTCTCCTAAATCTATTACCGCGTTTTGCGGAAACCCTTCTGCAGACCATCTGTTATCGGTATTGTCATCCAAAATATTGCTTGCTGGATTTTCTGTTTGTTGGTTGCTGTAACTAGAAAGGTTTGCGTTTAATGATAGATTACTTCCTGCAATACAATTTGGAGTATCAATAGAAGAACCAAAAGCTCTAAATTCTAATATACTAATCCAAGGTCCTGAATAACCTGACGCTCCGGAAACAGCTACTTTAATGAAACGAGCATTAACAGGAGAGAATAGATCGGTTACGGGAGCAGCAACGGTTCCAGGAGTTGAGTTATTGCTTCTGTCAATTATTTCCGTGTATGGCCCATTAGATTCTGTAGCTATCTCTATGGTATATTGATAGGCTCTATCTTGGTAAAAAACCAGCTCTGTTTTATTAATACTATAAATAGCTCCAAGGTCTACTGTAAAGGAATTAGGAAAGCCATTAACAGACCAACGTGACGTAGTAGAATTATCTACAAGATTGGAAGCAATATTATTGCTATCTGGTGTACCTGTAGCAGTGATTGGTTTATTTAAAGCTAGATTTGTTCCTGTTGTTGGGGTAATTACATTTATAGTAGTGGTGTCTGTGAATCCTCCGTCATCTGTTGTAACTGTTATAACGGCTTCTCCAACATTAGTGGCGCTAATCAATCCATTCGAATTAACTGTTACAACAGTTGGATTATTACTGGTGTAAGTAATATTTTGATTGGTTGCGTCCGATGGAGATATGGTGGCTGTTAACTGTAATGTATTTCCAATTTCAAGAGTGGTATCGTTGGGTGTAAGAACCACAGAATCTATCAAAATGTCTGATACAATACCTAATTGCGTAATTGTAATAGTTCTAGTTATTGAACCTCCAGCCACCGTTATTATCCCGGTTCTGGAGGTGTTTTGGGAATTAGCAGTGACCGTTATTGTAGCATCTCCATTATTTGTTCCAGATAAAGGGCTTACAGTAATCCAAGAACTATTATCAGATATTGTCCAGTTAACGTTGGATGTTATGGTGAGTGTTTTGCTTTGAGAACTAGCACTAAAATCATCAATGTTGGATACGGCTAATATATCAGTTGGTGGTGTGTTACTACAAGAACCAAGAGGATTTCCAATAGAATTAACAAAGCAAGCACCAACGTTAGATCCTACATCATTATTAGAGTAAGGAGATTGTGGTATGTTGGACCCTGCACTAGTGCCAGAAATATTAAAAATCTCACCATTACTACTAGCGGATAAATTTGCTGGAGAAAACCCATTAACAGATGCCCCTAAGCTTGTATTGTTATATACGTTTCCGGAATAAGTTACTGAAGAACCGATATCTGAAAAATCTCCAGGATCATCTTCGGTTATAACATCGGTAATATTTGATGAGTTATTAGAGAAGAAAACAACATTGTTAGAAACGTTACCGGTATTACTACTTGTACCCTTATCTCCATTAAAAAATAATGGTGCATTTGTATTTACTATAGTGTTGTTTGAAACAGTAATATCTTCTGATTTTTGATATCCATTAGAAACACTTGTGGAGTTGCAATTATCTTGAGAATTGGTGGAACCTCCCATAAATGTAATTCCATTATTCCATTTTGCTTGATCAATAACGGTAATACAATCCTGAATGTAATTGTTAATAATCGAATGATCACTATCAACGATTCGAATTCCTCCTGTTCCATCAACATTTTCTCCTAAAAAATAATTCCCTTCTACCGTAGCACCAGAACCATGACGTAGTGTTAGAGAACCTCTACATCTTCTAAAAGTGTTGTTTTGGTAAATGTTATTGTCACTTTTATTAGTAATAATTTCATTTTCTCCATCAGCTTCAACAAAATAGTTATTACTAACTGTTGTTCTACAATCTACATTTTGGAATTCGCTTGTACCCACGCGAATTGTTTCACTATCACCAGAATTTGATAGTGAAGGATCCATTTTTTCATATTTGTAAAAATAATTGTTGCTTATTGTATGACCGACAATGTCACATCGATTAGTTTCTGCATTGTACTCTAGTTCTACTAGCACTAAGGCACCAGCATTAGATTTATTTAAAAAAGAACAATATAATACACTATTATTGTTTCCGTATAATACAATCCACCTATGTTTCACGATTGCTCCATCTTGTTCGGCTTCTGCGGCATCGCCTGGTTCAACCCCTAAACCATCAATTACGCAATTTCGTATTGTAGAATTTTGTGCATATGTAGTTCCATTTCTGAATTGGATGAAATTACTAGCTCCGTAACCTCCTTTCCAATGAAACCCTTCGACTATTAAATAATTCCCAGCAATATCCATTTGTAGTCCATTATTAAAAACAACGCCACCTGGAGTTTCGGCTTTTAATGTAATTGGATTTGATGAGGTACCATTAGCTCTAAATACAAGTCGTTCATCATCATTATAAACTCCATCTTCCCAAATAACAACATCACCTGGAGATAAGCTTAAATTGTTGAAATCATATATTGAATTAATTGTGTATTCAGTAGCGAAAATGTGAGACGAAAACAGAAAAGAAATTATAAATAATTCTTTCAGCCTTCTTTTTTTTAGTAACCCTGTATTGGGAAAAACGGCAAAATCATATTTTTTTTCAGACCAAAATGTGCGAAGATTTTTCATATAAAATGTGTTAAATAGTTTAGTTGTAAAAATGAGCTAGCCTTCGAATTTCTGGTTTGATGTTTTAGGTTTTAAAAGCTAGTATTAATTTTGTGTTTTAAATTGGTTGACCAATTTAATGTTTTTTAATGATATGTCAATTTTGTTTTACTTTAAATGTGATAGAAATATTAATTTCGTTAATTAATTGAATAAATAAGAGTGGTTGCATTCCTGATGTATAAGAATAAATTATTAAGAAAGCTTATATCATTCTAGGTTGGTTTTGTTAAATGAGATTTTCAAATAAATGTTAGAGGATATCTTTTAGAAATTATATACTAACTTTGATAAAATGAAAGTAATCGGAATCGAAATAAATAAAAAAAGAGCCATCTCTGTAGTGTTGTCTAAGGATGAACTGGGTAACTATATAAATCTGACAGGTAAGGATAAATATGTAGAAATTATCGATGATCAAAAAAACGAGGATGTTCAGACTTTCCTAAAGGAGATTCATAATTTTTTTGATACTGTTAAACCTGATCATATTGCTATTATTACTAGACAGACTAAGGGTAAATTTGCAGCGGCTGCGGTTTCTTTTAAATTAGAAGCATTGATTCAATGTTACTCAAAAGCAACAATGAGTTTTGTCTCTAAACAAACCTTGACTGCCTATTATAAAAAGAATGAACTTCCTGTTTCTTATGCGAATACATATCAGGAGAATGCGACTCGGTTAGCTGCTTATCTTCTTAGATAATAGTTAGTGTTTTATATCAAAGATTATAGGCAACAATTTTCTCTTATGTTTACTATAAGTTTTGTTTAGGAAAAATTCCATTGTAAAAGGAAAAATTCCAAATATCGAATATTTCTTTTAGATTTGCATTTCAAAAGAAATGTAATGTCAGAAAAATTATATGCTATTATTGATGTCGAAACTACGGGTAAAGGCATTAATGGTAATCGCATTACAGAAATCTGTATTGTATTGCTAAAAGACGATATTGTTATGGATAAATTTACTTCTTTGGTGAATCCTGAATGTCATATTCCTCCTTTTATAACGGGATTAACAGGAATAGATAATGATATGGTAAGAAATGCACCAAGGTTTCACGAAATTGCAGAGCGAATTATAGAGATGACATCGGATGCTGTTTTTGTGGCTCACAATGTGAACTTTGATTATAATGTGATCAAAGGTGAATTTAAAAATTTAGGATATTCTTTTGTTCGTAAGAAGTTGTGTACAGTTCGTTTATCTAGAAAGTTAATTCCCGGTATGTTTTCTTATAGTTTAGGGAAATTGTGTTCCTCACTTAATATTCCATTAGAAGGTCGACATAGAGCAGAAGGCGATACAGATGCTACTGTTATCTTGTTTCAGCGCATTCTTAGTCTTGATCCAGAATTTGAAATTATCAATAAGTTTTTAAATGTACGATCTAAAGAAGCAACATTACCTCCTCATCTTAAAATAGAAAATATAGATGTATTGCCCGAAGAAACGGGGGTTTATTTGTTTAAAAATCAAAAAGGGAAAGTGATATATGCAGGTAAAGCGAAGAATATTAAACAACGTGTCATTAGTCATTTTTATGATAAAAAAAATAAAGAATATGCTCTAGGTCAGGAAACATATGCCATAGATTATGAGGTTACTGGTAACGAATTAGTAGCGCTATTATTAGAATCAGAAAAAATTCAAAAGCACTATCCGAAATTTAATAGAGCTCAGAAAAAACCAGTAGCTCCATATTGTATTATGTTTTATACGAATAGAAAAGGTGTTGTGCAATTGGCTATAGATAGATCACAAACGTTTGATCACTCTGTGGAGATTTTTTATAGTAGAGCAGAAGCGATAGAGAAGTTGGAACAGCTTTGCGAAATGTTTCAATTATGTCCTAGGTATTGTAGTCTGCAGAGCACTACAGATAACTGCTCTCATTATAAAATTAAGAACTGTAAAGGTATTTGTATTGGAAATGAGTCTGTTGCGTTGTATAATATGAGAGTGCAAAAAGCATTGTCTTCTCTTAGGAGAGATCAAAAAAGTTATTTTATAAAGGAAAAAGGGAGAACTTTTAATGAACAAAGTTTTGTAATGATACAGGATGGGATTTATAAGGGGTTTGGATATATTCAAGAAGATGAACAAATTGTTTCTATAGAAGATTTTGATAATTTCTTGAATCTTCAGAAGCATACGTATCATACCACTAAAATAATTAAAAGTTATCTCCGTAAAAATGGAGATAGAAATATTGTCCCTATATAATAGCTCTAGAAACTATAACAAAACAATAAGATTAATCAAGTAAGTAATTTAGTATTTTAACGACGGTATGGTCTTAACTAATTATTTATTTTCTATGAAAAGTATTCTTACTTCAGCAATCATATTTTTAACAGTATCACTGTATGGTCAAAAAACAATTGATTTTCCGTCTAAAGATGGATTAATGATGACCGCGGATCTATATGAAGCCAAAGAAAGTGATCCGTTTATTATTCTTTTTCATCAGGCAGGATGGAGTAGAGGGGAATATATGGAGATTGCTCCAAAACTAAATAAATTAGGGTATAATTGTTTTGCTGTTGATCAACGATCAGGAGGTTCAGTAAATGATATAACAAATAAAACGAACACTGTTGCTAAAACAGAAGGTAAGCAAACTGAATTTAAGGATGCTTATCAAGATGTGGAATCTGCTATTGCATATGTAAAAAAGACATATAAGCCTAAGAAAATTATTATTTGGGGAAGTTCATATTCTTCATCTTTAGTATTAAAATATGCAGGAGATTATCCAGATGTTGTGAACGGAGTATTGTCGTTTTCTCCTGGGGAATATTTTGGCGAAAAGAATTATATTACTAGTAGTGCTGCTAACATTAAGATTCCGGTATTTATTACTTCTGCACAAAATGAAAAAAAGAGTTGGTCAGGAATCTATAATGCAATTACCTCAGAAAAAAAACAATTCTTTTTACCTAAGACTAAAGGGAATCATGGTTCTAGAGCGCTTTGGGAAAGGTTTTCGGATAATGAAAGCTATTGGAAAGCTGTCAAGGGCTTTCTAAAAACCATTTAGTTATAAAATAAAAATTGCCTGAGACTATCATTCTAAGTCTCAGGCAATTTTATTGCTTAGTATATAAATTTATACTTCCTCCATATATTCTTCAATAGGAGTACAAGTACAAATTAGATTTCTATCACCATAAGCGTCATCCACACGTCTAACTGTAGGCCAGAATTTATTATCTGCAACATAAGTTAGTGGATAAGCAGCTTGCTCTCTGGTGTATGGGAAGTCCCATGTATCTGCTGTTAGCATTGCCATTGTATGCGGAGCATTTTTCATTATGTTGTTTGGATTATCAGAACTTGCTTCCGAAATTTCCTGACGAATACTGATCATCGCATCACAAAAACGATCCAGTTCTGCTTTACTTTCACTTTCTGTTGGTTCGATCATAATAGTTCCTGCAACAGGAAAAGAAACAGTAGGCGCATGGAATCCATAATCCATTAATCGCTTAGCGATATCCGTAACTTCTATTCCGTGTGCCTTAAATGGTCTACAGTCTACGATCATTTCGTGAGCTGCTCTGCCGCGTTCACCAGAATATAGTGTACTATAATGACCATCTAGTCGTTCCTTGATATAATTAGCATTTAGAATGGCGTACTCTGTCGATTCTTTTAAACCTTGTGCTCCTAACATTGTTATGTATCCGTAAGAAATCAAACAAGCTAAAGCAGATCCCCAAGGAGCTGCAGAAATAGCAGTTATCGCTTGATCACCTCCCGTAGTTATAACTGGGTTTCCTGGTAAAAAAGGAACTAGTTGTTTGGCTACACAGATAGGTCCAACTCCTGGTCCACCACCTCCATGAGGAATAGCGAACGTTTTATGTAAATTTAGGTGACATACATCTGCTCCAATAGCACCTGGATTAGTTAATCCCACCTGAGCATTCATATTAGCACCATCCATATATACTTGTCCTCCATTATCGTGAATTACTTGAGTAATTTCTTTGATAGCAGATTCATATACTCCATGAGTGGATGGATATGTTACCATTAGTGCAGAAAGATTGTCTTTGTATTTCTCTGCTTTTTCTTTAAGATCTTCTACATCTATATTTCCTTCTTCGGTTGCTTTTGTTACTACGACTTTCATTCCCGCCATTACCGCTGATGCAGGATTTGTCCCGTGAGCAGAAGAAGGGATTAAGCAAATATTTCTATGATGATCTCCTCTGGATTCATGATAAGCACGGATAACCATTAATCCGGCAAATTCTCCTTGTGCTCCTGAATTAGGTTGTAAAGAAGTTGCAGCAAAACCAGTTATTTCTGTTAATTGATTTTCTAGTTTTTTTAATACTTCCTGATATCCTTGAGCTTGTTCAACAGGAACTAACGGATGTATATTACCCCATTGTGCATTACTTAACGGAAGCATTTCTGATGCGGCATTTAATTTCATTGTACAAGAACCTAAAGGAATCATAGAATGATTTAAAGAAAGATCTTTACGTTCTAGTTTTTTGATATAACGCATCAATTCTGTTTCAGAATGATAGGTGTTAAATACATCGTTTGTTAAGAATTCAGTATTTCGTTTTACAAAATCAGGAATACTCGTGGCAGCATCAATTGCTGTTATCTTGATAGATTCCTTTCCAGAAGCTTTTGCAAAAATTGATACAATATTATTGATGTCAACAATTGTGGTAGCTTCATTCAAAGAGATGGATACAGTTTCTGTATCTGGATAATAAAAGTTTACTTCTTGAGCTTCAGCTATTTCTTTAATTTTATTAGTATCTGCTTTAAATCGAATCGTATCAAAGAATACGGTGTTTAGTTGCTTATAACCTAGTTTGGTTATAGCATTTGCAAGACTTGTAGTAGAACTATTTACTTTATTGGCGATATATTGTAGTCCGTCTTTACCGTGATATACAGCATACATTCCTGCCATTACAGCAAGTAATACTTGAGCTGTACAAATGTTTGAAGTAGCTTTATCACGTTTGATATGTTGTTCACGTGTTTGTAACGCCATACGCAAAGCACGATTTCCATTCATATCTTGGGTAACTCCAATGATCCTTCCTGGAATATTTCTTTTATATGCTTCTCTTGTTGCAAAATATGCTGCATGAGGACCTCCATATCCTAATGGAATTCCAAATCGCTGTGTTGTTCCAATTACTACATCAACATCAAAACTACCTGGAGATTTAAGGCTTACCAAGCTAAGAATGTCAGCAGCAACAGCAACTTTTATTTCTGATTGATGCGCTTTTTCTACAAAAGATGCGTAATCATACACTTGACCAGATACTCCTGGATATTGTAAAATAGCACCGTAAAAATCAGTAGAAAAATTAAATGTAGTATGATCACCAATAACTAATTCAATTCCCAAAGGAATTGCTCTTGTTTTTAACAACGAAAGTGTCTGCGGTAGAATTTCTTGAGAAACAAAAAATTTGTCAACGTTTTCTTTTTTCTGAGCTCTAGATCGCACTGCAAATAACATGGTCATAGCTTCTGCAGCAGCTGTACTTTCATCAAGTAAAGAGGCATTGGCTAATTCCATTCCTGTAAGATCACAAACCATCGTTTGATAATTCAATAAAGCTTCTAATCTACCTTGAGCAATTTCTGCTTGATAAGGAGTATACGCAGTATACCAACCTGGGTTTTCTAGAATATTACGTTGTATTACTGCGGGTAAACTTGCTTCGTGATATCCTAAACCAATATAAGTTTTAAATACTTTGTTTTTAGCAGCTAACTGTTGCACATGAGCAGAATATTCTTGCTCACTCATAGCTTCATCTAGCTGTAAGGGTGATTTTAATAAAATATCATCTGGTACCGTTTCGAAGATAAGTTGATCTATAGAATCAGCTTTGATGGTGTTTAACATGTCACCTAGATCTTTTTCTGAAGGCCCAATATGACGTAGTTTAAATGAGTCAGTTTTCATAGCAAAAAAACAGTTGAGATTTAAAGCGCAAAAGTACATATTTAATCCATAAAATTTTCACAATAAATTAACCTAACACTAGTAAGTTTTTAACCAACTTAGGGTGTTATTAACAGATTCCCCTAAATTAGCAAAGTGAAAACCATACAAAGTATATTTAATTTTTATCTAAATAGTAGTATTCACGTGGCTTTAGCTGTGGCTTCCTTGGTAAAACTTACTTTTTTGAAGTTCGAGATTTTGGAAGGTGATATGTATGTGTATTTCAGTTTTGTTGGAACTATTGTCGCATATAATTTTGTAAAGTATGCCACGATTTCGAAATTGTATCATAAGCGATTAACAAAATCAATGACTGGAATCAAAATATTAACAAGTATCTGTTTAGTGATATTTGTATATTTTACTTTTCAATTATCTTTAGATATATTGATGTATTTATTTCCTTTTGTACTGCTGACGATTCTTTATACGGTTCCAGTTTTTCCAAATAAAAAAAATTTAAGAAGTGTTGCAGGGATTAAGATTTTTATTATTGGAACAACCTGGACAGGAATTACTGTTCTAGTGCCTATGCTCTATGCAGAAGGAAGTTTAGGTCTTGACATGGTTATTGAAATTATTCAACGTTTCTTGTTCATAGTGGTAATAATGTTACCTTTTGAAATAAGAGATTTGCAATATGATAGCAGAGAATTAGAAACGATTCCCCAGAAAATTGGAATTACTAGAACTAAGGTTTTTGGAAGTATATTATTGGTTATCTTTCTACTATTAACAGCATTTAAAGACGATCTTTCCTTTGCAGAAATTTTAACCACGGTATTGATTACAATTGTAAGTTTACTTTTTTTATGGGGTACTGATAAAAAACAATCGGAATACTTTTGTTCCTTTTGGGTAGAAAGTATTCCGATTATGTGGTTGTTTACATTGGTTCTGATGCAAAGCCTATTTGGCTAATTTCTTTTGCAAAGCCTGTTTCATTTCTTCTTTTACAGAAGTTTCTATTACTTGAACATTAGATTTGCTTATTGTTTTGGTAAGCTTAGTATTTCTTTTAGAATATGCACGTGTTACTTTACAATAGATTAACCTAATATTTAATTTGATGATTTCCATAATGGATGCTTCACCATATTGATTTTTATCACAAATGTATTTTGCTTGTTCGCAGGATACAAATAAATTGTTACTCGTTTTCATTACAATTTTTTAACTAATTATTTGGGGTGTTATTAACTTTTTTTATTCCAGCTCTGACATTTTTTTCTTTAACTGTTCTTTCATAGTATCTTTAGCGGATTGATTGATATTTATCACTTTAGGATCCTTAAATAATTTAGTTAGTTTCGTATTCTTAGACGAATATTTTCTACAAGCCTTACAATAAATTAAATGAATATTTAATTTTACTTTTTCCCAAAAAGAGGCTTCTTTATATTGGTTTTTATCGCAAATGTGATTTGCATTCTCACAACTTACAAATATTTTGTTTTCCTTATTCATGTGTATTAAAACCAGTTTTTTTCTAGACATTCCGCCATCGCTGTACGAGCACGATGAATGATCACCCATAAATTAGACGCAGTGATATCAAATTCATTACAGATTGCTTCTGTATCAAATCCTTGAATCGTTTTCATAGAGAAAATACGAGCTTGTTTTTCTGGTAATTTACCAATGCAATTGTGTATGGCAACCCCTAATTCTGTGTTTTCAATTTTACCTTCAGCATTTTGGTCAAAAGGGTCAGCTACTCTTTCTTCTAACCAATCTCCTTCAGTTTCGCCATCATTCGTATAGTTGATTCGTACTTCTGCCTTTCCCTTATTACTATTTATTTTCCTGTAGTGATCAATGATTTTTCTTTTTAATATTGAAATTAACCAAGTACGTTCACTGGCTTCTCCTTTAAAGTTTTTCATTGATTTAAGACCTGCAAAAAAGGTCTCCTGCACTAAATCTTGCGCAATTTCTCTGTCGTCGACTCTTACTATGGTATAATTAAATAAATAATCACTGTATTTGTCAATCCACGTATTAGGGTCTATCGTGTTTGTAGGCATAGTCTATTTGCTCTTTTCTCCAAAAATAGGATAAAAAGTTGAATCTCAAATAAGTTTGAACCATTGAATTAAGGGAAAGGTGTATTAAGAACCCAACAAAATACCAGTAACTGGGTATTTTTTTAATATCGATATGACCCTATGTTTGTGCATATCATTTTTTTAAAAAACAGTCAGATGAAAAAAATTACATTTCTTTTAATTATTCAATTAGTATTGTCAAACGGAATAAAAGCACAAGAGGTTGAAAAAAACTTTGTTCCATATTTTATGAAAGATGGCGAGGTAACATCATTCGAACGTAAAGGTGCTAAAATTGAAGCCAAAGCTATCGGTTTTGGTTATGGAGGAGTAAACCAGTACTTAACTATTTTTAATAGTAAATATTCTAGTGTTAGATTTAAATCTAATGATGTTCCTAAGTTTATTATGTCCTTAGATGAAGGGATTGACCCTCTTGATATTGTAATTATCTCTAAGGCAGATGTGGTAAAGAAGCGAAAAAAATATAGAAGATTTATACAGAAAGGAAATTCTATGGGAGGTGGTAGTAAAGATATAAGTCAACATCTAATCGTTCCCGAACTTAAAAAAATGGATGGAAATCTTTATGAAATTATGATGCCATCACTGGTTCCTGGTGAGTATGCTTTTCAGCCTATTTACAAAGGTATTGAAGCTAATAATATTATGGGTACATCGGGAGAAGTGCGTATTTATTGCTTTGGTATTGATGAATAGAATTTATAACTGATTTGGAAGTTGTTTGCCTGGGAGGTGAGTACCGATATGTTTGAATGAGTAAAAACTAGTTGTGATTAATGACGTTCGTAATTAGACTCCACCAGAATTGCCCACGATGGTAAATTCAGCATGCTTTACTACTGCTTTTCAGGTAAACTCTTATTTATGGTATAGTAGATTGTTCGGTTTTTAACTTGATAAATTGATTCCTTGTTTTTAGAAATTTAGTTAAGTGTTTTTTTAAAATTATTTGGTCAAATATTTTTCCTAATATGCTATAAGGGGTTGTATATTCTAAAACGTCAATCATCTCAGTTCCCTTTGATAATTCTTTAAAAATGTGTTGATGCTTAAAAGTTTTAAAATGGCCACTTATCATTTCATCAATAAAATAAGTAGAATGCCTTAATGATGTTATTTTACTTTGATGTTTTAGGTATAAACCAAAATGTTTTCCTCTCCAGGTAACTGTGTCATAGAGATCAATTAATCCAGAAGTTTTACCAGCAATAGCGACCTCTTTTGTTTTCGAAGCGGAACCCATGTGTATATCAATATTTCGAGCTGCATCAAAAACAACTTTAATCGGGGCTTCTATTTTGGTATATAATCGGATTGTGGTCATAACTTATTAGTTAATTCTTTAGTAGCGTTTACTAAATCTGGATATTTAAATTGAAAACCATTTTGTAATAGTTTTTTTTGAATAACGTTTCTGCTTTTTAAAATTAATTCAGTTTCGGTTTTAATAATACGCGCACCAATTTCCAAAAGTGGTTTAGGTAGTGGAATTCCAAAAGGAACTTTTGTTACGTTTCGTAATGTTTTCATAAGATTATTATTGTCCGTTGGTTTAGGTGCAACGATATTAATAGGACCTTGGATCTCTTCATTTTCTATAATAAATTCTAAACTTCGCGCAAAGTCAGTTTCGTGAATCCAACTAAATTTTTGATTTCCTTTTCCTTGTTTTCCACCAAAACCAATTTTTACCAAATTGAGAATAGGTTGTAATGCACCACCATTTTTTCCTAATACTATAGAAGTTCTGAGAGCGACTTTTCTAGTTTTTGGAGTTTTATGCGTAAAAAAAGCATTTTCCCAATTGGTAGCTACATTAACAGAGAAGCCTGTTCCAATTTCGCCATCGATTTCATCCATTTCTTTATCTAAAGAATGTCTATAGATGGTTGCTGTGGATGAGTTAAGCCATACTTTTGGTGGATGTTCACAAGATGCTATAGCTTCACCTAATATATTCGTAGATACGACCCTAGAAGAAAGAATTAGATCTTTGTTTTTTTGATGATATCTACAGTCTACAGATTTTCCTGTCATATTAATTAACACATCAGATCCTTCTAATTCGTTTCTCCAAGCTCCTATAGTTTTACCATCCCAATGCTCATATTTAATAGTACCTTCAATTTTATTCTTTCCTCTGGTTAGAATGACAATGGTCTCAACTTTAGTTTTAAAATAATCGACGAGTACGTTTCCTAAAAAACCGGTTCCTGCAGCAATAACTATTTTTTTCATGTTTTTTAATTTAAAATAATAATATGGGTAGCCATAATAATCTATAGGTTATCCAGGTGACAGTTAGATACCCAGGTAATTTAAGTTTTTTGACTCTTCTAGTATGATCTAATATCATAAGACATACAACTAATAAGAAAAGTAAAATTTTAATTTCTAGAACAATTACTTCTTGTTTATACAACAATATCAAAGGGATTAATGCTAAAGATCCTAATAAAGAAACTGAAATCATATTATATAAGTAACTATGAATTTTTTTCTTTATAAAAATCATAATGATACTACCTTGCCAAACTAGTTGACCAGAACACATTACTATTTCTTTTATTAGATTGTCATTAGGAATTAACTCGGGCAGCTCTTTTGCATAATGATATAACACTAATGTTGATAGTAACGTAGCAATAATTATATATATCCAACGATATGTTATTTGAAGTAGACTCATAGGTTTATTTCTCGGCTGTTATAATGTAGTACCCAAAACTTTTCATATGCAATCCAGAAAGTAAAGCAAATAAAGAACCTTTAAGATTTTTCCAACTTTGGAGTTTTAATTTTTCTCTCTTAAAAAACTTTCTGAAAATAAAACCCATAATAGCAAAAGGCACATGTAATACAGAAGGAGCTACTCTAAAAGAAATATCTTCTATGGATACATTTCTAAAACCGATTTGTTCTAAGGATTCTTTTACATTTTGTATGCTACCTAGACCTTCTAAACTCCATCCTTTACATAATTGCTGATAACAATAATGACTTCCTGGACATAATTGTTCTACATCTTTTTTAAGAAAAGCATCGGCTATAACTAATTTTCCACCTGGTTTAATAATCCTATATGCTTCTTTAAAAGCAACAGTACTATGTCCAGAATGGCAATAACTTTCTATAGCATATGCACTATCAAAACTGTTCGGAGTAAAAGAGGTACTATTATAGTTTTCATTAAGAATAAGACCATTCATGTTTTTTAGTCTTTTATTCCCTTCAGTTACCTGAAAATCAGAAAGGGAAACTCCTAAGATGTTGATTCTAGGATATTTGCGTAACCCATACTTCATGGTACCGCCTATTCCGCACCCTAAATCCGCAACAATGCCATTTTTTTTATTGAACAGTAATCGGTTAAAAACTTGATTATTCATTTCATTAAGCATTGTATCTCTTTTGAGCAATGTTGTTTTAAAAGGGATATAATACCCGAAATGCATATTAAAATCTTTACTCCAGAATTCATAATCTTCTGTTGCTTCGTCATAAAGTTCAATCAGTTTTTCTTTATTTGATTTTTGAAATCTAATTTTATGTAATAATGGAAGTGTAGTACTCATAATGATATGTTTTAATTATTGAACTTGAGGATTATTGGGTCTTATTACCTGAGTCACAATGGGAGTCTTTTGTTTGGATTTTTTTCTTCCTCTAAAGAATAGATACATATTTAAGAATAACATTAACCCTAAGTAGATAGAAAACCCACCAATTTTGAAGCTTAATATTTCTATTAAATTTTGATAAGTATCATTGAAATGGTAGCTATCAATTTTTAGAATTAATAATGCCCAACCAATATTTAAAAGGTAGAAACCTACTTCAAAAAGACGATTGGTTGCAATCGCGATATCATCTTTACCTTTAAAAATATCAATCATAAAAGTTTTTCCATTTTTGAATAAAGTTTTAGATACAAAGTATGTAAGTACAATTGCTATAGGTAAGTAGATGATGTATCCAATAAAAATTTTAGAAGTTTCCATATAGTTGTTGTATTTGTAGTTATTTAAAGTTTTTAATAAATTTTGTTATCCAGAATAAGTTGAAATAATGTAAGATTGCAAGTATACAGATAATGATTGCTGTGTTTCTTGATAAACTTTCTATCAATTGTGAAATAGAATTTACAGTAGTCCAATCTGATAAAGTAATTACGGTATATCCGATGTTTATGAGATAGTATCCTAATAGGAGAATGTTGTTTACTCTTAAACAGAAATCCATGTCGTTAGGAACCAAATGGGTTACAAAAATGTTTCCATTTCGATAGCAAACCAATCCTACTTTTATAATGATAAAAACAGTAATCAGTATGTATATACTATATGTAACTAGGTTTAAATTCATTAATGTTTATTTTACTTTTATAAGTTATGTATACGGAGTATGATGCGATTAACATAGGTATGATGCAGATAAATAAAATATAAGGATCCATCACCATTGAATTAGTTCTCCAAGTATTAAATATATCTGTTGTCCATAAAAGGCCATATGCTAAAACTATGAACCAATATATTAGAAGGTGTCGTTTTATTTTGATATTAAGTTTTTTCCAATGGAATAATATTATTACTCCTAGAACAACCTGAATAACACCAAGTGCCATTTGAGCTAATAAACCTCCTATGATGGTAGTGTAAAGAATTAAGGTGATAATAAAACTCCATTTGTTAATGTTATGTATTGTTTTCATAATTCTAATAGTTTTAAAGTTTCAATAATTTTTGAAATATAATTTGAAAAAGAAAAGGAATTGCTTCCCTTATCTCTTTTATTATATTATGGTTCTTATTTAATTAGTTTCATCAAAGTTTTAGTAATCCAATTAGATTCTTGATTCACTATCTTATTCATCATTGTATCAGCACTATCCGCTAATTCGTATAAAGCCTTGGTTTGCTTAATTAATTCTTCTGTTTTTTTTGTTCCATCGTCCTCAATCGCGGATACCTCTTTCAATACTTTAATAACTGGCTTTATTTCTCGTCTGCTTCTTTCTTTTGCTACTTGTCTTGCGAGTTCTTGTACATCCTTTTCCGAAGCAAAATATTCCTTTCTCTCTCCCGGTTTACTTTCTTTAAAGACGATACCCCAATCCATAAGTTGGCGTAAATTCATACTTGTGTTTCCTCTGGAGATATGTAATTCTTCCATAATATCTTCCATCGATAAAGGTTCAGGTGAGATCCATAGTAGCGCATGGATTTGTGCCATTGCTTTATTGATTCCCCACAAGGTACCTAATGACCCCCAGGTGGATATAAACTTATCTTTTGCTTCTGTGTAATTCATAGAGCAAATATATAATAAATTTTAAACTTTCAGTAATTTTTGAAAGTTTAATTTTTTCAATTATGTTAAAGCCATAAGCTAAAAGGTTGTGGTACAGTTGTTTTTTTGTGGAGAAGCCGTTTTTATAACACATTGATTTTGTGTAATTTACAGATTAAATACTGACTTGTTAAGAATCAAAAAAAATGACTTTATTATTCTATTAATATTCCCTTGTTTTTTTTGAATATAAGAGTCATGGAAGATGAATATTAGATATGTTTGGTCTAGTTATGTGAGTAAATAGTGTTTTTAGATTGAAAAAAGTTCACTATTAAGTTAGGTCAGGTAATAAATGTTATTGTAGAATTACCTTATCATCATGTTTCGAATTGCATCAGAATATAGTAGCCTGATTAGAAGAGAAGTTAGTTGTTTGTACGCTAGTAATTAAATAAGACGATCAATATCCTCAGAACCTTAATCCAAAAAAGGTGCTTCAAAATTCATTGAAGCACCTTTTTTATGAATTGTTTTTAAAAAATTATTACTTAATCAATCCAGCACGTTTTAATAGTGCTTCAGGTTTTGGTTCTTGTCCTCGGAAACGTTTGTATAAAGTCATTGGATTCTCTGTACCACCTTGGGATAATACGTGATCTTTAAATTTAGTAGCTATTTCTTTATTAAAGATCCCATGTTCTCTAAAATATTCAAAAGCATCTGCGTCTAATACTTCTGCCCATTTATAAGAGTAATAACCGGCAGAATAACCTCCTTGAAAAATATGAGAAAAAGAAGTACTCATACAGTTTTCTGCTACATCTGGATATAACGAAGTTCCTTCAAAAGCTTTCTTTTCGTGTGCTTTTACATCTTTGATATTACTTGGGTCTTGCGAATGCCAAGACATATCTAATAGCCCAAAACTTAGTTGTCTCATGGTTGCCATTCCTTCCATAAAAGTGGATGAATCTTTTATCTTTTGTACCATTTCCATCGGAATTACTTCTCCTGTTTCATAATGTTTAGCAAATAATTCCAGCGCTTCTTTTTCATAACACCAGTTTTCTAAAACTTGAGATGGTAGTTCAACAAAATCCCAATACACACTGGTTCCTGATAGACCAGGATATGTAGTATTAGCTAACATTCCGTGTAGTGCGTGACCAAATTCGTGGAATAGGGTAGTAACTTCGTTAAATGTTAATAAAGATGGTTTACTCGGTGTAGGTTTAGTAAAATTACATACAATAGAAATATGAGGTCTTATATTATGATCATCTTTCTTCATCTGTGGTTTATAAGATGTCATCCAAGCACCATTTCGTTTTCCCGATCTTGGATGGAAATCCGCATAAAAAACAGAAATAAAATTACCTTTAGTGTCAGTTACATTATATGTCTTTACTTCTTCGTGATATTTATCTACCTGATCCGTTTCTTCAAATTGTAGATCAAATAAATTGGAAGCTACTTGAAAAACCCCATCGATAACATTTTCTAGCTTAAAGTATGGTTTTAGCTTTTCATCGTCTAGATCAAAAAGTTTTTGCTTTAATTTTTCGGAATAGTACGCTCCATCCCATTTTTGTAATTGATCAATTCCGTCAAGTTCTTTAGCAAAATTTTCTAATTGCTTAAACTCTCTTTCTGCGGCTGGTTTAGCTTTATCAAGAATTTCATTTAAGAATGAGAATACTTTTTCTGGAGTTTCTGCCATGCGTTCTTCTAAAACATAATTGGCATGAGAAGTGTATCCTAGAACTTGAGCACGGTTATGTCTTAATTGCGCTATTTTAAGAACAATTTCTTGATTGTCTAATTCATCATTATTAAAACCTTTTGAAGCAAATGCCAGAGACAATTTTTTTCTTAATTCTCTATTATCTGCGTATGTCATAAACGGAATATAGCTTGGATAATCGAGAGTAACCATCCATCCTTGTTTTTCCTTAGATTCGGCAAGAGCTTTTGCTGCTTCTTTAGCTCCTTCGGGTAAACCAGAAAGGTCAGATTCTTTGGTTAACAACATTTCGAACTTGTTCGTTTCTGCAAGTACATTTTCTCCAAACTTTAAGCTTAATTGGGAAAGCTCTTTGTCAATTTCTCTTAGCTGTTCTTTTTTGTCAGCGGGAAGGTTTGCACCATTTCTAGAAAATGATTTATATCTTTTTTCTAATAAAGTGTTTTGTTCTGGAGAAAGATCTAATTCATCTTTAATATTATATACAGCTTCAATTTTTTTGAAAAGATCTTCATTTAAGGCAATGTCGTTTCTAAATTCAGAAAGTAATGGAGAAGCTTGCTGAGCGATTTTTTGAATCTCATCGTTAGTTTCTGCACTATTTAGATTAAAAAATATGCTGGTAACTCTGTCTAATAATTCTCCACTATATTCTAATTTCTCTATTGTATTAGAAAAAGAAGGGGACTCAGAGTTTTTAACCAATGTGTCTACTTCTTGTTTAGCAATTGAGATTGCATTTTTAATAGCTGGTAAAAAATGTTCAGGTTTTATTTTAGAAAAAGGTGCTAGGTCGAATAATTCTAATAATGGGTTTTTCATTATTTATCTATATTTTTTATGAATAATGTGTGCTTTTGTCGAGAAACTGTGTTCGTTGTCGATAAATGCCTTTCTAATTGTTTTATTTTTTGACACCAACGTATAGGATACGATTACATTTGTGTAGGTTTATTAGTAATGGTCTAAACAAAGTAATAAACACATTATTGTAATCAGGGGTATGGATATCAATAATACGCTTTGTGAAGACCAAATATATTGAAAGAGCTACAATTATTGTAGCTCTTTTTTGTTGATTTTTGGTTTACAACCTACTATTTGGATAGAGAATATTGAAAAATGTATGTTTTTTCTAAAAAAAACATGCAATAAACGCACGTTTTATGCGTTTTAGCGATAAAATATGTAATTTATCGAAAATGTTAATAAGTTTTGACAGATAATTATTGCGTAATTAAAGTAAGGGATTACCTTTGTATCAGGTTTTAAGAGTATGGTCTTACGATGAATTTTTTGTGTAATATATTTAAGTTGGTTAATAAATATTGTTATATTCTATTGTAAGACCTGATATTGGAAAGAGTCGCTGAGGAGCGACTCTTTTTTTTGCAATACTCTTTTTTACTTTTTTATCTGTTTTGCGCCTTCGATTACTTTTTGTTTCAGACCTTCTTTATAGACTAAAATTTTATCTAATATACAAGTGTCGGATGCTCCGATAATTTGCGCCGCTAGAATTCCTGCATTCATTGCGCCATCTAAAGCTACAGTTGCTACAGGAACGCCTCCAGGCATTTGTAATATAGAAAGAACAGAATCCCAGCCGTCGATAGAATTCCTTGATTTTACAGGTACCCCTATAACCGGTAACGGAGATAAAGAAGCAACCATTCCAGGAAGGTGTGCCGCTCCACCAGCACCAGCAATAATAACAGAAATCCCCCTAGTATGAGCTTTTTTACTATAATCAAATAATTTTTCAGGAGTGCGATGTGCTGATACAATATCGACTTCTACTTCAATATCAAAACCTTGTAGAATTTCGATTGCTTTTTCCATCACTGGCATATCACTTGTGCTTCCCATGATGATTCCTACTTTACTCATGTATCTAATTTTATTATATTTTTTAAAAATTCAATAAGAATATATCATTACGCTAGCAATAATGAATTAACTTATTTACTGACTACTTTTATGGTTTTTTTTACCTTTTCTGCAATTTTTCTGGCTTCAGCTATATCCTCATTAATGATAGTTACGTGTCCCATTTTTCTAAAAGGCCGTGTTTGTTTTTTTCCATAGATATGAGGAGTAACGCCTTTCATTTTCATAATAGTGTCGATATTTTCATATACAACATTTCCTGTATACCCTTCCGCACCAACAAGATTCACCATTATTCCTGCAACTTTACTTTCTGTATTTCCTAGTGGTAAATCGAGTATTGCTCGTATATGTTGCTCAAATTGATTGGTATAACTAGCTTCGATACTGTAGTGTCCACTATTATGAGGTCTTGGAGCTACTTCATTAACTAAAATTTCATCATCCTTTGTTTGAAACATTTCGACAGCTAATAAACCAACGTGAGTAAAAGCTTTAGAAACATTTTCGGCAATTGTTCTTGCCTTTTCAGCTATCTTATCATCTATCCTTGCGGGGCAAATAACATATTCTACTTGATTAGCTTCTGGATGAAATTCCATTTCTACTACTGGATATGTTTTAATCTCATCCTGGGGATTTCGTACTACAATTACCGCTAGTTCATTTTTAAAATCAATCAATTTTTCTGCAATACACTCTGTATCCGGTAATTTAGCGATGTCAGCGCCTGTTCTAATAATAGAAACTCCTTTTCCGTCATATCCTCCTTGCGTACTTTTCCATACAAAAGGTAGTTTAACTTTTCCACTAGTAATACCTTCTGTTAAATGGGCTTTGTTAGAAAACTGGACAAAAGGAGCAGTAGGTATTTCTTGATTCTTGTAAAATAGTTTTTGCTTCCCTTTATTTTGAATTTTTTCTAATGTTTTAGAATCAGGATATACTTTTTTTCCTTCTCGTTCTAGTCTGGCTAATGCCTTAATGTTCACTGTTTCTATTTCAAAAGTGAGTACATCGACTTTCTTGCCAAAGTTGTATACAGTATCATAATCCATTAAATCACCTTGTTGAAAGTGATCACATGCAATTCTACAAGGAGCATCGGGGTTGGGGTCCAGAACATAGGTACAGATATCATACTTCCGAGTTTCGTAGAGCATCATTTTGCCCAATTGACCACCACCCAGGATACCTAACTTAAAGTCTGACGAAAAATAGTTTGTCATTTTTTGGAGTATCTTATTTTGCCTTAGGGGACAAAAATAAATTTTTAATAAGTAAAAACCTCAATATTGTACGGCAAATGCAGTAGATATCTATTATAAGTGTTGTTTGTAATCACTATCTTTGCGCCTTTGAAAACGAAACGGTTACTGTGATAATCTTATAAAGACAATGATTACACTACATGATTTACAGTTTACGCCATTTATTGCAGAGGATAAAATAACTAAAGCAATAGATAAAATATCCGATGAACTTAATAGAGATTTATCTGATAAGAAACCTCTTTTTATAGGGGTTCTTAATGGTGCATTTATGTTTGTGTCTGAAGTGCTTAAAAGATTTGATTACGATTGCGAAGTAAGTTTTGTGAAATTAGCGTCTTATGAAGGAATAGAAACTACTTCTTCTGTTCAGGAGCTTATAGGATTAAAGGAAGATGTAACTGATAGAACCGTTATAATTCTAGAAGATATTGTAGACACAGGCAATACTATTGTAGAATTGTTAAAAATATTTAAAGATAAAGGGTGTAAAGAGGTAAGAATTGCTACTTTATTTTTTAAACCTGAAGCCTATACTAAAAAATATACGATAGATTATATAGGGATAGAGATCCCCAATAGATTTATTGTAGGATACGGACTAGATTATGATGGTTTAGGTCGTAATCTTACAGAAGTTTACCAATTAAAACAAAACAACATGACAAATTTAGTGTTATTCGGACCTCCAGGAGCAGGAAAAGGAACACAAGCTGAAGTTTTAAAACAAAAGTATGATCTAGTTCATATTTCTACAGGAGATGTGTTTAGATATAATATAAAAAATGCTACTGAATTAGGAACATTAGCAAAATCATATATTGATAAAGGACAATTAGTACCAGATGAAGTAACAATTAATATGTTGAATGCTGAGGTAGATAAAAATCCAGATGCTAAAGGTTTCATTTTTGATGGATTTCCTAGAACAGAAGCTCAGGCGGAATCATTAGCAGAATTGTTATCTTCTAAAGGAGCAGAAGTTAGTGCAATGGTTGCTTTAGAGGTAGACGATGAGGTGTTAGTTAATCGCTTATTAGAAAGAGGAAAAACATCCGGTCGCCCTGATGATGCTGATGAAGGTGTGATCAGAAATCGTATTAAAGTATATTATAACGAAACTGCGATACTAAAGAATTACTACCAAAAACAGGATAAGTATTTTGGAGTTGATGGAGTAGGTGGCATCACTGAGATTACAGATCGATTAAGTAGTGTTATAGATAAATTATAGACGTATTGTTACAGAGTATTAAATCTCTGTTTTTTTTTGTAAAAGGTTTCAAATTCAAAAGGTTCTAATCAATTGGTTAGAACAATTAGGTAGCGTATTATGACAGAAGGAAATTTTGTAGATTATGTAAAATTACATGTTACTTCCGGAAATGGAGGTAAAGGATCGGTGCATTTACATAGAGAGAAATATATTACCAAAGGTGGTCCCGATGGAGGAGATGGTGGACGTGGAGGTCATGTTATCATAAAAGCGAATCCAAATATGTGGACGCTTTATCATCTAAAGTTTAAAAGGCATTTTAGAGCAGAACATGGAGGACATGGAAGTAAAAATAGGAGTAGTGGTGCTGATGGAGATGATGTATATGTGGATGTCCCTTTAGGAACTGTGATCCGTGATACAGAAACTCAAGAGATTCTTCATGAAATTACAGAGAAAGGACAGGAAATTATCATCGCTGAAGGTGGAATGGGTGGTCGTGGAAACTGGCATTTTAAAAATTCAGTAAATCAAACTCCTAGATATGCGCAACCGGGTATAGAAGGGCAACAATTTGATATCACATTAGAATTAAAAATATTAGCAGATGTAGGTTTAGTAGGTTTTCCGAATGCAGGAAAATCTACTTTGCTTTCTGTTATTACATCGGCAAAACCTAAGATTGCAGATTATGAATTTACCACACTCAAACCAAATCTAGGTATTGTAGAGTATAGAGATTTTCAAACATTTGTGATGGCTGATATTCCTGGAATCATAGAAGGAGCTGCTGAAGGTAAAGGAATTGGTCATCGATTTTTGAGACATATAGAACGGAATTCTACATTATTGTTTTTAGTTCCTGCAGATGCTCCAGATATTAAAGAACAATATGAAATCCTATTGGATGAATTAAGAAGGTATAATCCGGATTTATTAGACAAAGAACGATTGATAGCTATCTCTAAATGCGATATGTTGGATGATGAACTGAGAACGGAACTAAAATCAGAGCTAGATGCTCAATTGAATGTTCCGTATTTATTTATTTCTTCTGTTGCTCAACAAGGTTTGCAAGAGCTTAAAGATAGACTTTGGCAAATGCTAAATGACTGATATTTCTTATTTAATAGAATATCCATCTTTTAATATTCCATCTGCTTCTTTTGGATGCTTTTTAATATAAGCAGCTACGAATGGACAAAGTGGTATCATTTTATATTTTTTTTCTTGTATATATTGTAATGTCTTCTTTACAATAGTACTCCCTAACCCTTTTCCTTCCATTGATACAGGGACTTCAGTGTGGGTAAGGTATATAGAATTATCACTAGTAAGTATATATTCAATAAATATAGTTTCATTTTCGACCTTGAGTTCGAATCTCTTTTTAGGGTGATCAGTATTATTTATTAACTCTAGTTGTGACCAGTTATTCTTTTTCATAATTAATGATTGTAGTTATATTGTAAAGCTAAAATATAAAAAGACATCAATGACTTAATTAATGGTTAAAGCTACAATACCAAATTTTAATGTACTTCTTTAAAACAACTGATCAATTTCTAGATATTTTTCTTTTATTAAACTTAAACCAAATGCTGCTGCAGATGCAGAAAATACTGAGTAATCTAAAGGAGCCTTAATACCTAATGTAATTGTCATAGAAATTCCAAAGATTAGTAATAAAACTCCACTAACTTTAGCAAATAATGAAGTTTTGAATCCTATAAGTAAGAAGATTGACAATAATACCTCTGCTAGCGTGGCTATGATACCAATAACATTAATAATAGATTCGGGAGCCCAAGGATTTAGCAGTTTAGTGTATTCTAGAAAATTACCCCAAGTTCCCCAGGCAGAATTTTCTTTTGACCAAAATCCAAATCGGTCTGCTACTGCAGAAATAAAACCAATAGCGATACTAACTCTTAAAAAGAGTTTGATATAAATGATTTTCATAAGAAAATAACTAACGATTTTTTATTCTTGTGATGGTGCAGGGGTTAGCAATGTAGCAACTCCAATTCTATTCCAAGCATTGATTCCGCATATAGCCATAATGATATCGATTACTTTTTCTTCTCCAAATGTATTGATCGCTTTTTGATATAAGGTTTCTGATAATCCATTATTAGAAATAAGAGTAATTTCTTCAGTCATTGCTATAATGATTTGCTCTTCGGATGTAAAAAATGGAGAATCTCGCCATACAGGTAACGCGTGGATACGATATTGTTTTTCACCTTTTTCGATAGCTTCTTTTATGTGCATTTGTATACAATATGCACAACCATTGATTTGAGAAGCTCTTATTTCGATCAATAAAAACTCTAGATCTGTTAAGGTACTTTTTTTGCAATTTTTATGTAAATCAAACAATGGTTGGTACGCACTTGGTTTAATCTTACCGATATCTATTCTATCTGCTTTCATAAGTATGTTGTTATTTGTTTAAAGCAAAATTCAACATATGAAATGATGAAAAACTTAATCTAGATTAAGAAACATATTAAGAACGCTTTTTTGCTCTTATTTTACTTAAAAATTCTGGAGTAAATCCTAAATAAGAAGCTAACATGTACTGTGGAACTCGCTGTACAAACTCTGGATTATATTTATAAAAGGTGTTATATAATTCTTCTCCTGATAGGTTGAACATATATTGTATTCTTTTTTGATCGGCTATTCTAACTCGTTCTTGAATAATTCTAAAATATTTATTGATTTCCAAAGAGTTTTGTAATATACTATCTAGGTTAGATCTACTGATTTTTAAAATTACAGCATCTTCGGTAGCTTGGATATTAAGTTGTGTTTGAGTTTTATTAATAAAACTATCAAAATCCGTTAACCACCAATCTTCTATGCCGAAATTCACTGTTTTTTCTACCCCTTTTTTATTGACGAAAAATGATCTAAAACAGCCTTTTACAATGAAATGATTATGATTACAATGATTTCCTTCTTTTAAAATAAATTGTTTGGGAGCAATATTTTCAATTTCAACAAGGTTTATGAAATTAGTTATTTCTTTTTCTGATGGATGTACAAACCTTAGGATGTGATTTTTTAAAGATGCTGTCATTGTAGTGAATAAATAAATACATTGTTTAATGGAGTGATCTATTTTTTTACTTTTAAAATTAGAAAATGGTCGTCCATAACATTCCCAGTAATGATAAGATTTTTATAAGGTGTAGCCACAGTGGATCCAGACATTCCCGTTCCGTCATCTGTATATTGTTGTTTAATGGTATAGTCATTCTTTCCGTTGTAGGTGATTTTTATAATTTCTGAAGGAGAGGTTTCTTTTTTACCTTTAGCATAAGATCCAAAGCGCAATAGATTAGGATGGGCTCCTATCCACAGATTTCCTTCAGAATCAATTTCAATATTATCTACTCCTGTATTACAAGGAATGTCTTCTATGAATTCTAGCGTACCATCATCTTTTTTAGTATATGCTTTGACCAAAAAAGCTCTTGGAGACGCTACATATAATAAGTTACGCTTACGGTCAAAATTAATTCCGTTGGCATAGGCAATTCCGTCTGCAACTTCTATATAGTTTTCTCCATCATAGTACAAAACATTAGAAATAGAAAGTCCCAGATACTCCTCTAATATTTTACCAAATCCATCCGTATATTTATGATCGTTTGTTATATAGAATCGGTTTTCATCAATAAGAACTAGATCGTTTGGACTAATTAGTGAAGGATGCTTAAGAGTTTTTTTGTGAATCAGGTTTTTATCCTGCATAGAAAAAACTTCTATAGAATGCCCTTTTGGAGTATGATTAATAGCCATAATTGTATAGGTGCTATCTTTTTTAATCATCGATATACCGTGTGGAGCAAAAGGTTTATTAAAAGAAGAGGTAAGATTAGTTAAATTAAAACTATTGTCTTTGAGATCCATAAAATATAAAGCTCCTTTTTCTTCCATAATAGGAGGGTAGATTTCTCTATTGGTAGATGAAATTAGCGCAAAACCTTCTGATATATTTACCGTAATATCTTCGGCACCTTTGATAGAAATCTCTTTTAAAACTGTTCCTTCAAAATTGTTTTCTACAGACCTAAAAAAACCAGTTGATATTAGTATATGTACTACAAAAATTAGTAGTATTAGTAAAAGCGATAGTGTGATTCTTTTTGTCAAAAGTTTCATATGTTACCAGTCATATTATTTTTTACTGTTACTTGGCACCGGAGGAGGACCTTCGGGAACAATAGCTTCATAGACTTCATCTCCTTTACGTTCTTTGTATTCTGCTTTTACCTTTTCTAATGCTTCTGGATTTTCATAAAGATCTGTCATGGTCATTGCCATTGCTTTTGATGCATAAAGCATTCCTTTATGACCTATACTCATTCCGCCGCAAGCGACCACTGCCCACGAATGCCAAGGCGTGTCTTTTGGAGCAGTAGTTACTCCTAGATTAATATTAGGAACGTTCCAGCTTACATCTCCTACATCTGTAGAACCGCCTCCTGGATGTTCTTTAGTCTCTTCAAGAGGATTAATGGCACTGTCCATTCCTACTTGTTCTTTTTTAGTAACGTCTTGAATCTTTTTTCCAAAAGCAATTTCATCATTAGTATAAGTAATAGGCCCAAGAAGTTCTAGATTGTTTTGCATTAATTTCCCGCCTTCACGATTTACTAATACTTCATAAATACCTGATATTAAAGAGATTTTGTAGTCTACATTTGCCATAATTGCTGCACCTTCTGCCATTTTCTTTACTCGCTCATATACAGGCATCATTCCAGAACGCTTCGTGTCACGTACTCGCATCCATAACCTAGAATAATCGGGGACAACATTAACTACTTGTCCTCCATCCTGGATATGATAGTGCATACGAACTGTTGGTTTTACATGTTCTCTATAATAATTAATTCCAGTCGTATAAATTTCTAAGGCATCAGAAGCACTTCTACCATTCCATGGATCTGCAGATGCATGGGCTGCTTGTCCAAAAAATTCAATTTTAAAGTCTACAAGTGCTAATGAACTTTGCACATCTGCTTTGGTAGATGCAGAAGGGTGCCAGCTAATATTAGCGTCTACATCATTCCACAATCCTTCTCTTACCATCCATATCTTTCCAAAGTATTTTTCTTCACTTGGCGTACCAAAAAATTTCACGGTTCCTTTAATTTTTCCACTTTCTATCAATTCCTTTACAGCAATAGCTGCACCAAGACTTCCTGCTCCAAAAAGATTATGCCCGCAACCATGTCCTCCAGCTCCTTCTTTCAGTGGAGATTTGGTTGGTTGCGCTTTTTGTGAGATACCCGGTAATGCGTCAAATTCTCCTAACACACTTATTACAGGTTTTCCTGATCCATAAGTGGCAACAAAAGCTGTAGGCATTCCTGCTACTCCACGTTCTACAGTAAATCCTTGCTTTTCTGCATAATCAGCTAGTAGCTTGGAAGATTGATTTTCTTCGAAAGCAGTTTCTGCTAATGCCCAGATCTCATCGCTGATTTTAGTAAGCTCTTCTTGATGTTTTTCTATAGATTTTATAATAGCCTTTTTATTGTTGGAGAGTTTTTTTTGACTATAAATCGGAATAAATAATATAGAACATAAGAGAAGACTTAAAAAGTTATTTGGTTTCATAATGGCTTGAATTAAATGAGTTTGCTTAAGATGATCATGTTAAAAATAACATTTTTTAAGTTGATAGTATATTTTAGATTGTACTTATTAGCATTCATTTTAATTAGAAAACACTGGTTTTTATACTAATTACGGTACAACCACAAGGGTGTGAAAACGCATACTAATTAGCTTCTTACGAATACTCATTTATTAACATTTGTTAACGTTAATTACAATAGTTTTAACCCGTTATCAAGTAATACTTTGATTATAAAATTGTTATCAATAACTAATAATTACTCCATTAAAATCAATTTAGAACATGAAGATTAAAAGTCTATTTAACGTTTTTTCACTTATCTTAATAATCACGTTTGTTTCCTGTGAAGGACTTGTGGTTAAGAAAGAATCTAAATCCTTAGATGATAAGTTAATTGCGCAAGCGGATATTCCTACTGTAGAAACGAATACTTCAACAATTAAGGAATTGATATCTTATGATATCGCTTTTGAGGAATTGAATAAAATAGTTCAGTCTTCTGAATATGCTACGAAATTTAACGGAACCAAATCATATACTGTTTTTGCTCCATTAAATGGTGCTTTTAAAAAATTGCCTGAAGGAATAATAGAAAAGCTTATCGAAGAAAAAAATGAAGAAAAGCTTTCTGCTATTATGAATTGTCACATCATTTCTGGGACAATAAATGAAGAAGACATCATTAAGGCTATTAATGATGGTGGCGGAAGTGTAAAATTAAGAACTCTTGGAGGGACTAGATTAATAGCGAGTAGAAAAAGAGGAAAAATTTATTTAATAGATAAAAATGGTAATGCCGGTAGGTTAATGAAAACCGATATAGAGGCTTCTAACGGTATGATTCATACATTAGAAACTGTAATGTTACCAAAAAAATAGGAAGAGCATAATTTCAATGTGTTTGTTTAAAACCGGAAAACCTCACAAGAGATAGAGTTGTGAGGTTTTTTTTATGAAGCATCACTAAATGGTACTTCGGATAGCGAATTTTTAATAAGATACATAGTATTATTCCTGAAATCAAAAACGGTATTAAACCTTTTTAGTAATTCATTTCCTAAAATATGAGTTTTGATTCCTGCCGGGTTTTCTCTGTTTAAAAGTTGTGTCGGTAATTTATGTATGTGTTGTCCAGCAATCTTTAGAGTAGGAATCTCAACTACTTTGGTTATGAATATATCTCCAGCGCCATTTCTTAACTGATTGGTTTTGATAAGATTTAAGTCCTTAGGGAATGATTGCTCACTTAATATGATACTGTCTAGGAGTAAGGCTTTTTGATATCCTGTGTCGAATAAAAAACGACTGTTATACTTTTTGTTTCTAATAGAAATTTCTCCGTTAAGACATAATATAGTTTTTACAACTTCGAGTTTCGTTTTTGTGTATCCTTTTAGATCGGGTAATTCATTGTGTACAGTCAAAAGATTTTTATCATAATCTAAGGATATTATTTTGTCTTTAAATAGATCCCAACCAAAACGGCCATCCGTTCCTTGACCAGAATGTTTTACAGGATATACTTCTAGATTATCCCATACTAATTCTCCTATTTGTAACGAGGCTGGAGTTTTGAGCTTTACATAGTTTTGTGTTGGAGTTATTTCTTTTTTGTGGTCCAATAAATTAGTTTTTTCTTTTATGGCTTCGTGAGTAAGTAGAAGACCCGTTGTTCCTGAATCAAATTTTAGAAATAATGTATCTCTACTGTTTAGGACCGTTTTTATTTTGATATTGTTATATGGAGTTAATTCAAATGGAATTTTTATGTTTTTAGTGTCTACAGTTTCCGAAATCTTCTTCTCTTGATTTTTGCAACCACAGAGTATAACGATCAGAGTTGCCATTAATAATAATGATCTAGGTATAATCTTTTTAGGTTTCATAGAATTGTTTTATGCTGTTTGTTTCTCCAAAAAATAAGATAAGATATCTTGTTCTAGGATTTAGCAACTGTTAGTTCTAAATTAATCAATACAAATATGATCAATATTTCTATGATAAAGTAAAGCAACCCGATAACAGTTAAATTTTCGTAAAAGTAGTATAGATATCCAATTGTAATAAAGCAGTATAAAAGATTAGCGTAAGCTATTATTTTTAGCAAAATATTCCAATTAACGGGTTTTAAGAAATAACAAGTCATAGAATACACCGAAAAAAACAAAGCAAAGATGGATAAAAAATAGAGTTCTTTTTTAGGCATCCCAATATACTCCTGAAACTTTGTTAATACCACAGCTAAAAAAAATAATGTAACTAGCGCTCCCAATCCATCAATTAGAAAAAGTCGTTTAGGTTCTTTTCTTAAGGGTTCAAGGAATGAAGAGAGTTTAGAGATCACTTTTTTTATTCTTGTTATTAAGATTTAACGTTTTTTCTGCAATAAAAGATACTAAATTTTGAGTGAATTTAACCTGTTGATTAGATGCCTAACTTTTAGTAACATTAATAGTATAGGTTGCTACAATATCACCGTTGATTTTTAAATGAGTATCATAAATGCCTTTGTTTTTAAATGTATGTTTAAACGACTGGATATCATCAGATTTTTCTTTGTTGTAAATTTCTAATGTTCTTTCTTCAATGCCTATATAGTAAACTAATGCAATGTTTTTATCCGAAACAATTTTATTCGATTTAAAACTAAATATAACCTCTTGATCTTTATTTATTGATAGGTCCATATTTTGTGGATAAATAGGAGTGATGTTATTTTCAAATGTTTCTCCGTAGACTAATGGTGCATTTACAAAACTAATCGCTGTAATGTTTTCAGTCAATAACCATTTTTGTTTTATGGGGAAATGATTTTTTCCAAATAGTAGAGGATCTGTTAAAAAATAACCATCATTATATGCTCTTACAAAAACGTTATATTCATTTAGATAACCACTAGACCAAGTAGCATCGCATAAATACCATTTGCTATTTAGTAAAACTGCATTCCAAGAATGGTTTGCCATTTCTAATGTTTTGATGTTAGATTCCACAGATCTACCATATCCATCCACAATTTCTGCGGTTATATTAGACAAATGGCATAATTCTTTAATTAAATATGCATATCCTGTGCACATTGTCTTTTTGCGTTTTAATAATTTTTTAAAAGCAGTTTTTTTATATTCATGGTTCCACCTCATAAATGAAATGGAATCTTGTCTTAGTTTCTTTCTTTTTTTATTCACTTTAGTAAACTGCGTATTATCGCCTTTTATATTTTGACAAACCCACACATAGATCGCTCTAAATTTTTCGACTTCTGTAGGCAGTGAATTCGTAAGCTCGTGTGCTAATAGTGGTAGATTCTCTAAAGAAGCTCCTTTGTGTAGTTTAGCAATATTGTCCGCTCTAGTGAAATCGATATGCTTAAAGTCCGATACTTGAGCATTTAAGTAATTACCAAAAAAAATGAATAAAAAAAGATAGAGACTAGTTTTCATAACAATGCAATTTGATTAATTTCTTTTTGAGCTATATACTTTTTTTACCGCAACTTTACCCATTAATACACAACCATCCATTTTCAAGTTTACTTTTAGAGCTATATCATTTGCGGATTTTTGATCTCTTATTACTACTTTTTTAGAGGTAAATCCTATATAACTAAATACTAAGACATCTCCTTTTTTAAGTGCTATTGGAAATTCGAAATTTCCATCAAAATCGGTAGATGTGCCTATGGTTGTTCCTTGTAAAACAATATTGGCACCAGGTAAAGGAACTCCGCTTTCTGATACGATACCTTTTACGGTAATGTTGTTTTGAGCACTAGCGACCTTAAGTTCTGAAGGATTATTATCGGAGATTCTTGTTTTATTTTTTAGATCTTGTCCTTGTGTTTTAGTAAATGAAAACAAGGTTAAGAAAGCAAATGCGATACCGCTGATGTAACTGATACTTTTTCTCTTTACGCTATAGTTGTATGTTTTTAGTTGACTACTATTAAATCTACCACACGTATTTTTTGTAGAATTAGTTTTAAAATAATTAATGATCTCTGTAGAATTCATCTTAGAGAAATCGATGACTTCTCTGGTACAAGAATTACAAAATCCACCTTTTCTTGTTGAAGAAAAGTCGTTAAAATTTTCAGTACATGGAGTTTTGATGTTTAAGCTAAATTGATTCTTCATAGTATTGTTCTTTATAGTTAATACCTCAAACCTAGGATATCAATAGCTTTTATGAAACGTAGAATTAGCGAAAGCATCTTTACAGTAACTAAAGTGCTTGTTTTGGTTAGGGAGTATGGTATTGACTATATATGTAATAGGACGTAAGAATTGATATAGGCTTCTTTTATAATCTAGATCAATAGTTAGTGCAGATCACTTTTATCTAGGCGGCTTTGCCGTTTTTGATTGATATACTAAAATTAATAAAGAATATTATTAAAGTGATAAATACAGAATACGACAATTAAAAACATTTTTTTTGATTAAATCCTTCGATCTTATTTTATGTTATTTGCCTTTATTGCAATAATCGTAGGGCGGATGATAAACGATACGTTTCGGATGTGTACTTAGCCAAATATAAATATTTTACTCTTATGATTTCTGCAAATGCCTATCGCAGGACTGCAATTTTAAAAATATAGGATAAGACATTAGTAGTAAATTTTATATTTGGCGATTTTGTAAATAACCGTAAACACTTCCGTTAAATATAAAAACCTTGTGTTTCTTTATACATAGATTTTATTATTTAACTATTAAAGCCAACCATAATACATATATACTAATGCAACAGTATCAATAAATCCGTGAACAGCAATATTGAACCACAAATCGCTCTTGCGGATATGAAAAATAACAGCTAAAAGCATACCTGTAATACCTGATAAGATCTGTCCACTTATTCCTTGATATGCGTGTAGCCAGCCAAAAATAAATCCAAATAGTAGAATATTAATGACAAGGCTGATCTTACTTGATCCAAAAAACTTAGTGAATTGTCTCATTAGATACCCTCTAAATACAATTTCTTCGCCGAACGCAGCCGAAGCCCAAATAAGAGCAAGTAAGCTTAATGAAGCAGGCAAGTTCCCTTCATAGGATTCAAATTCAGAAAAGTCTATAGGTTTCCCTGTTAGATAGGTAACGCCTGGCATCAAGACATAGCCATAAAATAAGAAGATAGCTATACCCAAAAGTGGTGCTACAATTAACAGCCTTTTTATATTTAAATTTTTACGCTGAAAACCTAAAGAGCTAAAAAGTTCCTTTTTGTATTCAACCGCACTTGCTATTATTAATAATAAAGCGGCTATCATCATTTGAAAGGATCCTGATAGGTATAAAATATAACAAATGATTATTGCGATTACCGGTGTCAATTTTGTTGTAAAAAAGCTTTTGTTCATTTTTTTATCGTTTTTAATTTTAAGCGAAGTAATAACGATAAAGCAATATAAACAGTGATCTACGGCTTGTTTTTACTGAATGGTATCAAAATAACAGCTGAATAATCATTACATTTTATAGCTTACTCTTAAACCAGTTCATAAATTCTTGTTTTTTATATCTACTGATATTTATTTGAAAAGCTTTTTCATCAGAAATTGTGGGTTTGAGTAAGACTGATAACTTACCGTTTTCTATAGATTTTATTTGTTCAACAGCACGAGTGTGAAGTATAGTTTGTCTATTGGCTCTATAGAAACTTTGTTTGTTGACTTCATTTTCGACTTCGTTGAGGGTAAAATCTGTTATAATGGAGGTTCCATCAGTTTTTGTTACATACACTATTTTGTTTTCACTATATATGAATGCAATTTCAGAATAGTTAACCAAGGTTGTTTTACCTCCTTGTTGCACTTTAAGAACGCCTTTTATCGAGGTAAGCTTGTGAAGGTTATAAATATCGGTAGAAAATAAAAGGGCAATTCCTAGCGTACAAACTAGTAGAGAGAGTGAAAGTCCTGTTAGTAAATGATAAATACTGTATGATTCAATTCCATTAATCAAACCGTTTAAACCAAAATAAAAGAAGAAATAGAGTATAGTGATATACCCTAAAGTTGAAAATAGGAAACGTAAAAGTAGTTGTATACTAATATTTTTAGTGAAGTATTTTTTTTTAAAATATATAAAATTAAAGCGAGCGATAAGGATCATTAGACCTCCACCAATAATAGAAACCACTATAGGAAATAAAGGAAATTCATAATCTTCATTAAATGGAAAATGTTTTGGTTCGAAAAGATGATTTAATACAATTGAAATTACTAAAAGTATAACACCATTTCTAACCCAGAAATTTGAAAAATTAATGTTTTTTGTAAAAAAAATAACTATTGTTTTTATGAAAGATTTCAATCTGTCGTTCTAATTTTTAAAGTTTTATACACCTTGTTGTAAGCCGTTTCTTATTCGACTGGATTAATGAACTTAAGAACTTCATCTGCTACAAATTTTCCACTATTTGCGAAAGATGCTGTTATTAATCTATTTTGGGAATCAACAATTTCATAATTTATTTTCTTTTCGTGATTATATATTTTCAAATTAGCTCCTCTTTTTTTTAATTCAATTTCCATATCATAAGGTAATAATTTTCCAAAATCAGACTGTTTCATTATATTTTTTTCATTCCATGTAGGGAAACTGGTCATTGTTTTGTCTTTGACCAGATATTGACCCGATTTTAATTTCACATCGATAAGTGTAGCAGTTCCGTGACCAATTGTTCCGATAATCCCTCCTGAATCATATATTTCCGATATTGTATGAAGAACATCTGTATTTTTATGAGTGTCCCAAAATTGCCCATACCCACCAGGGATTATGACAGCTAAATATTCCTCTGAATTTACTTCTGACGGTTTTAAACTATTTTCTGTTTTATTTTTGAATAGTTCACTTTTGATAATTTTTTTGACTAAATCCGTAGTATCTCCGTTATGATAGATTGGGATTTTTCCACCTTTTGGTGATACAATATCAATTTCTATATTTTTTTCAGAAAATTTATTGAAGGGGATTGCCAATTCAATCAGATACGTTCCATTTGGTTCATTTTTCATCTTATCTACATTGGTTGTAATGAAAAGAATTTTCTTTTTTTCGATATTCCGTGTACAGGAAATACTTAAAATAAAGATTAATAAAAATGCCAAAATTTTATTCATAGTTCTGTTTTTACAAATTGCTTAGATTGTTTAATATATATGTCGTAGCAAGGCAAAATGTTACCTAATTTTTCGAATTAACACAGAGCCGAACTTTTGTTTTTAACTTTTCTGTTCTAAAAGTCAAATTTAAAAATTTAACGGTTTTTATAAGTAAGTACAAATCTATCGGTTTAGAATTTATTAGCTAGGTTTTATATATCCTGTTGTGCAACGTTTTCATTTGTGTTTATTTTACTAAGTATTAGAATTAAACCTAAAGAAAAAATTGATACACCCAATGCAGTATAGATTAAATTATTCCACAAGAAGTAGCCTAATCCCATGAAAATGGCTCCAAATACCGTTAGGATGTATCCAATAAGGTTTGACTTGATAAAATTTATAGCGTGAATTGTAAGTCCTAAAAAAAGTAAAGATGGACCAACATAAACAAATGGAAAAGCTATCGCTGGTGTGCTAGCTAATTGGTTTAAAAAGATATTTCTTGCATTATTATCATTTCCAAAACTCCACGAAATAAAGTCGATTGTATTTAGTCCAATAAATGCGACTACTCCTATGAATGTTAGTACAGAAGCGATTTTTCCGATTTTATTTTTTGGAAATACTTTATTGAAATTCAAGAGTAAAACTGCTCCAATCAAATTTAGCCAATGAGCAAAATCAATTGGTTTTTGACTGTGAGCAAATTCATTACCTTTTGTAAATATCCAATAACTTATAACGAATAAGCAAAGTCCGATTATGCAAATGATTTTTGATTTCATCGTAGTATTTGATTGATTAATATTTTCAAAAATTACATTTTTTTTAATATTTAAATACTTTATAAAGCTGAATTGTTGGATAATGGTGTTGAGTCGTCGTAATGAGATATAGTGCCGAATATATGCGATCATGCCTACTTATATTCTAGTAATCTGGGTTAAGAATAAGTACTGTTTATATTCGTTATTACGAATATATCACTTTATCTTAATCATGCAAATGCAGTAGTATATATTGCTGATATTTTGGTCATCAATATTAAACCATCATCCCAGTATTACATATATATAAAGTACTAGACAATATTAATTTTCTTCTTCTTCAATATCAGGAATATCGTTTCGATGATCACTTTCCATTTCCTTCCTTAGCTTTTTTAATCTTTTTTCATAATTTGGATCACAAAAAAATATAGCATTTGTTTTATTGATTGTTTCATTTGAAGCAGAGTTGTGATAATCAATTTTTCTTAATGTTGTTTTTACGGGTTCATTATCAAGGCAATTACATTTTATAATCCAATTAGCATTTTTATCATATTTATACTTAAATTTTTCATTTATACTAGAAACAGTTTCTGAATCGAAAGAAGTTTCCTTGTAACTTAAGATATTATTATGCTTATCATATGAATATGTTTTGAAATTTTTATATACAATGCTATCTCCTTTTTTATTAATCATTGTACGAGAAAGCAAATTACCTTTTAAATCATATTCATTAATTTTTTTTCTGATAGTATTGTCTGTGGGGTTAGTAATAATAGTACTTAATTTTTTGAAATTAGTATAAATTACCTCTATAACTAAATGGATTTTATCATTTTTATATTCTTCTGTATATTCTTTGGTTACAATTCCTTTGTTATTAAAAAAAGATGTAGTTTCTTTTTTTAATTCCTGATTGTTATATACCTTATATTTCTCTTTTAAAATTTTATTTTTCTCGTCATAAGAATATTCCCTCTTAAAAAATATTTTTTCATTACTGTCATAACAATCTATTGATTTCAAATTACTGCCATCATATGAAAAGTTACAGTTAGAAATCTTTTTGTTGTTGTATGATTTGTATTGGTAGTATACTTTTGAAATCCTACCTTTCGAATCATAAAAATTTTTCATGGGTAATGATGTAGATTTATAGCTCTTTAGAATTCCCGTATGGGTCATCATTTCTTTTCCGAAATGTGCGCTAATTTTATTTAATCTTCTATTTAAAGACGATTGTTGGTTATATTTAATGTCTATTAACGAGTCATTTTTGTCATAAATGTATTGGCACTTAACAACGTCTCCATATTTATTTTTCTCATATTCGTCAATAAGCATATTCTTTTTATTAAAAGACAAAACCCTGTGATCTTCTAGTTTAGATTGCTCTGCTAGTTTACCATTTGCTTCGAGTATAGCTATAAATATTAAAGAATATGACTTTTCTTCTACCTTTTTAACATCTCCTAATAAATCAAAATCACTTGTATAATCGATTAAATTTTGTCCAAATATTGAGCTATAACAAATAACAAAAAGTATAAATAGTATAGGTTTCATAAAATTATTTAACAGCGGTTTTGTATATAAAAAGTAGCAGATTTGTTTGCTAATTTTCCGTTGGCAAACAAAGATAGAAGAAAAGAACTAATCCATAATTTTGGCTTTTAATAGTTGTTTTTATATATGTTATTATGTGCCGTACTTTTTCTTATTGTTCTAAATTTCTTCTAACAATTTCTTCTCCAATAGCTCCGAAATATTCAGATATAATTTTTTGCCATAAAACCATTCCGTTCTCTGAATTTGAAAATAGTACTAAACCATCTTTAGAGTTTTTAAGGATTATTGCAATAGTTTTTATGCCATAATCTCCACCTGTATGCATAAATGCAGTTTCATTATTAGGTAAGTTAGTTAACATTTGCATTCCTAAACTCCAATCAATTCCTACTTTTTCGTTTGCTTGGACTTTTAGAAAATCATTATAAGTTTTTTCAGACAAACCTGCTCCGTTCAATATATACCCTAAAAATTTAGCGTAATCTTCTACTGTAGTTAATAAATTTGCCGAAGCATTTGCAACAGTATGTTTTTCGTAATTTATTGGTTTTCCGTTTTCATCGTGCTCAACCGCATATTGTTTATCATCAATCTTATCTGTCCAATAAAAATAGGTGCTATTCATTCTTAATGGATTAAATAATTTTTCTTGGGCAATTTCTTCAAAAGGGCGGTTAAACTTCTTTTCAATCGCTTTACGTAAGTACTCAAAACCTTCTCCAGAATATTGCCATTTTGATCCAGGTTTAAATTGAAATGATAATTTTTTGTTATCCGTCAAATATCGCCAATTAGGAAAACCAGATTGATGCGATAAAATATGTCTTGTAGTTAGTTTGTTTACATATTTACTATACTTTACATCTTCATCTATAAAATATTTTGAAACAGGTTTGTCCAAATTCCAAACCCCTTCATCAATTAATTTTAAAGTCACAAAAGCAGTAATGGGTTTGGTTAAAGATGCAACTTTATATATACTGTTCTTTGAAATGGATTCACCTGGTTTTTTATCCCCAAATGTTCTTATTTGTTGAATTTTTCCCTTCTTTATTAGTCCTATTGCGATGGATGGAATATTATGTTTTTTTAATAATTTCTCTATTTCTTTATCATTATCAAATAGTTTATAAGCATAATCAGCATCGAATTTAGCTCCATAATTTTTTTTGGGTGGTTTATGTTCATAACTTAAAATTCGTTTCACTTTCCATTGTCCATTTTCTAAAATCCAAGTGTGAATAAATCTACCTCGCTCGGTAGCATATAGCTTTTTATTAGGCTCTTTAATAAAAAAAACATGATCACCTGTTTGTACTGCGCCATATATTTCTCCATTATTTTTTAAAGGAAATACTTTTAATGTTTCTTTTACCAATTTTCTAATGGGTTTAAAATTAGGATTCGAGCAAATACTGCTGGTAAATGATTTATAAAAATCTTCTAAATTTGAACTACCATTTTGATCGTGAAAAAATTCTAAATCTTTATGAAGTACTTTTTTTAGAGCTAAGTAATTACATTTATTAAACCCTTCTTTAAAAATTAAGCTATCTGCTTCTTTTAACTCAATAAACAAGTTTGAATTATTTGATACTTGAGCAAAACTGTTTTTTGCTGTTAGAGTTAATACGATTACAAAAATTAGTCTGTACATTTTCATTTTAAATTTTGATTGATATTTGAAGTTTCAAATCTCCAAATACCAATCAAAAAAACAGCAAAAAGTTATCTGACAATGAGGTGACAATTATCTGACACTATTTATATGATGTTGAAATTCAGTTTAATGTATAGCTTCTTGTTTTTGTCAAGCTCTACTGCATTTCTTAAAATTATAAAGATGTTAAACAGAATGGTACAACTTAAGAATAAAATGATTTTACCATTTTCGGTAAAAAGTACGATTAAAAAAAAGAGAACTATAGAAAGAATAAACCAAAGAATTTGCAAAGAAATTATTTGCTTGGTCAGAGGATTGAATTGTTTTTTTATACCTATGATAAGTAGGGGTAAAACAATACTTCCTAGAGGGATCATAATAAGGGGTAGGGACGAAAGATTAATGTATTTTATAAGTTGATAATTGATACTCTCAGATTTAATTTGATTTTCTTTTAAATCATTTTCGTTAATTTCTAAAGCCTTGGCCAAGACTTTTAGGGTGTGTCCTTTGGGTTCAATACCTTTTTCTATTCGCTGAATCGTTCTTGTAGAAATACCCGCTTTTTCAGCTAGTTCTTCTTGAGTGAGGTTTAATTTTTCGCGATATTTTAAAAGTTTGTTCAATCTATAAAATGTTTTTTCAAATGGCACACAAAGTTGTGTACTGTTTTATTTAGATCAAAATTAATAATAAATAAAGGTATTGTTGTTCAGGTTTTATAACAATTTATAATCCCAACTTTTTCGGAGGTATTCAAACTTATGGAATATACATATCCTGTATGATCCGTTGGTAAAGGAAACTGATATTTCATTTCCCTTAGATTAACACATCACAACTCCGCTTCAAATTTGAATTTATAAAAAATTATCACGACCATGATCTGGTATTTAATAGCGTGCTAACGTTTGGATAGCGTAACTCTCCACGATACCATCGTAAAATATTTGGGCAATTCCTTTTTGCAAAGTATTTGTCTGTTTTGTTAATCAGAAGAAAACTCCATACTCTCAGCATATCCCTCCTAAAAAGTTGTCCGATCAAAAGTGAATAATTGCCTGTAACTGTTTGTATACGATTAGTCGGATTGTTTAAACAACTAAGTTAGCAAATAGAAACAGAACATAATATTTGGAAAGATTTTCAGAATTAGATCTAGATAAGTAATTAATTTTATGCTGTGTTGTTATTTTGTTGATTTTTTAAATTTAAATTATTCAACAATATCTTAACATTTTAGTTATCTATAAAGCTGTACTGTTCTAGGTTACAATTTTTATTTAGTTAGTTTTTTTAGCTTTTTTTGAGCATCTTTATTACCATCAATTTCAATAGCTTTTTGATATTGTTCTATGGCTTTTTGGTTTTCTTTTGTTTTTGAATAGAAATCACCCATTGCTACATAACTTCTAGATTCTTCTGGATAAAAATGTAGGTTAATATCCAGATAGGCTTTGGCTTTTTTGGGTAAGTCGTGTACGTCTAGCATAAAGAACCCTAAATCATTTACAAATTCCCATTTTGGTTTCATATCACGTTTAAACCGAATGCTAAGTTTATTAAAGTGAGTATAAAAAGGTTGTGTTAGCTCTTCTTTACTATATCTTTTTGGAGTATTAAAGCGCCATCTTTCTTTAAATTTATACCATTTATATACAGATCGTAAACCATTGTACATTCCCAGTGTTACAATACCTCCGTGATCTTCTTCTGGATAATATTTCCAAGATGTTTCAAGATGTTTTTGATTTTCTACCAGTATATCATGAAATTTAAGATTGGCTCTTAACCCTTCGGTGGGTTCATCATCCATTCTTCTTACTTTAACAGTATCTACTTTATAACTATTTGCTACAGCAAGATGTAAAGATTTGTTTTGATAATTGTCTTTTTTAAGTAATTTTTTAGATTGCTTTACTAGATTTTCTTTATCCCACCAAAGGCTTGGATCTATAGCCAGATAATTGTCAAAAACATCTGGGTGATTTACATAGGCATATACCGTAAAAAGTCCTGCTATAGAATGCCCTACAATGGTACTCAACTTATCTGTAGGATATTTGTTTTCGAGATATGGAGCAAGTTCGCATTGCATAAATTCTAGAAAATTAGAAGCACCGCCAGAAGTTTCGACAGAATTTCCTTGTCGTCCTATAAGAACATTTGTAGGAGTAAAATCTCTAGTGCTATCTGTATTAGTAATTCCCACAACAATAGACTTTGGAATATCAAAATCTTCTAATAGTTTTAACATGCCTGTAACGGGATAAAAATGCCTGGGAGAATTCAATACATATATTACAGGGTATTTTTTTTCTTCTTCTATTTCTTCTGGAAGATGTACCCAAATATCACGTTGTTCTTTAAGTACATGAGAATATAAAGAATCTGCTGTTCCAATAACTATTTCATTTTTTTCGTTTTTACAAAACTGGGCATTCATCTGAAAATGTATGCTTATAAGAACGAGTAATAATGATATGTTTTTCATTTATGAAGCTTTTTTGAAGAATCGTTAGTAATAAATATCACGGGATAAAAATACATTTAAAAAAGCTTCAAACCGTTAAATAATATGGGCTTGGGACGAAAGATGATTTTTCAGGTACGAAAATTATAAGGCTAGAATACTATCTTTATAATTTTTAGAAACACTAACCTCCATTTGGGTAAGGAAAATCGTGTTTTGGTTTTTCCAGGACTTAAAATGTGTTGGATTTATAAAGTGAGAACGATGCACTTGTACCAAAAAAGGGATCTCTTGATGCAACTTTTTTAATGAAGAACGAATAAGTTTTGAACTTAATTCTCCATTATCTAAATAGAAAATCTCTACATAGTTTTGGGAGCTAGATGCACTTACTAGATCTGAAGGGTATACTTTAAGAATATCTAGTTTATTATCACCTCGTATAGTGAGTAAGGCCTCTTTAGGAGGAATAAGTCTTACAACATATAGTCTAGAGAATATTAATAATGGGACTAATACAATAGATGTCTTAGCAAATAGAAAAGAAAAGAAAGAAAAGTTATAGACACTATTTATAATTGAACTTTTAGAATACTTATAGAAAACAATATTTAAAATCAAACATAAACATAGAATAGTTATAATCTCAAAAACTACATTCCATCTTACTATCTTTTTATAGATCCTGTTTTGTATCACAGCTACAATAGCGTAACACAAAAATGTAAGAAAGGAAAACCCAATTCCGAGACCTACCCAATTGGTGTTTGAAAAGAATTCAATCTCAAATGGTCTTATAAAGTAAACGAAACAGAACATCCAAATTCCTATAAATACACCTATTAATAAATGATGTTTTATAGAGGGATTAAGTTTATTCATTTGTTAATACTATTTGAGTTTGGGACTAATTTAAGCATTTAATAAATTATATAAACGTAGTGGTGATTTGGTTGATATTTGTAGAATGAGCAGAGTTTCTTTAGCTAGTTGTTTTGATGTTAATGCTGTACAGAGGTTCTTTTCTAGTAAAATGGAAGAATGTGTCGTGTAGGCTTCTATTTGTGATTTTCATTCCGATAGTGCTCTGGAATTAGATACAACGGTTTTGTGTATGAAACGTGGAGTGTAAAAGACACTAACTTTTCGGATTAACACAGCCTTTTTTTATATTTACTTACCTCCGTTTTAGCGATTAAACCGCTATTATTTTTTATACATTGTTGTAGCCAGTTATTTTTAGTTCCGAAATAAATCATTAGGCTGAATTACATCAACTCGAATAACTTTTCCATTTTCAAAAGTAAAAATCTCAACAATATTTTGCCCTATTTTATCAGATTCATCTAGCCAAACTTTGTCGTGCATAATTACTTTATTGTCTATTTCAACTAGATGTTGTATTTCCGAGCGAACGTTTGGATGACTTTCAAAGTGTATAGCTCTGTTATTAATTAAGTTTTCTTTTCCGTCAACTTTTAAATCCGATTCGACATACACTTGTACTTTATCCGCAAAACCTTTCACGTATTCTTTAGCGTTTTTTTTGTTTACTGCATCTATCATTTCCTTTATGATAATACTTTGTTTTCCACTTAGCTCGTATTTCTGATTTTGTTTAGTTTCACATCCAGTGATAAATATGGAAATCAGAATTATGATTTGAATTACTCTTTTCATTTCTATTGTCTTTAACGGACTTTCTAAATATACACAAACCTTTCGGTTAAGCACTTATTAGCTATGTTTTATACACCGTGTTAGCTGTAGTTATTTTTGCTCTCAACTTTCCCAAGTTATATGGTCTAAAGTTCCATCTTTATTAATATTAACAACTAAAAGTTGATTACAAGGCTCTCCATCAATGTCAATCGAATAGTCAAAAGTTCCGAAATAAGAAGCTTGCGGATAAATACCTACTCTTATTAAGTTCAGTTGTTCCATTAAAAGACTATTTCTTGATTTTTTTCGATTTTTTATGTTAATAATTCCAGCCAATTCACTTTCGTCAAGTTCTTCAAGATAGAAATTCAAATAATCAGATGTCATACTTACGTCTTGTTCAAAATCTGATTTTATAAAAGTCCGATTTTGATTATCAAGTTCGGGTATTTTATTCACGAACTCTTGAATTTGTTCTAACTCAGATTGATTAGTCGATTTCGTCTCAAAATTGAAATCTAAATTCAGTTCTCGCTTTCCAAACTTTAGGTTCCAATTATAATAATCCTTTAAGTTCTCTAATTCAATTTCTTTAAAGTCGGGTTTTTCCAAAATTAGAATTTCCTCTTTTTCGTTTTCTGTTTCTTCTTTTTTTCTTTTAAAAAGGTCAAATATTCCCATTTTATGGTTTTTCAGAATTGAGTGAGTTAATTACAGCTAACGGTTAGGCTATGATTAGTACGGGATTAAAAAGCGATTAATTTTCAATTAAGCACTTAGCCAAAACTTTTTATTTTGTTTTATCTTTTCTGTTCTAAAGCCAAATCAAAAGATTTGGCGGACTTTATAAAAATACACTAAACTTTGAGTTAAGCACCAAAACCTGTATTAATTATAGTCAATGTTGTGTGCAATTATTTTTTTATTTCATTTTTTAAGTCCAACAATTTCAATTCTTTGTGGTAGTTCTCAATTCTTGAGTGTGCATTTCCATCAATTAATAAAATGACAATTAAAATTGAAATGGTAGTAATACTAATTGCTCTCCAAGTTGGTGTATTAATAAATAGAATTAATAATGCTGCTGCGATAATTAATATTGGAACTAATTTAAATACAAATTTAAATTGCTTTATAGTGCTTTCAGAACGTTCAATTTCTGACTGATAAAAGGCAGTTTTATCGGTATTAAAATCCTTTTCAAATTGTTTAAGTCTTTGAACATTGGTGTAGTTAGTACCACTACCAATTACTAATAGTAATATACCTGCAACTAAGGTTGGAATGATATAAGCCTTTGCTAAATCTGTTTTTCCGAATTGCCAAAATCCAACACTTGCGATTAAAAATCCAATTGCGAAGAAAATAAAGAAACGTGTTGAGAATACTTCGGCTTTTGCCCATTCGATTGCTAGTTTTATTACGTCCATAGTTTCATTTTTTAATCTTGACTAACGTCAAAAAATGACACTAAAATTCAAGTGTTTATATTTTTCAAAATTATCATTTTTAACTCATTTTTGCTATCCGTTTTTACATTAGCTTAAGGAATTAATAAGCTCTGTATAAATAGATATTTTAAAATTCCACATCTATTTTGAAAGTGTCCTGACGTGGGGAATTACAGCTAACGGTTTGTGTATGAAACGTAGCGTGTAAAAAGATACTACCTTTCGGATTAAACACATAGCCGAATTATTATATTTTGATTTAATTTTTCACTTTTAAAAGCCAAATTAAAAATTTGGCGGTCTTTGCAAATAAGCACGAACCTTTTGGTAAAGCATTTATTAGCTATGTTTTATACACCGTGTTACCACCTGTTATTTTTTAAAGAGTAAAATACCCGACATTTTCATAAGTCTGCATTGATTGATTACTTTCATTAAAATCGGTCAAGTCCATTTTTATAATTGAACCTTTAGGAATTCTATCTTTTTCAAATTTATATGTAAAACCGTTTTCGTTTTTTACGTATTCAGGCTCGACAGATTTAAACTCTGAATTTTCAAAGCTGTAGGTCAATTTGACAAGCCAGTTTTTATTAGGGTTTTTCTTAAATTCTAAATAATAATAGTTTTCGTCACTTCTCAAGATTGGTTTTTCAGGAAATCCCGTTTGGAAATAGAAAGAATGAATATATGGCTGAGAATTAAACTCTTTAAGAGTTAGGGGTTTTTCTAATAACTGCCAATTATCGTCATTGGGATAATGGTCTAGAATTAGTTTTTCAGGGTTGATATTAAAATAAAAGCCTAATTGTGTATTTTCGGTTTCGTTTAACCAAGTAGCGTCAATAAGTTGCCATTTATTATCAATTTTCACAGCATTCCACGAATGATAAAAATCTAAATCCAAATCTGGTTCAACCGTTAAGTTTTTTTCATCTCTAGCATAGCCGAAAATAATTTCATTTTCTATGTCGAATTTATCCATAAAGTATTGATAAAGTACAGAATAACCATTACAGGTTCCTTTTCTTTCGTTAAATATTACAATCGGATTTGACAGGTTTTCTATCTCGTCAATTGTTTTATCTTTTTCTAAAACTTCTTGGTTATATTTAATATTTAAACCAATCCAGTAATAGAAAAACTCAGCTACCTGTTCTTTTTCTTTTATGTTTTTCGATACATAACTTTCCAATGTACTAATGGTCAAATCCATTCCGCTATTCTCACGAACCATTTCAAGTGTAGATTTGTTTTGAGCCAGAGAATTGGTCAAAACAAAACAAAGTAAAATGTAAAGCAGGATGTTCTTCATAATTGGTGGTAACATGCGTGTATAGGTATTGCGTATAGTACCGTTTGTAATTACTTGTAAGCGTTTACAAACGTATTATACCTCGTTAACTTTACAGGCATTTTTGTTTTATGGATCTAAAAATAGTGTAAAATTCCCCACAAAACAAAACCACATATGAATTCATATGTGGTCTAGGTGCATTGTTATGTAGTATTCCTTATTCTTCGTAGATATCAAATTCTGCAGCTATAGCTTTCATAAGTTCAGCATCTTCAAAATCACTATCAGACATCTTTGATAGCTTTTCTAGGTATAAATCAAATTGACCATTTTTAAATATACTAAGCATTTTTCCACCTTCTGCACAACCTGCAGCATGCCATACGTTTGGTGGCACAGTAACCGTGTCTCCTGGTTTTGCGATAATCGTTTCATCATCAAAAATTAGTTCTACTTCTCCTTCTAATATATAAAATACTTCGGTCATGATTTTATGATGATGTCTAGCTAGATAGAATCCAGGTTTTAAGGTGTCTTCTACAAAACATAACTCTCCTTGTGTGCTATCAGAAGAAAGTTTGATAAAGCAATGATCCTGAGAATAATTGTAGTTGTCACCTTGTCCGTTTCTTATAATCTCTTTTTCTTTCATTTATATATATATATATTAATTAAACCAAATTCTCTTTAACGTGTTTTCTTTTTTCTGTATCAAGTGCAATACAAATCCAGAAATATGAAATAATAATAAAAGGAATATCATTTTGGCCATTATGTGATGCGATAACATAATGGGATGAAAACCATCTACACTTATTTCTGGTAAATCTTGCCAATTACTAGATTGTAATGAGTGAATAATTCCTTCTAAAAAAAGAGATGCTAATCCAGACACGCACATCCAGATGATACTAATATAGAAGCCATAGTAAACGCATTTTCTAACCCTTTCTCTTACAGAATTTTTGGGATATAAATTCTTGGGTTTCCTATCTGTACATAAAGCAATGATCCTAATGATCGTTAATAGAAATACTAAAACCCCTAATGAGAAGTGTATTTGGTACAGTATAAATTTACGCTCACTGACAGCTTGATGCTCCATATTAATTCCTGTATAGATTAATCCAAAAATTAGTACTGTAGAAACCCAATGAATCCAAATAGTACGTTTGCTATATGTTATAGATGGCTGTTGCATTGTAATTATAGCATGCTAATTAAGAATACCTTACCATTATATAGAGGTTGTAATCTGTATTTTGGTTGTTGACTAATAACGTCTAAAAACTGCTGCGTTTCTTTCATATTGGCGTTGTCTACATAAATGGTAGTGTTGGTATGAAAATTGGATTCTAGCATTTTAAACAATGGGAGATACACATCTTTCCAACCATCTAAAAACAATAGATCTATAGGTGTTTTATGATTTTCTAAAGTTTTCATAGCATCCCCAATTCTTAGATCAATAAGATTGTCTACTCCTGCTTTTTTGAACGTTTCTTTTGCTTTATTAGCTTTAGAGGTAATTAACTCAGTTGTGATAATGTGCCCATTAGTTTCTATCACGCCTAAGGCTAAGTATAAGGTTGATATCCCGAATGAGGTTCCAAATTCGACAATGTTTTTATACTTATTTTGTATAATTAATTTTGTAAGATCTTCTCCTTGTTCTTTAGATATCGAAAGATATACATCTTTAAAATCTTCTGGCTTTAATGGACGGACTACACTTTTAGAAACAGCCTTAATCATTTTAAAAAAATCACCTTTAGAATCACGAAACAATTCGTCTATAATCATGTTGGTTTTTTCTTTACTCATAGTATTTTTCTTATATATAAAATTTGATTAAAAGAATAAGACTGCTTTTTTTAGAGAGAACTGTATGTACCCATTGATAGTACATACAGTTAGTTAAGTGTATGTTCTAAATTAATTTAGTGTTATAGTAAAACTAGCTCCTGGATTAAAATTAAATCCTGCTCCAATTTCTACTACTAGAACACTATTAGAATCGATTCTAAGAGTAACAGAATCGTTATCAGAAGTAAACCCAGATACATTTTGCGGTTCATCGAATGTAAAATAATATCGATCAAAAGTTCCTGTTTCTAATGTTCTAAATAAATCTCCATAGGTTGCATCTCCAGTTTGTGCAACCAATTCAAAAGAAATGGTGTTTTGATCAATGTCTATATCATATAAACCTAGCAAGTAAGCAGGAAATTCAACAGCATTTTCAATAGTTGCTGTTGCTTCTAATGATCCTGCTGGTTGCATGAATAAATCTTCTATGGCAGTTTCAACCCCGCTTGTAATGGTAGTTGATTGAAATGTATTAGCTACAGTTACACTGACTCCGGGTGTTATTGGAGGAGTGGTGTTATCATCATCACTATCGCAAGAGGTAAATGAACTTAATGCCAAGGATAGTATTAGGTAGCAACTAATTGATTTTAGAGTTTTCATAGTAAGGGTTTTAAAAAAGTTTACGTTCGTTTTAAAATAAATTATGTGCTCTGGAGATTGTTTAGAACTTTCCATTCTCATTCTTCCATTCGGATTTAGGCGGAATTGTTGTAATTACATCCCAATGCTCTACGATCAATCCATTTTCTAGCCTAAATAGATCATAAAACGCAGTTTGATCTCCTTTGCCAAATTTTCCTTCGCTTATTGTAAGAACAAAGTTTCCTTGTCCCAAGACTTTGTGCAGTGCTGTATATTCCATAACCAAACCATTTTTGGCAAAGTATTTCATAGCCTCTCCAAAGCCTTCTAATCCATCTGCTACAGCAGGATTGTGTTGCACATATTTTTTAGGATTTATATAATTAGTGATCTTATCCATTTCGCCGTTTAGAAGTATTTTTTCAATAAAATCTTTTACTTTGGTTTTGTTTACTAATGTTTTATCTAAATCGGTAATTTTAGTAGCACCGTCGAATTGGGTGTGTCCACTTGGATTTGGTTTTTGTACTTCTAATAGGTTATCCCAATGTTCTACAATTTTTCCATTCTCGAAACGGAAAACGTCAAACCCGGCTTTTGGCCCAAAAAAGTCATATTCTGTATGCGTAAATACATAATCTCCGTCTTCGAAAGCTCGTACTACATTTGCTTTAAACCCGCCTTCTGGGGCATTTTTCATTACTTCGCCAAAACCTGCTAATCCATCTCCAACGTCTAAGTTGTGTTGAATATATTTTTGTGGATTGATATATGAAATTGGAGTTTGATCACCTGTGTTAAAACTATTTAGCAATGCAACTACTTTTTCTTTTTTGGTTACGTGTGCTGGTAAAGATTCATAGCGTCCCATGAACATGCTAGACTGATCCATTTTTGCCATAAATTCCTTTGCTGTTGGATTTGCCATAAAACCATTTAAAGAAGCATCAGAAGCGGTTTTGTTGGTCCAATAAACAGCAACTGCTTGTGTACCTTTTTCATTTACACCGGTAAGTCTTTGTAAGAACCCATCTCTTTTTCCGGTAAAATCAGTTTCTACCTTTTGATTAAGTTTACGGAATTTTTCTAAATCTGTATCTGGTTTTAAATCAAATGTCATTACCTCTACAAATTCACTTTGGTTTGCATTAAATACTTTATCCATGCTATAACGCTCCATCTTCATGGTAGCGCCATTGATCATTTGTGCATAATCTGCAACGGATGTATCGCTCATAAACTTATTCATAGATGCTTTGGCGTTTGCTGTATTCTCCCAGTAAACAATTACTACATACGCTCCGTTTTCATCAATAGCACTTTGTCTTTTTATAAAACCTGGTTGTTTGCTTGTAAAGTCTTTTTCTATAAGTTGATCTCTGGTTTTAAATGCTATTGGGTCTACATTTTCATTGATATTGAAAGTAGTCACCTCCATAATGGTTTTACTTTCTTTTGATGTTTCTTTGGTTTTAGCACAATGACTTAGAGATAAAGTCATTAAAACGAGGGTAAGTTTGATTGCGTGTTTCATTTTACTGTATTTGATAATAATAGAAATTGTATTATCAAAAGTAGTTCAGTATCAAAACAATAAAGTGGTTGATATTATCCCAATTAGTGTCAAAATAGGAAAATATTACTGATGCGATCGTCTAAAAGCTTCTGGAGAGCTTCCTACAAATTTTTTAAAATATTTAAAAAAATTGGCTGGATCGTCGAACCCAGATGTATATGCTATTTCCTTAACCGATTCGTTCGTACCAATAAGTAATCTTTTTATTTGCGTAATGGCGATCTCATCAATAAAATTTTTGGCAGGTTTATTAATTATTGCTTGTACAATATTGTTCAGTGTTTTGGTAGAACAGCCCATGTTTTGAGCATAATACATCACTTTTTTATTGGCAAAGCAATTTTTTTCTACCATATCCTGAAGCAATAAGAATTCCGTTAAATATTTCTTTTTGTTTGGCAATTGTCCGTTGTTAAACTTGATACGGAATAATTTGGTAATTAGTATGTGTAATGCGCTACGGGTGATACTAATGGAGTATTCATCTTTTAATTTATACTCGGATACTATTTGTTCCATTAAAGAGTAAAAATCGGAAAATTCAAGTTCTTTTACCTGCAACTCAATCTTAGGAAAGCTTATTAATTCATTAAATAATTGAAATGATTTCAGAGCCTCTAACTTATTGATGTGGCTAACTATAAACTCTTCAGTAAAGATTAGTAAATACCCTTTTGCAGTAGCGCTTTTAGAAAATTTTTGAATTTGATCTTTTCTAACTAATAGAACAGAACCTTTTTGGTATTTATAATCTACAAAATCAATAGTATGATATCCATTTCCTTCTGTGATAAAAATGATAATATAAAATTTTACAATATGGTTTTTACATATATCGTGATCTAATTTTCTGTTTAGTAATTCTTCAAGTTGTACAACCTCGAAGTATGATTTAGGATTGGTTTTATTGTCAAATTTTATATGTTTAATTTTTTCTTTCACTGAGATGCGTACTTGGAATTTATATGGAACTAAGTTCTTGTTTTAGGTTGCTTTATTAAGAATTAATATTCTTTTTCGAAATAATCCCATAGTTCATTGCCTAATTTTTCTCCAAACATGGAATTAGTAAATACTACATATCCCCATTTTTTTTCGACATCCATCATGTACCAACATGTAAAACCATCATTAGATCCACCATGAAAATAAGTATTGTGATGAGGGGAATCCGCTGTGATGAACCCTAAACTATAATAAACATTAACTCCGGTAGATAATGTTGTTATTTTAGAATGATGTTTAAATAGTTCTTTGTAACTAGTTTCGGATAAGATTTTCTTATTCATAACACCAATCATCCATTTAGAAAAATCAATAGGTTCGGAACGAATAGATGAAGAAGAAACGAATATGCCTTTGTCCTTTTTGTACCAATACTCATTTTTCCAATCGATCCAATTACCTTCTTTATCATAAGGTTCTGCTTTATGTTTTAGGGCGTAAGAATCTTCAATAAAAGTAGTATGTTCTAATCCTAGAGGTTTTGCTATTTCTTTCTGAAAATAAGTTTCTAAACCATTCCAATCAGTTCCCAAGATATGTTTTAAGACCATTGCTAAATATTGATATCCTTCTCCAGAATATTCGTAATCTGTATCAGGATCAAATTTGATTTTTAGTTTTTTGTCATCTTCATTTTCTCTCCAATTAGGAAATCCAGACCGATGACTCAAAATCATTCTGGCGGTTATTTTTTTATAACGCTCATCGTATGTAATATCCTCGTAAGGTAGGTATTCATACATAGGTTTATCCAGATCTAGTTTTCCATCTTCTACAAACTTCATTACAAATGTTGAAAAAACCGATTTAGACATAGAAGCTCCTTCAAAAATTGTTTCGACAGTAACCGGTAGTTTTTTTTCGAGATTGGCGTACCCTAATGTTTTATGATAAACAACGTTACTATTATTTATTACCGCTATAGAAAGCCCAGGAATATGTAAAGAATCCATACGTGTCTTAAGGAACGTATTAATGGAATCAGGCGAAATATCAAACCCCTTTAGATTTTGGATTTTATTTTGCGCATAGCAATTAGCTAATAAGTTGATTAACAATAGTAAGATGGATTGTTTTAGCAGGTTTCTTTTCATTGGTTTTAAGTTTCGCGAACTATACGGGATAAGATTTTTTAGATGTAAGTGTTACAAATTGTCTTTTTGGTTATCCTTAATGTAAAGATACATCTTTTGATATCTAAAATGTATCTGTAATTAGAAGGGCTTTGCAATATGAAAACGCAAGAATATTTTATCAAAAAGATTGATCGATTTAGAGATGAACTTTATTCAGAAATAAACGAATTCGCTTCTATATATCTAAAATACGATGATAAACGTTTAATTTATCCAAAAACAAATTCTGAAATAGGATTTTGCAATATAGCTTCTGAAAAAATTGAAGCTCAAGAAATACAGGACATTTTAATAGATGAAAAAGGGATTTGCATTTACCCAAAATCGGATGCCTTTTTATCATATGATTTAATGGACGTGGTTAATATTTATGATCTAATGATTTTAAGATCGGTTGTTGAAAATGACGGACCTAGGCAAAATGTATACTTAGAAATACGAGAATTGATAGGTAATCAAAAGTTTTCTTTTACCGTTAGAGAGGGAAAGATTCAGTTTTTTCTTAAATCTTCTGAAGCATTTGCACTTGATAAAATAAAAAATATAATTATTAATGAGTTCGAAGTTTTTATCTACCCGCAATCAAGTGATTTTGATCCCTTTTCTTTATCAGATGTTATAAGTGAAAATGATCTAAAAGTTTTGAAAACTATTATTGAAAAAGAGCTAAAACAAAACACTTAAAAAACAACTAGTATTATAAAGCTTTTGTTTTAGCTATTTAGTTTAAATAGTTTATTAGAGAGGATTGTACTCTTTAGCCTTCCAATTTTTATTATCTAAATTTAAATATTGATAATGTATAACGTCCGTTTTGTCAAATTCTCCATCCTTATTAATGTCTTCAACAGTTTTAAAATACAATCTATTTTTGGATACTAATATTTTCCAATTGACTAATTCTTGATACTCTGGGGTTATCTTAGTAAAATTTGACCCATCGATATTGCTGATGTATAAAGATTTTAAATCTTGATAATCTAGAATTTGATCTTGATTAGTGTCTTTATCTATCACCTTGTACAGTAAATATTTTGATTTAGTTCGATCGAATATTTCTTTTAGAAAAGTTACCGATTGAATATTAATTGTCTCTTCTGTTAGTGGAACTAGTTTTTCAGAATCGATATGTTGAAACTTTAAATTTGTTAAGTTTCCAGTAATCTGATATTTAGATTGATTGGATACAGAAAAATTGGTATTCTTATAATCCGAAGATCTGTAAGATGTTTTAGACCAAGATTTGCTAATTTTTAAAAAACCAATCGGGTGTATTAAATAATCTGTACTATCCATCCGAATCGGCAGATCTGCCGCCTCGATTAAGGTAGTATCTTTTTTTAATTCTGTTGTTTCTTTGTTTTTACCGCTGTTATCATATACTATTTTAGGCTTTTTACCATCAGTACAACTTGCTAGTACACAAATTAAAAGTATAAGTATTAAACTATTTTTTATCATTATATTCTAGTAATCAAATTAATTAGATTCGAGCTTAAAGTCTATTTTACTTTTACTCTTATTCCTTCAGAATGGCTGCTAAACTCCGGTGCATACATACTTTGTATTGTAGTGATGCCATTAGAGAAATCTCCTTTATTATTCACACGTAAATCATATTCAAAGACATAAACTCCTTTTGGTAAATAGTCAAAGAAAAAGTTGGTAGAAGCATCTTTAGTACTTTCATAATAACCTAATCCATCTTGGTATTTGTATCGTGAGATAACATTAATAGGTTCCAATCCAGAAGCACGCATATCTTTCATGTGTACAAATTCCATAGCGCGATCAGATCGTAACTCGATACGAACTCTAACTAAATCCCCTAATTCTAATTGTGTCTTATCTGTGATTTCTGTAATCTCTTCACCAGTATCCGTATTCTTTTTTAAGAATAATTTTTTCTTCAACTTTAAAGGGGTTTCTGCTGAGGTAATTTTATCCAGATTTTCAAAATATTGCCAGTACAATGCTCCCCAAGCGATCCCTTTTCCTTTTTTGGTGATTTTGGCAGTTGCCATATCTTTCTGTATCTCATTCCCATTCCAGGATGTTTTGAAATATCCTGTTCCTGCTTCTACTTTTACATCTTCCATGGTACTAGGATCAATTTTTTGATTTCCTAATACGATTTCTACCATATCAGTTACAGATAACCAGTCGCTACCTTGTAATAATAATGCATACACTGCCTCTGTAGTAGCTTTGGTAGTTTTCCATTGATTAGTTTGTTTGTTTTTAAGTAACCAAACTTTAAGATTGTCTACAATTTCAGTCTTTTTGGGTTCTTGTTCGATTTCTGCAAAAACTTCAATCATCAAGGCTTGTGTTTCTATAGGAGCCTGATACCAAAACCAACTAGCAGTATTAGATTTCCAGTACATTCCTAGTTCTTCGCTAGTGATGCTTTTTTCGTCTAATGATCTAATGATTTTAGTGGCAGTATTGGTGTCGTTATTTCGGTGTAATATTAAAGCCAATAAGCCTTGTGGATATAAACCTCTTTTTAACCAATATTTTTTGGATTGTCCTAAATAATAATCCCAAGCTTCATTAGTATTATTTGCTCTTTTAATATCTGTAAAGAAGCTACGCATATATAGATAATGCATTTGCGTGTAACTAAGATGGTCTTCATTAATATCTATCTTGTTGCGCTTACAATATCTTTTAAGCTCTTCATATTCTTTTATAAATTCTTTATCTAGATAACGAACTGCTTTTTGAAGCATATTCTGAGTTTTGTTGTCATATTTTGTAACACCTAGTTTTTTAAGATGTCCAAAACCTGAAGCTATGTGCTGAGTGATATAACGATTTTCTCTTCCTTCTTTAAACCAAGGGAAAGCTCCAGAACCATACTGCATTTGCTGTAGTTTGTTAATAGCACTTTGCAATTCATTATTCATCTTATTAAGATCGAAAAGTAATGCAATGCGTTTCTTTTGTTCTGTTTCACTTTGTGCATCTCTTAACCAAGGTGTCTCTTGTATGATTAGCGATTTTAATTCTTGATTTTTCTCTAGATTGCTAAGTAAAGCATCCGTGTTTTTCCACTGATTGAATACTTCCTGAATTCTTGGGTTAGAATTAGCAATATGACTTGCTAAAGAATTTGCATAATATCTAGAGAATGTTTGTTCTGCACATTCGTATGGATACTCCATTAAGTAGGGTAGTGCTTGCACAGCATACCAAGCTGGATTAGATGTCATCTCTAATGTGAGCTTATGATTTTTTAATGTAGTGGATGTGTTTTCTTTTAATTTATCTAATGTAAATGTCTTGGTCTGATTAGAACGGATCCACATAGGTAATGTTTCTATAACCAGCATTCGGTTTGATAACACAGGTAATACATTCTGTTCTCCATCAGAAAACTCACCAGCTTTTGCTATAATTTTATATTGTACCGTTTGTACAGTAGAGGGAATCGAAAGTTCCCACGATACATTAGTATTTCCAGCTGCTTTTACAGAAAAATCTTTGCGAATACTAGTGTTCTGTAAATCGGTGTCAATTGATTTACCGGTCAAAGCATCTGTTAATTGTAACTCGATAACTCCACTAAGATCTTTAGAAGAAATATTAGAGACTTTAGAACTCAGAATAATCTTATCACCTTCTCTAAGAAATCTTGGAGGATTTGGTAAAATCATTAGTTCCTTTTGGGTAATAGTTTCTAATAGTTGTGTTCCAGCATTTAGCTTTTTAGTATGTGCCAATAGTTGCACTTTCCATTTAGTCAATGCCTCTGGAGCAGTAAAATTAAAACTTATGTTACCTTCTGCATCCGTAGTTAACTTCGGAAAGAAAAATGCGGTTTCCTGAAGATTTTTACGAATCTTAACTCCTTCTAGGGATGGTTCTTTTCCTCCATAAACTCCTTTCAAGGAATCTGTTATTTTATCGGTAAGTGCGTTAAGAGATTTTTGTTCAATCTGAGACTCATTGGCAACTACAGCAACTTCTTCTAGTTCTGCATCATCCGCGGCCATTTCCATAGATGCCATGGGAGCAGAAGCTAATTTTCTGCTTTTTTTACCTCTTACACCAGAGGCGAAAGAGTCCATTCGGTAATTGTATGAATTTCCAAAATATAATCCAAACCAATTTAGTTGATCATATCCCTGATGTTGGAAACTGGCGATCCATAGTTGTTGATCATAGATATTAAAATTCCCTTTAGCAAAACTTTTGGTTGCATTTCGTTGTGAGTACGAATAGTAAATAGGTCGATTGATAGGATTAAAATACCATTGATGCGGCTTAAATTGATCTAAAGAAGCATCATACATACTGGCTAGTAGCTCTGCAGTTACTTTATCTCCTTTAGGTCCTTTTACAGTAAAACTCCAAGTTTCTTGTTGTCCTGGTTGTAACTTATCTCTAAAGGTGTTAGTTTCTATAGTAAGCGCTGTCGGTTCATACGGAACTGCAATCGGTATAGTACCACTTTGATATGCATTATAATTTGCAAAACTATATGTAACGGCAAAACCACCTAGATCTTCTTTATTTACGGGTATTTTGATAGTCTTACTATTGTTAGATAATTTAATCAGTTTAGTTTCAATTACCTTTTGATTTTTCTCAATATCTAAAGTGACTGTAATATCTTCTGAGGCAGAACTTAGTTTTAGTATAACTTCATCTCCAATTGCGTATTCACCTTTGTCCGTAGTAATTTCAAACAGTTTATTGTCGGCTATAGTTTTATCAGATTGGTCATAGATATTAATATATTTAATATCCTTTACTTCTTGTCCAAATCGATCTTTAGTTAAAAGTTCAATTACATACTTGCCAGTTTGCCATTTCTTAATAGTTTTTAGTAATATGTCCTTAGTTCCTTTTGCATTTTCTTTAGTTTCCTTAGTGTCATACATTCTTTCTAAAACAAGATTTCCTTTTTCCCAATTCCTATAATCATCTTCGTTTTTATAAGCATCATGCGGGAATAATTTCTTGAATTCTTCTTTACTCATATTACTGTAATCAGGAGCTTTCCAAGGGCGAACTCGTAAAGGGCATTCAGGAGCTTGTAGTCTGTAAATTTTAAGACTTCCTGTATTTGCTATAAATTCATTGTTCAGATTTTGAGTAGTAATATTTAGGATATTGCCTTTTTTGGTTTTATCAATTTCGGAATCAATATTAATAGATGCTGTTAATGCATGATATCCCACGTTTACATAGGTTGTAGTGCTTCTGGTTTCTCCATTAATATCTGTAACATCCGCTATTATTTTATAAGTAAAAGTAGGTTGATTATCTTTTGAAACACTTTTGTCTGGTAAAGCAGCGAATGTAATGTTGTATTCTCCTATATCATTGGTCGTGGTCTCACCGTGTGTAATTTCTTGTTCTTCACTGTTTCTAGGATACCAATAACACCAACGAGGATACTGTATTTGTCTATATACTCGGTATACTACTTTAGCGTCTGTAATATTGCTACCGGCATAGGCAGTAGCAGTTGCTGTGAGTTTAATATTATCATTAACTCTATAGGTTTCTGTAACTGGATTAAAATTTGTTTCGAATTTAGGGCGCTTGTATTCTTCTACAGAAATATAGGTGCTATTGTAATTATCTGTTTGGATTGTATAATTACCTGTTAACCCAGAAAAAGGTAGAATAAATTCTCCAGCAAATGATCCATATTCATTGGTAGTGAATTTAAGTAGTTTAATTTCTTGCCCATTTACATCAATAAGTTTTGCAAAGGTTGGTCTATTAGCTACTACTTTAGGATCTTCTTTTCCTTTGGTAGCCATCATAATCCCTTTGAAATATACGGTTTGTCCAGGTCTGTAAATACTTCGGTCTGTAAAAAGAAAAGTAGAATATCTGGTGCTATTATCTGGTTGACTATCACCACCATATTGATTAAGATATATTCCTTTAAAATTTGCTTTATCTGTACCCTTAGTAACAGTTGCTAATACATTGTAGTAATAACCTTCTTGAGAAAAGAACGCTTCTCCTTTTTCGTTAGTTGTTAGCGTTTTATTTAAACTATTTCTTCTACTATCTGCAAAGAGTTTAATCGAGGCATTAGGTATTGGTATTCCATTATTTCTATCAATAACCTGAAACTTAGTTTCTTTTGTTGTTTTGTTTTCTAAAAGAGTCAGGTTAGTAACTTGTAAATCTCCAAAAGTGAATGTATGATCTGCGCTTAAATCTTTGGTAATTGATCCAACAATAATATATGATCCTTGCCCTAATGAAGGAACGGCAATTTCCATGTTATGGTTTTGGTAATCTTTTTTGTCAATAAATTTTGATTCCCATGAATGAACTTCTGATAATTTGTTTAGAAATGCTACTTTCTTTTTTGGCTCATATATTTTCTGTAAAGATTGTATTTGATTTTGATTTGCTTTTAATACTTTAAAATATAGAAGTTCAAGGTTTTTATAGTTTACTAGAAGCCTAGATGGTTTGTTAATTGGGATGTAACTTTCTAACTTTATAGAATTAACTTGCGCATCAAGAATTTGTTCTTTTTGATATGCACAATTAATAGCTCCTCTGGATTTAGGATATTGCGAAATAGCTGCTTCACAAACTTCCAAGGCTTTTTTAAGTGCCCAACGATGAGTTTCATTCTCTGCAGGAATATAAGTAGCGGCTTGTGTCTGATAAAGAGTAACTATTTCATAGTCGTATAGGGTGGAGGATGGGCTGTTTTTATGTTTTTCTTTTTCTGAAAGTAAGGTAGCTAGTAAAAGTTCTTGTTTATCATTAAACACAGCATTGTCATGAATGAATTTTAAACGTTCAATGTTTACTTCGATTAATGCATCAGGTTCCTTATCTCTCTTATGAAAATTGATAAGACTTTGGTATATTTTTAAAGCATGGAACTGTAAGGATAAAGAATCCTTAGTGTTAAGTTTGATTATAGAAAAAGGTTCGTGATCTTTTAAGTAATCAGGGGAGTCAATTTCAAAAGCATATGCTGGTTTAGTAATGCTTGTTTCTGAGGTTTTATAAAAAGCTAAAGCATTATGCGATAGAAAATCAAAAAGTGTAGGTCGATATATTTTAGAACCTGTAGACTCTGATAAAATGTCATTGAATCTTATTAGATCTGTCTGTTGAGCTAATAAGCCATTTTCTAGTGATTTCTGATAATACAGATGGATTTCTGCAAATAACGTTTCTAAATCCCATGTTCTGAAATCTTCTTTATCTACTTTTTCAGAAGTTTTAGTACGATCATAAAATTGCCATCTATGTTCTTGGAAATATTGCCAATATAAATTGGCTAAAATACTTTCTAAGATATTTCTGCTAGGGAATTTACTGTTAGAAATTTCACTTTTAAATTCCTTAATGATATTTAGCTGAGCATTTTCTTCTAAAACTAAATTGTATTTAGCTTTGTAAATCAAAGCTTTAGTGATTTGATTTGTGTTGTTTGCTTTTTTTGCCTTACTATGGATCGTTTCTATAATTTCTAGAGCGGATTTAGGAAGACCTTGTTGGTCAAACTCTTCTACTTTTTTCCAATCGTCTTGATAATTGTAGTCGTTCTGAGCCATCATATAATTTAGGTTTGTAATAAAGAGTATGAAAACAAGAATGATGTGTTTTTTCATCTGTTTGGTTTTTTTGTGTTTGTTAAAACAATAGTACAAGTCTTATACCACATATTTTAGATAAAGATTTGTAAATAGTAAATAACTATATAAAGCTACATAATTGCAACGATAAATTAGGGAAAAGCTTGTTTTGATTAGTGTAGTATTTAATTGAATGAGTATTTAGAGCTCTATTAAGTGGTGATTTTAGTGATTTATGTTCAGGAAATAGACCTAGATTTAATTTGAAAGTATGCCTATTAGTCACATTTTATTTTTGATTTTAGCTGTTGGTGTTAATACTCCATACAGTACATTCTGAAATAATTGAGGGTCGTAGACTTAATAGTTTCTGTTTTTATGACTATATTTATAAGTAATAATAAAAGTTGATTTTTCCCCAAAAAAAGGTTCGTATCCGTTTCGAGCCAACTATACTCACTGTGCTTATATATAGCAGATGATCATTTATATTTTTACTATAAACCAAATTTTAAATTATGAAGGGTATTATTATTTTTCTATTAGTTATTATAACATTAGTTATGGGGTATAATCAGTATCACAAATACCAAAGATTTCATCCTAAAAATGTGAATTATGTATCCAAAGATACCGTGGATAATTCCTATTACGATCAAAATGTTGTGATGGATTATTATGAAGCAATTGAGATGTTAAATGGATTTGTTATATCCCAATGGTCTACAAACCGTATAGATGTTAGAAATCCAAAAAAAGACAATGCCGCGACTCAATATGCTGTAAATGAGTACCAAAAAAAAATAGGGAAAGTGAAGTATTATGAAGCTATTTTGCTTCAATCTACGGCATATAAATCTAAAGGATTATCTAATGAAGAGATTCGATTACTAGAGAATAATCAACGGTCTAGCGAAGATCTTTCGAAACAAAAACAAAAAGATGAGTTTTATAATGTTTTCGAAAAGGTAATTTTACAGAAAACACTACAAATTGGAGACCGAGGACCTTTCGTATATGAGTTGCAAAAACAACTTACTATAGATGGATATGTTATAGCGGTTGATGGGAATTTTAAAATTGAAACACAAACTGCATTAAAGGATTTTGAATTAAAAAATCAATTGTATCCAGATGGAATATTAGATGTTTTAACGCTTCGTGAACTTCTGAAATCTCCAAATGAGAAGACACGACCATTAATTGCTACTCAATAATCTATTCATTTATGATCGTTTATAAATACGAACAAAACCTTTTACTTATTTTAGGTTTTACTTTCTTTTATAATTAAATGTAGATTGTATCTTTACTTTTTTGAATTAAGAATATAATTATGCGTGTACATTTTATTGCTATAGGAGGTAGTGCTATGCACAATCTAGCTATGGCGTTGCATCAAAAAGGAGATGAGGTAACAGGGAGTGATGATGTAATTTTTGAGCCTTCAAAATCTAGATTAGATAGATTTGGACTATTGCCACAAGCTTTCGGTTGGTATCCTGAAAAAATTACTTCTAATATTGATGCGATCATCCTTGGAATGCATGCAAAAGAAGATAATCCAGAGTTGCTTAAAGCGCAAGAGTTAGGATTAACAATATATTCATATCCAGAATTTCTGTATGAACAGTCTAAGAGTAAAACACGAGTGGTGATAGGAGGTTCTCATGGTAAGACTACGATTACTTCTATGATTCTTCATGTATTGCATTATCACGATAAAGAAGTAGATTATATGGTTGGAGCCCAGTTAGAAGGGTTTGATACGATGGTTCATTTAACTGAAGAAAATGATTTTATGGTTTTGGAAGGTGATGAATATCTTTCTTCGCCTATAGATCGAAGGCCCAAATTTCATCTATATAAGCCTAATATAGCATTGCTTAGTGGTATTGCTTGGGATCATATTAATGTATTTCCAACATTCGAAAATTATGTAGAACAGTTTCAGATTTTTGTGGATAGTATAGTTCGTGGAGGAAGTATAAACTATAATTCTGAGGATCCAGAGGTTGTTAAAGTAGTGGAGAATTCTGAAAACCAAATTCGAAAAATAGCTTACAATACTCCAGAATATAGGGTGGAGAATGGAGAGACTCTTCTGCAAACTCCAGAAGGAGAGATGCCTATAGAAGTTTTTGGGGCTCATAACTTGAGTAATTTGGCTGGTGCAAAATGGATTTGTCAACATATGGGTGTTGATGAGGATGAATTCTATGAAGCCATAGCTTCTTTTACGGGAGCTTCTAAAAGGTTAGAAAAAATTGCAGAAAGTGATACTGCGGTTGCTTATAAAGATTTTGCACATAGTCCATCTAAAGTAAGTGCAACTACTAAGGCAGTTAAAGAGCAATATAAGGATAGAAAGGTTGTCGCTTGTTTGGAGTTGCATACATATAGTAGTCTTAATGCAGAATTTTTAAAGGAATATGAAGGTGCACTGGATTTTGCAGATGAAGCTGTAGTTTTTTATTCGCCTAATGCAGTAAAAATAAAACAACTGGAAGAAGTATCAGCGGATCAAATAGCAAAAGCATTTAATAGAAAAGATCTTATTATTTATACAAATCCCGAAGAGTTTAAAGCATACTTGCACCAAAAAGATTTTACTAATGCTGCTTTGTTACTGATGAGCAGTGGTAATTATGGCGGGTTAGATTTTGATGAGATAAAAGGAATGATGTAATCTAAAAATGCTTTTTAAATAATCCATTTACAAAATCAGCAACGCTTTTTTGATTGTTTTTAATCAATTCCTGTTTTGCATTTTCGATATCTTCAGGTATTTTGTCCTGGCTTAGTTTAAATTTTCCTTCCCAGTCTTGTACTTCAATTTCGAAAGTATGTATATAAGGAATTAAGCGATCCATTCTGGGGTCCTCTATGGATAGTTTAAAATTTTGATCAGGGTTTTCTAAAAAATCAGTCATAATAACCATGGATTTTTTTATTAATTCTGGATCTTTAATTTCTTTAACAGTTCCTGTGGCATGTGCAATTATATAATTCCAAGTCGGCAATTGGTTTGTTGTGTATATAGATGGCGAGATATATGTCTGAGGCCCCTGAAAAACTGTTGTGATAGGATAATTATCTTTTAGTAAACTTATATGAGGATTGTTTGCGTCAATATGGCCAACCAGTTTGTCTCCATGAAATATAAGAGGAGCGTGTGTAATAAAAGGTTTTGTTTCTTGAGCTGAGACTAATGTAGCAAAAGGGTAGGTAGTCGCTACGCTTTTGATGTTTTCTAAATTATAGTCTTGATGGTGTTTTGGTGGATACACAGACTATACGTTAAATTGTTGTAAATGATGATCTAAATGCTTGTACTGCATTTTTCCCCATTGATCTTTTGTGAATTTTCCGAACATAGGATGTGGATCCCATTCTGAAACGGTTCTTTTTTCAGAGAATTCATTAACAAGCGCTACAAGATGTTTTTTCTCCTGATCAAAAACTTTAGCGTCTACAACTTTTAATTTGGGATGAGTAGGTAAACTCCTTTTCCAAGGTTTGTCGTTATACAAAGATTTTTTAAAGAATAATTTAGCCAGTAAGCTAGGTTTCATTGATGGATACTCCTTTTTAAGAGCTATTTTAAGAGGAAACTGACAATGATAAAACATTTGAGAAATATCCATTTTACCCCAAGAAGGAGTACTCGTGTTAGATAGTCTATGAATACGTTCTTCTATTTCGTTTTTCGTAGTTTCGTCAAAAAGAGATTTCATATCAATGTAGTTTAGTATTCACTACTCAAAAATAATAGAATTATTTTAAAAATAGTATATAAGAATACTAAGCTATTGCTAAATAACTTCTTAATCAATATTTATGAAATAAAAAAGATTTGGTATTAACCTACTTTCTCGAAAACAAGTTTTAGAATTCCTTCTAAATCTCCATTGGCAGAAATATCTTGAGGTGTTCCGAGATTAATCATTAACGGTTGCTCTTTAATTTTTCCCATTAAGAAATATTGAAAAGTCGTACCTGATTTAAATTTGAAACCTGTTAGTTGAGATCCAAAAGAAGTAAAAGTTACTGCTGTTTTTGAAGTGTTATCAGCTCCAAATGCGTCTATAGTAGCATCAAAAACAGCGGTTAACATATCATCACTGTAATAGTCCCATTTAATAGAGGTTCCATTACAAGCCTGTAGTTCATATTCTGATTGTGCTTGACATCCTCTTGGTACTTGTATGTGGTTTCCTACTAGATTTAGAAAGCTAATACGTTTTCTGTCTTGTCCATAAAAACTAATAGTAGCCAATAATAATACGAAAGTAAAAATGTTCTTCATAAATAGGTTAATTTGAAGTTGTTAAATTCTTTGTTTTTAGATTATGGGTGGTCAAATATAGTAAAACTTTCATTTTCAAACAAATATATGTATGATGAATATTTAAATATCGACAAGATATTCCGTTTTCATTTGTATTTTTTAGGCAATAATATCTTGTATTTGAGATAAATAGTTTATACTTATAGGTTGAAAGTTATAGGGAATAAAACTGCATAAAAAAATTGTATGAGTGAGCTTAATTCGTCATTTTCTATTAGGAAATGGAGTGAAAATGATCGACCAAGAGAGAAATTGTTGGTTAAAGGGAAGAATTCGTTAACTGATTCAGAGCTGATAGCAATTTTGATTGGTTCTGGAAACCGTGACGAAAGCGCTGTAGCATTAAGTAAACGAATTTTGGCAAGTGTTGATCATCAAATTAATTCGTTAGGAAAATTATCTATCAAACAGTTGATGAGTTTTAAAGGAATAGGAGAAGCTAAGGCAATATCGATAGTAGCAGGTTTAGAACTAGGGAGAAGAAGAAAGGAAGAGATTGTTCCGGTTATACCCAAGATTAGTACAAGTAAAGATGTTTTTGATATACTAAGTCCTCTTATAGGAGATTTAGAACATGAGGAGTTTTGGGTATTGTATCTTAATAATTCGAATAAAGTATTACAAAAGAAACAAATAAGTGTAGGAGGAAAAACCGGTACATTGGTGGATCCTAGAATTGTATTTAGATATGCGTTAGAATTTAATGCAACTTCGATAATATTAGCTCATAATCATCCGAGTGGCTCATTAACCCCGAGTCAGTCTGACAAATCATTAACTCAAAAACTAAAACAAGCCGGACTTAGTTTAGATATTAAATTATTAGACCATTTGATAATAACAGAAAAGGAGTATTTTAGCTTTGCAGATCAAGTAATACTATAATTGAGAATATGTTATTAGTTTATGTTCAAAAAATAACTCCGAGGGTATCTTATACTTTTAAGCATATTTGTAAGCGAATTTTGGGATTGGAAGTAGGCTTTACTTCTAAAATAGAGTCTTTTATTGCTCATGATGGACCTAAACTTTCTTATGGTAAACAGCCCTTAGGTAAAGAACTTTACTTTCAGAGTGTAGATTTACTTTTTGAACATGGATTTAATGAGGTGGATATTCAAGTGATTCCTTGGGGAGAAACCCAATGTTTCTTTCAGGTTAAACATCCTGATACTGCTTTGCCTTTTGATATTTTTGCAGCTAGTTTTTACTTATTAACCAGGTACGAGGAATATCTTCCGCACGTAAAAGATGAACTTGGTCGATTTACAGCTACAGAAAGTATAGCTTACCAACATGGATTTTTGCAAGAACCAGTGGTTGATATATGGGCGTTTGAATTTAAGAATATTCTAAAAGAAAAGTATTCGGATATAGCATTTCAAGAAAAAGAATTTAGAATATATCCCATATTGTATATCAATCAAACTTTTGCTTATTGGCAAAAAGGAATTTTAAGATCAATTGGTGGCGGTTTACGTGATTTATGGCAGTTAAAAATAAGTGATGTCACGGATAGGTTTAAAGTAATGTTAGGGATAAAGAAAGACCCTTATAATACATTTGATTTTGTAATTAATTTACAAAAAAATAAAATAAGAGACTGTCTTGTATTTTTTGGTTTAGGTGATTATACTAACCTTGAAAAAAACATTAGTCATAGTAATCCAGAACACCGAAAAGTTATCAAGCACGTTTCTGATTATGTAAACGTAGGACTTAAAGTGTCGTATGATGCTATCTCGGATTTAGAAATGTTAAAAGAAGAGAAAACTAGAATAGAGAATATTGTGAATAGGCAGATGCTGTATTCTCTATGTTCATTTTATAAAATAAAACTACCAGAAGCCTATAGAAATTTTATTGAATTAGAGATAAAGGAAGATTTTTCTATGGGTTATCCTGAGCAAGCAGGGTTTAGAGCAGGAACGTGTACCCCGTTTATGTTTTATGATTTAGATTACGAGGTGCAAACTCCTTTAGTGATACATTCTTTTTGTTGCACTGCTAAAAGTTTTGATAAGGCGGAAAATGAGTTTACAGTAAAGCAAGAATTACTAGATTATATTAAAAAGATAAAAAAAGTAAACGGATTATTTATTCCTGTTTTTAGCAATGGCTTGTTTAGTGATCTTAATGAGCAGAGTTTTTGGGAATCAATATTTGAGTTTATTTGGAATCAAGATGAAGATAAAAAAGATTGATCATGTGTTTTTTGACTTAGATCATACGCTATGGGATTTTGATAAAAATTCTACTTTGGCTTTTGAGTTGATGTTTACTAAATTCCAAATATCAGTTCCCGTAAATGATTTTTTAGTTGTTTATCAACCTATAAATTTGCACTATTGGAAACTCTATAGAGAAGAACAGGTTACTAAAACAGAACTTAGAAGAGGTCGTTTAATAGAAGCTTTTGCTGCTTTTGAGATGCAATTTCCTTTAGAGATTATCGATGCTTTATCAGATGATTATATTAATTTTTTACCATTGAATAATTACCTTATTGCTGGTGCAAGAGAGCTGTTGACATATTTAATGCCTAAATATCAATTGCATATCATTACCAATGGTTTTAGAGAGGTCCAAAATACAAAGCTTTCTAACTCCGAAATCAATCATTATTTTAACACAGTTACAAATAGTGAAGATGTGGGAGTTAAGAAACCAAATCCAATAATATTTGAACATGCAATTAGGGTTTCTGGCGCGAATATTGTTAATAGTTTAATGATTGGAGATAATTACGAAGCTGATATTGTTGGTGCCGAATCATTGGGAATTAAAGCAATATGTTTTAATTATCATAAAGAAAAGTTACCAGAATCCGCAATACAAGTTTCTGAATTAAATGAAATAAAAAGATATATTTAGTAATAAATATTTGTATATTTTCGTTAATACTAAACAACTCCCCCCAGATGAAAACAAAAAAAGCCAGTTTATTACTGCTACTTTTTAGTGCAGTTTTAACAACAGTTTCCTGCGTAAAGGAACTAGATTTTGAGCAACTCGAAGATGTTGTTCTCACACCTGTAATTGAAGCAGATTTTATTTATTCAGAATTTGATGTGTCCGATTATATACCTGATGGCCTTCCTTCGGATACAGATTTTACAATTCCTCCGGATGTTCTAAGAGATACTATTAATTACGATTTAGTTGGGACTGATTTTGCAATCGATAATTTAGATAGAGTAGAGCTAACTATAGAGGTTCGCAATACAATTCAAAGATCTTTTACGCTTCAGTTTCAGTTTTTAACAGAAGGTGAACAACCATTAGGCCAATTATATAGTGTTCCTGTACAAGCTGGGATGGGGGAAGGTACAGAGCCTGTAGTGTCGTTCTCTGTTCCTAATCCAATTGTATTGGATAATGCTACGTTAAATCAATTATCATCTGCCCAAAAAATTGCAACAGAGATTATTGTACCAACTCTTAATACTGATTTAAGAGGTGTTTTAAATATAAGGTCTAAAGCTAGTTATTATGTAAATTACGAATTATGAGAATCTTATTATGCCTTTGCTTAGGTTTATTGGGATACTCGGGATATTCTCAGAACAAGGAAACCTTATATGATTTTACAGATTTGCCGCAATCATTAATGCTTAATCCTGGTGCGGATGTAAATTTTAAATACCATGCTGGAGTACCGTTTTTATCGCAAATTCATTTCAATGTTGGATTTAGGGGAACCTCTCTTTATGATGTTTTCGCTGATGATGGTAGGGATATTAATGATAAGATAGAGAATACTATAAATACATTAACAAGTAAAGATTACTTTACATTTACCCAGCAATTGGATATTATTAATTTTGGTTGGAGAAGTAAGCGTAATAAAGATTTATATTACTCTGCTGGTTTATATCAAGAGCTAGACCTGATTGTATATTTTCCTAAAGATTTTGCAGTATTGGCTTATCAAGGAAATCAAGATTTTATAAATGTACCGTTTCGATTTTCTAATGTAAGCGCTACTGGAGAGTTACTCACAGTATATCATTTTGGTTATAATAAAAAAGTAAATAAAAAACTCACTTTCGGTGCAAGAGCAAAATTGTATTCTAGCATATTTAATTTTAGAAGTACCAAAAATAGAGGTACGTTTACTACTATAGAAACTCCACAAGGAAATAATATATACCAACATGTAATTAGTAATGCAGATGTAAGTGTTCAAACGGCGGGATATGCTTCTTTGAGGGATATCGAATCGGAAGATAACTCGGATGGATCAAAACAAGTTCTAAATAAATTTTTGGGTAGAGCATTTCTTGGAGGTAACTTGGGGGTTGGTGTCGATGTTGGGTTTACCTATAAGTTAGAGGATCAATGGACCATTACGGGTAGTGCAACTGATTTAGGGATGATTTTTTATACTAAGGATGTTGAAACATATCAGGCAAGAGGTAATTTTGTTTTTGAAGGATTCGAAACTCCAATTACAGATGATAATGGCCAGGATATTTTAGATGAGTTAGAAGAGGCGATCCCAATTGATACTTTAAATACTAGTTATGCTGCTTTACGTCCTGTAAAACTTAATGGTTCTATTAAATATTCTTTTAATAGATATGATGATGGGACTTGTAATTGCTTTATAGAAGGCGAGGATCCTCCTTATCAAGATGCTTTTGGTTTGCAACTGTTTTCTCAATTTAGACCTAAAAGACCGCAATACGCTGCTTCTTTATTTTATTACAAACGCTTATCTAATTTTTTAAAAGCGAAAGTTACTTATACAGTCGACGATTACTCTTATAAAAACGTTGGATTTTTAATGTCTACTCATATTAACAAAATTAATTTCTATATTTCGGCAAATAATCTTTTAGAATATTCTAATCTTGCAGATGCCAGGGGGGCATCTATTCAATTAGGATTTAATGTAATAATGTGATGAATATAATACGTGTTTTATTTTTTGGGCTTTCTTTTTTCTTTACAATTAATTTTTCAGCGCAGAGTACTGTGAATGATTATAAATATGTTATAGTGCCTGAAGGATATGTTTTTTTAAGGGAAAACGATGATTATCAATTAAATTCATTAACCAAATTTTTATTTGAAAAATATGGATTTACAGCATTTATTAGAGGAGAAGATTTGCCAGAAGATTTAAGAATGAATGGTTGTAAAGGGCTAAGAGCAGATGTGAGGAAAAATTCAGGATTATTAAAGACAAAACTTATAGTCGATTTAATTGATTGTAATGGGATTGTCGTATTCAGTACAAAAGAAGGAACTAGTAGAGAGAAAGAGTTTAAAAAATCATACCATGAAGCTCTTAGAGATGCTTTTAAGGATATAGAAGCTCTCAACTATAAGTATAATGGTAAAAAGGAGAATAATCCCGCTAAAAGCGATATTGTTGTTAAAGATAAATTACCTTCTGTTAATCAGACCGTACCTTCTAAAGATGCAATTGCTAAAAATAGTGAGGAGATAATTAAGAAAGCCGAAAGTAAGGTTTCTAAAGGAGATGTGTCCAAGGCTAAATCTTTGTCATATGTTTATAATGAGAGTATATATGCATTTGAGAAAAAAACATATGGTTTTGAATTGTTAACAAAGAATGCTGATGGATCCGTTTCTATTGGTAAAATATATAAATCTAGTAGAGATAATAATTATATAGTAAGAGCAGGAGATTTAAGCGGTGTTGGCTATTTTGATTCGTATGGAAATTTTATTCTTGATCGAGTTAATCCTGCAACTAGTAGGTTGATAACGGATACTTTTGCTCGTCAATAATATTAGTAGTTATATTTTTCTCCCCATCGGGATTTAAGAAAAGATCTAAATGCATTTTCTCGCTGGTTATCTCCAGGTTCATAGAGCTTAGTGTTTTCTATTGACTCAGGAAGAAACTCTTGGTTAATAAAGTTGTTTTCGTGATTGTGCGCGTATTTATAATCTTCTCCATACCCTAATTCTTTCATTAATTTGGTTGGCGCATTTCTTATGTGTAATGGTACGGATAAGTCACCAGTTTGTTTTACTAACTGTTGCGCTTTGTTAATAGCCATATAGGAAGCGTTACTTTTTGCAGAAGTAGCAAGGTACACTGCGCATTGACTTAAAATAATTCTTGCTTCGGGATATCCAACTGTAGTTACTGCCTGAAACGTATTGTTAGCCATTATTAAGGCTGTTGGGTTAGCATTGCCAATATCTTCAGATGCTAATATTATCATTCTACGGGCAAGAAATTTAAGGTCTTCTCCTCCTTCTATCATTCTTGCTAACCAATAAACCGCTGCATTGGGGTCGCTACCACGAACAGATTTAATAAAAGCAGAGATGATGTCATAATGTTGTTCTCCTGTTTTGTCATATCTGACAGTATTTTGCTGTACAAGTTTTAAAACAAGATCATTAGTTATTATAATTTTGTCTTGATCTTGACTAGAGACTATAAGCTCAAAAATATTTAATAGTTTTCTTGCATCTCCACCACTTAATCTTAATAAGGCATCTGTTTCGTTTAGTTTTATGTCTTTGGATGAAAGGTGTTCGTCTTGTTGCATTGCCCGCTCTAGCAATGCTTCTAATTCTTCTTTTCCAAAGGCGTTAAGAACATACACTTGGCAACGAGATAACAATGCTGGAATTACTTCGAAACTAGGATTCTCTGTAGTTGCACCAATTAACGTGATCCAACCTTTTTCTACAGCTCCTAGTAGAGAATCCTGCTGAGATTTGCTAAAACGATGAATCTCATCTATAAATAGTATAGGGTTTTTAGAAGTAAATAATCCACCACTTTGTTTAGCTTTGTCAATAACTTCTCTTACTTCTTTTACTCCGCTATTAATTGCACTTAGTGTATAAAACGGTCTATCCGATTCGTTGGCTATAATATTAGCTAAAGTGGTTTTTCCCACACCAGGAGGACCCCAAAGAATCAGAGAAGGTATAATTCCTCTTTTTATTTGTTTAGTCAAAGAACCATTGTCTCCAATTAAATGTTCTTGACTCAAATATTCCTCCAGAGATTTAGGACGTATTCTTTCAGCTAATGGTTTGTTCATACCTAATAGTATGTCTTTTATTTGATCATTTTTTAACAATCTTTTTGATAAAGCTACTGTCTCCAACATTGATTTTTAACATGTATAAGCCAGAGTTCAATGAAGAAGTATTGAGAATATTACTGTTAAGCTGAATATCTATTTTTTGTCCAGTTAAAGTAAACAACTCAACATTATATATATCATTTTTTTTGTTGATTATGTTTATAACGTCATTTATTGGATTCGGGTAAACATCAAAATTAATACTAAGATCAAATTCATCTGTCGATAAGGTGGTAAAAAGAGAGCAATTTTCAGGAATTGGATTTTGCTCAAGATAGCCAGAAGGGGTTAGATCTTTTCCTGTAAACCCAACATAGTCAAAAGTATATCTTTTTCCTCTAAAAATCCAAGAAGCTGCAGCACCGGTATTGGTGTCACCTTGTGATAAAATAATGTCGTTTCTATATGGAGATATATATTCCCATACGATTTCTTTTTGAGGATTTATTTCAAACATTTTGGATTTAGTACCTTCTGTTACTAAAATATTGCCATTATCTAACCGATAAGCCGAAGATATTAAAGGCGAAAAGAATTCTTCTGGATTACTCTCGTTGGTATAGGACCATTCTGGCTCAGAAGGCATAAATGATGTATTACTGGTATATGAGTAATTTCCGTTTTGGTCAACGGGTGGATTAAGAATGTCTACAGATGAAAAATCTCTACCTGAACCATTGTTAAAAAGCATAAATTTTCCAGCATCTGTAAGACCGTTCGGAACCCAATGTACAGTATGTTGTCCAAATAATTTTTTATCATCAGCAGTTCCTTGATCGTATATTTGTGGGTTACCCCATCTATATAAAATATCTCCTCCCATACCACTATTTCCTCCTAAGCTAGTAGCTGCTTCAGCCGTAGTAGTAGAGTGATCAATAACATAAAATTCACTAAGCCTTGGTGAGCTAAAAAGAATTTGGTCAAGTTCACTGTTGTAATCTATGGAGCTAATATGTAACCAATCTGCATCAGAATTAGAGCTTCCAGTAAAATTGATATCGATTAACTCTGGATGGTCAGCAAGAACACCAAAGTTGTTTTTAGCAAAATCAAAATCCTGAATAAGATGATCCCATAACCTCCACTCCCAAACAATTTGCGCACCATCTGTTCCAATTGGTTGGATTTCAATTATTCTTTCATCATAAAGCTCTCCTTCATCTAATGTAGAAGGGTTTCTACCACTTGCAATCGCTTCTTCTAATGTTTTCCTATAAGCAACTACCATTAAAATGTTACCATTAGGTAAGGGTAAGTAGTCGTGGTGAAAACTAAAATCAGTATCCGAGTAGGTTAAACCCCATAACAAATTGTTGTCCCAGTCCTTTTTTTCGATTCTACCTGTATTTCCTCTTATATTCAATGTAGATTGATTATCAACATGAGCACTATATAAATCTCCGTCTTCTGTTATATAATCAACTCCCCAAGCTTTGAAATTACTACTCCACTCATTAACAATTTCGCCACAATTATTAATTAAAAAAGTTTTACTTGGGATTATAGAAGAATTAGGAGAAAATAATGTATAACCATTTAATGATTTTTCTGTGTTCGCAATGGTGCCTATAGTGTTTTGTGAGTACGAGTATGAAGAAACTAGCAATAAACAAAAAAGAAAATTTCTCATGTTGCAATAGGGTTTTTTTATAAAGTGTAAAATGTGTGTTTTTTGTCGTAAATATATGTCATAAATTACACATAAATTTAGGTTTAATTAATATTTATAGAATTATCGAAATATAAATGGTAAGTCAATAGGAAAAAATGCTTTTTCCGCAATAATTTGAATTTAGAATAAAGAATGATTTTTATTTATTGATAATGATCTTTTTGGTTGTGTTATTAATTCTTAGTAAATAAATTCCAGAAGTTATTGTCTGCGGAATTATTAACCTGGTCGTTTTAGAAAAAGGAGCATATTGCTTATCCGTTAAATAAACCTTTTTGCCAGTAATATCAAATAGTTCAAAACTATCTTCAATTGCGGTATTTGAAACAAAGATATTTCCATTTACACTGGGATTCGGAAAGATAATATTATCTGTCAATGTAGGGGTCGGATTTAAATCTTTACCACTGAAATATGGGACAGCAAAGTCATACGTTTCCTTTCCTATTTTTTCTCCAATAAATCTACCAGGTAAATCATCTGCAGGAGGATGAATACCACCCCAAATTCTAGATAGTGAGCACTGATCAGAAGCATCTCTGTAAGTTGCCCATTGTAACTTAATATCTACAGAAGGTCCTTGCTCAAAAACCAAGAACTCATCTTTCTTTGCAATGAATTCGCCATATCCCCCAGGAAAAAATTCATTTCCTGTAAGTAAGGTTAGCGTTTCTGCAGCTGCTCTAGAATACGTTGAATGACCTGAAACATACCCTGCGAATGGTGGTGTAACAAAAGAAGGACGTTGATAAGGCCAAAAATTTTCTGCTAGTATCCAACCAACACCTGCTTGATCTTCTTCCGGATTACTTATATAATCAGGTCCTTTCCAGGTATATAATTTTATTTTATCCACGTGCTGATCATTTATTCCTGAAAGAGGATCTTCGGGAGTTACTAGTTCAATGTAGCCGGGCACTAATGGAATACCTTCCTCTAAATTATAATTTGGTAATGAACTGTCCGAGCTTTGTCCTTTACTAGCCATGTAACGAACTGCTGATATAGGTCTTATATAATCATACCATCCTTTAATGCTCCAAGCAGAAATTGCAGCATCATGCATGGTTCCTCCTAATATAAAATAAGCTTTTACATCCCACTCCAGCGAATTTAATACATTTCCTTCTCCTCCTATTTTTTTTATCAATAAAGGGTTGTCATTTATATAATTTAAAATAGTAAACCAATGTCCTGGAGGAGTTTCTGAGTCAGGGCCATCTGCCCAAAATTCAGCTAATACTCTAGCATAATCTCCTCTGGGAACTATTTGTGATTCATATGGGGCATTGGTATACGGGTTTAAGTTATAACCTTTACTCTGATCTCCTCCTTCAATATAATTATAGAAAGTATCAAAATCGTTAAATGAAGTTGGAAATGAATTTATTGATTGATTTCCTAAAGAGTTTGGAGAAATATCCAACATCACACCATCTTTTTGATCTAAGTGAGCACCCCAAACGGATACCATAGAGAATCCCCATTTATAGTTTTCACTAGATTCGGTATTCAAGTAGGGTGGAGCTGATGGATCGTGATAAACGGTGTATTGATTTCCTGATCGCTCATATTGAGTTCTATTTTGATCGTTTAAGGCAAAAGGTAATACATTACCCCATTCTGGACTTAAAAAGGTTGGTGTGGTTCCTTCGATTAAATTACCACTTTGATCAATAAATGTATCTAGGCTAAGCGGTTGCCAACGATTTGGATCTTCTAAAACAGGATTTCCTGATATTATTGGGGCTAGAGGTGTATTTATGGGCAAATAAAATTGATTTCCATACTCATTAATTTCATTTGAATTATCTGTATTGCCATAGCTTAAAACGATTTCTCCAATATAATTTCCAAGTGCAGCAGCATCTCCATCTTGATAATTGGTGGATGTAATATTAATATCATAACCTAATTGATTCATTAAAAGATCAAATTTTTCTTTTGTACTTATAGCACTAGGAGAATTTCTAAACCTAGATGTTAATACACGATACGCAGCATAACTTATTGCTTTGTTTCTGGAATCTTTAATGTCTTCATTTGGAAAAAATTGATCTAAGGAACTTACGAAATTATGAACAGTATTGCCAATTAAGTAAGGCTTTGCATTTTCATCATAGATAGCCCAGGCGTCATACATTGCAACACTAGTGTGAAATAAATTTCTCGCATGAACCGTAGGTCTAGCAAAATCTCCTCTAATAGCCGATAATAAGGTTTCATTCCATAATCTCGCAACCGAAATATCATCAGGAATGTCACTTCCGTTTAAGTTAATTTCTAAAGTGATTTCTCTACTGGAGCATTCATTAGATATTTCTACAGCATTAACTGTTGCTGTTGTTTCTAATCCCCAACGAACAGATATAGAATTCGTTCCTTGTCCATTCAGTAGTTCGCCGCCTTCAATTTCCCAATTAAAAGTAGATTCTGAAGACCCCATAAGAGTATATGTTTGCGTACTTAAAAAACTAGGGTTTGTTTCTCCAGATATATCGCTTGATGTAAGATATTCACAAGAACCGTCAGATGTTGTTGCTAGAGGGTTGTAATTACAAGAACTAGGGTCTGTACAACCTTTTATTTTAATACTAGGACTTATGCTTAGAGTTTGATAACCATTACCCTCGGTTGCTTTTATCGTTGTATTAATGGATAAATTCTCATATCTCTCTTCTAGGCCAGAAGGCCATTTTATAATTAATTCTAGAATTTCTGTAGATTCATTTAATCCAAAATGAATTGGTTTAATATTTTGTCCTAAAAACCCAATTCCATTATAATATCTAAGAAATGTATCATTGTTTGTTTTAATGGTTACAATTGTTCCAAATGCATCTCTATTAGATGTTGTGCCTTCTAACGAAACTTTAAACCAATTAAGCGGATTTTCTTCATCAAAATTTAAAATTTTATTTTCATAAAAGAAAGGGGCTGCGTCCGTATTGGTAACTAAAATATCTAGATCACCGTCATTATCATAATCAAAATCTAATCCTTCTGTGGAATAACCTATATCGCGCAAACCTACTTGCCTTGTGAGATCTCTGAACTCTTCTCTTCCTTCACTTAAAGTATTCTCAAAGTATACATTAAATTCTCTTTGATATCCAGGGTAATTATAACCGTTAACAATAAATAAATCTTCATCACCATCTAAGTCAAAATCAGCAAATTTATTACCCCAAGACCATCCAGTTCCTGTAATTCCATAGGAATCCGATGTGTTATTAAATGTATTATCCCCATTGTTAGTTAATAAAACGTTTTTCGATATGGCAGTGATTAAGAAGTCGAAATCTCCATTATTATTTATATCTCCAATACAAATACCCATGTCATCTAAAGAACTTGCTAAACCATATGATTGTGCAGCACCAATAAATGAAGTTCCTCCTTGATTTATTAAAAGAGTATTAGGTTTGATCAAATCGTTTGCAATATATAGATCCATCCATCCATCCTCATTGAAATCAAATGGAAACGCAGTGTAACTTGGAGAAGTGTTTAAATTATCTTCAGGAGCAATCATCGTTTGTGTTATATCTGTAAATGTTCCATCTCCATTATTTTTGAATAATTTATTTCCAGAACATAGCCTCCAGTCGCTTATAAATAAATCTAAAAAACTATCGTTATCAAAATCAAACCAAGCAGCATTTGTATTGCCGCAAGAATCATTCATTTCAAAACCAGCTATTTCAGTTACATCTGTGAAAGTTCCGTCACCATTATTATGAAATAGTTGAATTCTATTTAATTGCGTAAAAAAAATATCTGGATAACCATCGTTGTCATAATCTCCCCAGTATGCTCCAAATTTATCCCCTGTAAGACCATCAAATTCTGGAGTTTCTTGAGTTATAGGGATAAAACCTACTAAGCCAGATTCTATTGTGACATCATCAAAGGTTCCATCATTATTATTTCTAAATAGTCTGCTTTTGCTGTTTTCATTGTTAGGGTCATCTTTTTCAAGGGCAACCACGAAAATATCTAAGTCATTGTCTTGGTCATAATCTGCTACAGAAACACCATTGTTACGTCTTAAATTATCCAATCCAGATATAGTTTCTATTCTTTCAAAAAGTTGGGCTAATCCTGAAACAGGAATCATAATAAAAACTATTATAGAAACTATAAAAAAATCTTTTACGGGGTATTTATAATTCATATTCTTTAATCTTGTTGTGTTTTAAATATAGCGTAGCCTTTCCTTTAAAAAAGATTGTCAGTTTTTTATATTAATTTTAAGAGTATAGGTTGTTGGAAAACTGTTTATGAGATTTTATTTATAATTAAAAAAAAACATAAATGGTTATGCTGCAATATACTAACAAAAAAAGAACAAACCCAATAGACGTTTAGTTTTCATTTATTATGTATGATGTACTTGGATTTTGATATAGCCGTGTTGGTAATTTATAAGGTAATATGTAAACAGTAAGTTTGGTAATCCGAATTGTGAATTTCTGACAATTTAGCATATTTTGATGTTTTGGATACTTTTTTGTCAACTAATGTATTATGAATAAAGAGAATCATTTTAAGTTTGCTACTGGTGTTGTGGGATATCCAATTTTATTTGTTTTAATAATATGGTTTGTATTTTGGTTTGAAGTAAGATTTGGTTTTGATTTTAATAATTTTGGTATTTATCCCAGAGATTTGAAAGGCTTAAGGGGTATTGTTTTTTCTCCATTTATTCATGGAGATTTATCACATTTATGGCATAATACATTACCGTTGCTCATATTATCCATGGGACTTTTCTTTTTTTATTCTAATAATGCTTGGAAAGTACTGTTTCTGGGAGTAATCTTTACAGGTTGTCTGACTTGGTTATTTGGTAGGCAGGCAAACCATATAGGTGTTAGTGGGGTAATTTATATGCTTTTCGGTTTTCTTTTTTTTAAAGGAATATTAGCTAAACATTTTAGGTTAATAGCATTATCGTTTATAGTTGTTTTTATTTATGGTAGTATGATATGGTATATTTTGCCAGTGGATCCAAAGATATCTTGGGAAGGACATTTGTCAGGTTTACTAGTAGGCTCTATATTGGCTTTTTTAATTAAAAGGGGAGTGGCAAAGCCTAAGAAATATTATTGGGAATTACCAGATTATAATCCTGAAGATGATGAGTTTTTAAAGCATTTCGATGAAAATGGAAACTTTATAGAAAGTCTCCCTGAAGAAGAATTAGAAGGAGATATAGAAGTTGTTTATGATTATAAATCTAATGATGAATAGCACATACATGATATGATTTTTTGTGTTGTATGATTATAATCTTTGTCTTATAGATTCATATAAAAAAACACCACAAGCTACAGAAACATTCAATGAACCTATTTCACCATACATAGGTAATTTTGCCATATAATCTGCTATTTTTAAAACAGAATTTGATATTCCTTTTCCTTCACTACCCATTACTATAGCGGTAGGAATTGATAAGTTTATATCGTAAATTTTATCAGAAGCTTTTTCTGTTGCTGCTACTATTTGAATGCCTGATGCCTGTAGAAAAAACATAGCATCTTTAATATGATCTACTTTACAAATTGGAATTTTAAAAATAGCGCCAGCCGAAGTTTTAACTGTATCGGCGCTAACCGGGGCACCACCTTTTTTTTGAATAATAATACCATGTACTCCCGTACATTCTGCAGTCCTTATGATTGCTCCAAAATTTCTAACATCAGATAGTTGGTCTAGAATCAGGAAGAGGGGAGTTTCTCCAGATTCAATAACTTTAAGTGTTAGGTTTTCTAAATCATGAAATTCAATAGGAGCAATATATGCTACAACTCCTTGGTGATTTTTACGAGTTAATCTATTTAATTTTTCAATAGGTACGAGAGAAAAATTGATTCTCTGTTTTTTCAAAAGACCCATTAGATCTTTAGCTAATTCTCCTTGTAGCCCTTTTTGAATAAAAAGTTTATCTATTGTTTTGCCAGAGTTAATAGCTTCTATAATGGCTCTTATACCAAAGATTAAAGATTCATTTTTCATATCTTACAAAGATAGTTATATAAAGAAACATCCCGATGAAATTTCATCGGGATGTTGACACTAATTATTTTATTACTTATTGTGTTATTACAACAAGTAGTATAATATATGTTTAGTTTCTTGTTGCAACAAAAGCAGCTGGAGACCAACCACCAATTCCAACACTTGCTCTAGCTGTGATGTTAAGCGTTCCTGTACAAGAGAATAAGAATCCTGTTGCTCTTGTTTCGATAAAACCTTGTCCGTAAGGGCAACCAAAATTATCACAATGCCAAGCTTCTTGTCTGTCAATAGTAGCTATACCTGTATTAGGGTCTACATTGATAACAACATTATAGTCTTGCTCACCGGTTGCTGGGTTCACGTGCTCAAATGGGTTTACCATAATTAACTGGTTATCTTCTGGACCAGCAATCATTTCGAATTGACCGTCAGAACCTCCAGCTTCGTAACCCCATACATCATTTGTGATAGTATATGTTCCTACAGCATCTGCAGTTACAAAAGGACAAGAAATAAATGTTGTGTATGTTAATGCTTGAGCTAATCCAGGATTACTAATGTCTCCTAAAAATTGTAACTCATCCTCACCATCAAAAACAACACCGTCGTTATCTGTGATTTTTACAAAAAAGTCAAATTGATCACCAGGACCTAAATCCGGGACTGTAATACCTAAAGCCGTAGCTAGGTCAGCAGCTGTAACTGAAAGATCTGAAGGGAAATCAGTGATAGTTCTTAGAGGGAAAAAATCTCCCCCGTTTCTATTTACTCTGATTTCATACGATGCTATGTTATCAAAAGGTGCAACCAATTGAGCTTCAAACGCAGAACCATCAATATTTGTGACATCAATTACAGGAGAATCAATGCTTTCAAAATATACCCAAGGGGCATCAACGGTATCAGTTATTCTATTCTTCTCATCGTCTTCACAAGAGAAAAATACCGTAGTAGTAAGAACTACTAAAAATATTTTAAAGAAATTTTTCATTTTATAAGAATTTTTAATTTTTTATTAGTCAACAAATCCTTCTGGATTTGTGTCCCAGAAAACAGGGATAGCCTGATTAGCTTTTTGCTCTACATTATTGTTTCTGTCAACTAATGAACTTGGGTATAAGAAAGATCTTATGAATACACCTGGATTAGCTAACAAAGATGGCTGTAGGTTTTCTGGTTTTCCAGTTCTTCTATACGTGTTATACGCTTCAATACCATTACCAAATAAAGCGATAAAGTATTCTGTAACAATGATTTCTAATCTTGCATCATCATCAGCAGCAGCGTCATAATTCGCTAGTACTTCGTCAATGTAATCTGTAACATCAGCTGGTGTTGGAGCAACCGAAGCATCAGTAAGATCAGCTCTAAAGTTCATTACTTTATCAAATGACTTAGCCATACCATCAGCAAGATATGTTCTAGCATCACCTGTAGTCCCTAATTCTAAAGCAGACTCAGCTAACATGAAATCAACATAAGAACTTAGCATAATTGGAGATATACCAGCTCCTTGTGCACCAACAGTTCTATCGTTTGTTCCATCAAAGCTACTATCGTCAAATCTAGCTCCAATAGGATACACTCCCCAGTCACATCTATCATTTTCATCTGGTGGAATACCATCATTATCGTGATGATCTCTACCATTGTAACCAGAAGCAGCAACACAGAAAACTTCTCCAGCAGGATAATGTGCAGGAGCACTTTCTACGATACAAGGCAATGCATTTGGATCTGTAGAAGCATTTCCTCTATTTCTATAGAAGTAATATCTGATTCTTGGATCAGCAATGGATTTATCATTTAATAATAAGTCCATATAAGAGTTAGATTGATAGTCAGCAACACCGTTATCAAAATTTCTTGCAAAAACGGGATGTCTACTATCAGGGTTAGCATCAACAGCAGAATATTTAAATTCGAAATCTTGATCAGAAGAAACTATATAATCACCGCTAGCAATAATGCTGTTAATTCCAGCTGTAGAGGCTGCAGCATTTACTAAACGTGTTTGTAAGTATAACTTCAGCTTTAACGTATTGGCAAAACGAATCCATAGAGATTTGTCCCCATTATAGTAAAGATCAACTGCAGGCTCAAAACTTGGCGTTAAGTTAAGATTTGCAATTGCCTCATCAAGTAAAGTAAACATTTGATCATAAATTACTTGACCACTTTCTAAATTTGGATTTTCATTTTCTAATCCTAAAACTGCTTCACTGTAAGGAATATCACCTAAGTAATCTACTAAAGTTGAGATTGCATAAGCTTCAATTATTTGTCCCATACCTATGTGCGTATAAAGACCACTTTCTTCAGCTAACGGTTGCATAGCTCTCATATCAGCCAAAATACCTGCGTATGCAGTAGTGTATGGTCCGTCTAACTGTCCTGGTCCATAACCATTATCATATGTAGGGCCAAATTGGTGAAGTATTCGTGTTACTTCCATTCCTTCTTCTGTAATCCCTTCAAAGAAAGTGGATCCACTTATTTGAATAGCATTAAGAAAAAAGTCAATATCTGCCTGATCTGGTCTAAGTACGTTTGGACTTTCCAGAATCTCTAGTTCGGTTGTTTCACAAGAATTAAATCCCAAAGCTACAGCCAGAAGGAATAAAATTTTGTATATATTATTTTTCATATTTATCATTTTTGTATTAAATAAAATTAGAACGTAGCTCTAAAACTAAGACCATATCTTCTAGAACTAGGACCAGTTATAAAGTCAATACCTTGTCCATTTCCTACTCCTGTACTTAGAGTGTTAGTGTCAAAATTCACGTCATCTGGAAAGTTAAACGCTTTATACCATAAGTTAGATCCAAGTAAGGTTACAGATAAAGATCCGAAAGGAGTATTACTTAAGAATTCCTTCTTGAAATCATAACTTAAACTAACTTCATTTAATCTTAACGTAGTTCCATCATATATTTGAGATTCGTTTGGTCCAAATCCAAAGTTACTGAAGAAAACATTAGTCGCCGTAATTGGAATATTGTTTGGAGTTCCGTCTTGTAATACACCTGGTAATATGTAAGCTCCTCTACGATCAATAGGGTTGTCAGAATCTACAACTCCTCTACCTACTAGAGTAGAAGCTGTTTGAGAAAAGATATCTCCACCATGTCTATATTGAAAGTCAAAAGAAAATTTGAACCCTTTGTAAGAGAAAGTATTCTTTATTGTACCAGTCCAATCTGGATTAGGATCTCCAATGATTTCAATATCAGTAGTAGCTAAGTATAAACCATCACTTCCTACGATAGGATTACCGTCAGCGTCTCTTTGCAAAGCTGTACCTTGAAGGATACCAAACGCTTCTCCTGCAATAGCATAGTTAGCTGGTCTACCTCCAATTGATGCAGTAAGTGCAATTTGATCAGTAGGTATTTCAGTTACTACGTTTTCGTCAGCATAGAAATTACCATTGATTAACCATTTAAAGTTTTCACTTTTCCAAGGAGTAATATCAAAATCAACCTCGATTCCTTCATTTTCCGACTGACCAAGGTTCACTGTCTTAGATGTAAATCCAGAAGCTGGATCTAAAGCCTGGTTAGTGATCAAGTCTTCAGTAGTTCTTTTAAATAAACTAACGTTTAATCCTACTCTGTTATTGATAAAACGTGTTTCAATACCAACTTCGAATTCTTGAAATCTTTCTGGTTTTAGGTCAGCATTTCCTAATACATTAGAAACTGAGTTACTAGAAATTACATTTCCTTGACTATCAACAAAAGCTCTAGAATTAAGTCCTAAAGTGTTTCTAGTACTAAATGCACCTGGTGCACCAGCAGATTCTCCATATGCAACTCTCGCTTTTAGATAGTTAAACATATCTCCCTGTAATCCAGGAATAGCATCTGTTGCAATTAAAGAAATACTTGCTCCAGGATAGAAAATAGAATTGTTATTTTGTTCTAGTGTAGAGAACCAGTCATTTCTGATTACACCATTAAAGAATAGGTAACTTTTATAATCAAGGCTCACATCAGCGTAAACACCAATAGTATTATCTTCAAATTCAAATCCAAGTTGACCTAAATCAATATCATTAGTTGATTGATTTACGAAGTTATAGTGTTCTAGAACTCCAAAAGCTAACTGTTGTGTACTCAATGTACCTTCTTGTTGATATGTGTTTCTTCTTGTGTTAAGACCAGCGATAAATGTTAAACCTAAGTTTTCATTTAATTGCTCGTAACCATTAAGAATTAAACTGTTATCAAAAACAGTGTTTCTAACCTGAATAGTTCTGTAAAACCCTGTTACATCACCATCAACACCACCTTTATTTTGACCGTTGGTGTTAAATTCAGTAAATGTATTTAAACCTGCTCTGTATGTTAAAGAGTAGTTATCGTTAAAACCATAAGTAAGACTAGCAGATCCAAAAATATTGTCTGTTTCCTGTGTTACTTTAGCATTTGCAATTGTCCATAATGGATTCTGGATATCATTACCAGATCTGTAATATACACTTCTTCCATCTTGTGATTGGAAAGGTAGTCCAAATAAATCAACACTTCTAGGTGTATATAAAATATCTCCAAAAACAGAACTACCATTACCAATAGTACCACTACCAGCAGAAGCTGCAATTGGTGGTGTTTTTAAACGAGAGTTTGTGTAATTTGCAGTACCTTGAAAGGTGATTTTATTACTTAGTTTTGCTTTTCCACCAAAACCAACATTATTTCTCGTAAGTTGGTTTCCAGGAGTAAAACTGTCTTGGTCAAAATAACTGTAGTTTGCACTAAAAGAAGCATTTTCGTTACCTCCACTTAATCCAATAGAAGTATTTGAGATAAAACCAGTCTTGAAAAATTGATCAACACTATCGTAAGGTCTGTATGCATATTCAGATGCAGCGATATCTTCAAACCCAGTTACTAAAGTTTGATCAGCAAGCTGTGATAATGGATTTGCAACAAAGCTATTTCCAGGTGCACCGCTTCTGTATAAAGAGTTAGAACTTATATCTCTATTAAAACTTGGTCCCCAGTTACTAAAGAAGAAACCAAAGTTTTGATGGAATCCACCACCGTATTCATCCTGGTAATCTGGTAACACAGCCTCTTCAGCAAATAATGATTGCGAAAAAGTAACTTCAAATTTCTTGTTAGATGCTTTAGCGGATCCAGTTTTTGTAGTAATAAGGATTACTCCATTTCTACCTTCTTGTCCATAAAGTACAGAAGCACTAAGACCTTTAAGAACGTTTACACTTTCAATGTTGTTCGGATCTATATCCAAAAATCTACTTGATTCAGTTACGTTATTAAAGAATGCATTCTGTTGGTTGGTGTTATTAGCAAATGGCACACCATCAACAATGAATAATGGCTGATTACTTCCGGAAATCGTAGATAGACCACGAATAATAATATTTGTACCAGAACCAGCTGTACCATTAGTTGAAGTAATGTTTAAACCAGCTGCTTCACCAGATAGAATTCTACCAAGGTCAGCACTCGATTGTTCTTGAATATCATCTGAAGCTACAGTAGATATAGCATACCCTAATGATTTTCTTTCTCTTTTGATACCCTGAGCCGTTACTACAACTTCTTCTAAAGTCGCAGCATCCTCAGTCAGCTGAACACTGATAGCATCGCTGTCTCCAACAACAACTTCTTTTGTTGTAAATCCAAGATAACTAAATGAAAGTACAGCTCCTCTGTTTACTTGAATGGTATAGTTACCATCAAAATCAGATTGCGTACCCTTACTAGTACCCTTTACAACGATATTTACCCCTGGCAGAGGTAACCCACTATTGTCGGTTACATTACCTGAGATCGTTTTTTCTTGTGCAAACGTTAGTTGCACTACAAACGCCAGCAATAGCGTTAGAATTCCTCTAAACTTTGTTCTCATTTTATAATTTATTTGAATTAGCCAATGCCAAAAATCATAATAATATCTTAATTAAACAACTTTTATTTAGTTAAAAATTAAATTATTGTTCACGTCTGGTTAATATAATGTGAAATCCTACTATAACGTTGTAGTGAGTGGTTTTTGCATTTTTGTGAAGAGTTTTACGTGATATTTTAGGGTGAGAATTTTGATTTCAAAAATGGAGTGCTTGTTTTTTTCTTAGAGGCTGTAAGGCTTTTGTTTTGAGAGTATTATCTATTGCTTGGTGTTTTGGTTTTGGGCGGTGGTAATACAGCTTTTTTTGTTTCTAAGTCCTTTGGTACTCTAAGATGAATAAGGTTTTGGTTTAACGCGAAAGATCTCCGATCTTGAGGGGGTGTAGGCTTTTTTTGGTTATTGATTTTTGTGATTTTTTTAAGGAAGATGAGTGTTAAAATGATGCATTTAGGCTTAAATGAACCTTTGTGTTGGAGAATTTGAAGTTGGAATCACTGCTTTTTCCGTTTGCGAAAATTATTTTAAATAGACCAGTTTGTGTGTTTAAGCCAAGGCCTATTCCAAAACTTGTGAGGTTGTCTGATATTTTGTTGGTTTCGTCTTCAAAATAGGAATAATCTATAATCGAATGGATGTACAAGTTCGAAGATAGGATGTATTGATATTCGGTGTTTAAAACATTAAAAAGGGAGGCGTTGATGCTGTTTTCTTCAAATCCTCTAATTGAATTAATACCTCCAAATCTAAAAAGTTCATTTGTAAATAGGTTGTCAGAAAAAATAACGGAAGCAGTGTTTTTTATTAGTACAGAGTTTCTTTGGTTTAATTCGAAAATAGAACCAAGACTAAGGGAACCTTTTGTTTGATTTAAATTAGTGTTATCAGTTCTTCTTGATCCAAATTCAATTTCTATATTATAAAAATTTTTTATTGGGAATAAGTTTTTGTTTTGTCTTCTGGTGTGGTTGAAGCCTATTCCGAAGAATGATGAGTCGTAATCGTTGATATTGAGTGAAGGCAGGGGGTTGTCAAGAAGGTTGTTTGAGGAAACTGAGGAATACCCTAGCCATATTTTATTTTTATCACTGATTAGGTAATTAAGATTGATATTTTGCTCGGTTATCAAAAAGCTGGAATCTTTTTTGAATATTTCTAGGCCTGCTTCAATACCAATTGGTGTTTTAAGGATGTAAGGTAGCGTGATATTAGCTTGAAACCTTTGTTGTTCATTTCCGTCGCTTTTGTAGATTAGATTTAGTCTTTCTCCAAAATTTAAATTATTGACAAGATTTAGATTTAGATATCCGTTTAGTTCCAAGTTTCCGGATTCTGTGTCTGTTGAGAATCCAAGAAAACCATCAAAATTGTTTGCTGATTTTTTTTCTAAATATAAGTATACTTTTGTTGAGTCTTTTTCGAATAGAACTTCTGGTGCCTTGATGTTTTTGGCAAAACCTAGGTTGTCGATTGTTAGAGATTTTTTTAAAATATCATTCTTTTTAAAAATTGCCCCTTTGCGTATTCTGCTATTATATTTTAAGTAAGAAAAAGGGAACTTGCTGTATCCTTTGATTATAATGTCGTCGATTTTTCTTATGTTACTCTTTGAACTAATAAGTTTTGCGGATATTTCGTTGCCGTGTTTTGTGATTCCTATTAATGATAAGTTACTAAATGTATTTCCTTGGTTTACGAGGAAGTTTGTTAGGAATTGAATTGTTTTCTCTGTGTTTTTTAAGGGTATTGAGAAGTGTTTTTCTGTAATTTCTGTGGATATTTGTTCTAGGATATTACGCGGTATAGACTCCTTGTTGTATTGGATTCTTATTTTTTTGTATTTTTTGTTTAGCTCGAAAACACCTCTAAATGTGGAGTCAGATGTTTTTTTTAGTTCTAATAGTTGAGAGTCTAAATATCCTGATTCTAGTAATTTCTTTTGAGTTTTTATTATCTCTTCTTTTAAATCTAGAAAGTTTTTGAAAGTCTTAGTGTATTGGGTGCTATCTATTTTTTGTGTTTCTAGAGTGTCTTTTCCTTTAATGCTTAGGTTTATAATTGGATTTTGTGCGCTACAAAATGAATGTATACATATAATAAGGACAAGGATGTGTAATGAATGAGTTTTCAAATTTCTTTTTAATACTGCTAAAATAACGGAAAATACAGGGATTTCTTACGGTTAGACAATATGATTTTAAATCTGTTTGAAAATTAATGCGTTAGGATTTGAATTGATAAAAAATATTTCTACCTTTGCAGCCCTCATAAAAGAGGTAATTAAAAATATTTTAATAATAGTGTAAAGCAAATTATGCCAACAATTTCACAATTAGTAAGAAAAGGTAGAGCCAAAATAACTAAGAAGAGTAAATCGGCTGCTTTGGATTCGTGCCCGCAACGCCGCGGTGTTTGTACGCGTGTTTATACTACTACACCAAAGAAACCAAATTCAGCTATGCGTAAAGTAGCTCGTGTTAGGTTAACTAATGGTAAAGAAGTAAACGCATACATCGGTGGTGAAGGTCACAATCTACAGGAGCACTCGATAGTATTAGTTAGAGGTGGAAGGGTAAAAGATTTACCAGGAGTTAGATATCACATTGTACGTGGAGCTTTAGACACCGCTGGTGTAGAAGGAAGAACGCAACGTAGATCTAAGTATGGTGCAAAACGCCCTAAGAAGTAATTAAAAAACTTTAAGAAGAAGACATGAGAAAAAGAAAGGCTAAAAAAAGACCTATTTTGCCGGATCCACGTTTTAACGATCAGTTAGTGACTCGTTTTGTAAACATGATGATGTGGGACGGAAAAAAATCGGTTGCTTTCAAAATTTTCTATGATGCTATTGATATCGTAGAAGAGAAAAAACAGAACGAAGAAAAAACAGCTTTAGAGATGTGGAAAGATGCGTTGTCTAACGTAATGCCACATGTAGAGGTAAGAAGTCGTCGTGTTGGAGGTGCTACCTTCCAAATTCCTAACCCAATTAGACCTGATAGAAAGATATCTACTGCTATGAAGTGGTTGATTCAATTTTCTCGTAAGAGAAATGAAAAGTCTATGGCTCAGAAACTTGCTGCGGAGATAATTGCAGCAGAAAAGGAAGAAGGAGCTGCGGTAAAGAAGAGAGTAGATACCCATAAGATGGCTGAAGCAAATAAAGCATTCTCACACTTTAGATTTTAATCACGAACAGAAATGGCTAGAGATTTAAAATATACAAGAAATATAGGAATTGCTGCGCATATTGACGCAGGAAAAACTACGACTACCGAACGTATTTTGTATTATACTGGGGTGAGTCATAAGATAGGTGAGGTGCACGATGGGGCTGCAACAATGGACTGGATGGAACAGGAGCAAGAAAGAGGTATTACTATTACTTCTGCTGCAACCACTTGTGAGTGGAAGTTTCCTACAGAAAATGGTCAGGCAGTTTCGGATACCAAAGGATATCATTTTAATATTATTGATACTCCAGGGCACGTTGATTTTACGGTAGAAGTAAATCGTTCATTACGTGTTCTTGATGGGTTAGTATTCTTGTTTAGTGCTGTAGATGGTGTAGAGCCTCAATCAGAAACTAACTGGAGACTAGCTGATAATTATAAAGTGCCTCGTATTGGATTTGTGAATAAAATGGATCGTCAAGGATCTAACTTTATGGCTGTATGTCAGCAAGTTAAAGATATGTTAGGGTCTAATGCTGTGCCAATTGTAATGAATATTGGTGACGAGGCGGATTTTAAAGGTATTGTAGATTTAGTAAAAAATCGTGCTATCGTTTGGCATGATGAAACACAAGGATCTACTTTTGATGTAATCGATATTCCTGAAGAATTAAAAGAAGAAGCGGCTGAATTAAGAGGTAAGCTTATAGAAGAGGTTGCGGCTTATGATGAGAATCTTCTTGAAAAATTTATGGAAGATGAGGATTCTATTACAGAAGAAGAAGTACACGCTGCACTTAGAGCTGCTGTTATGGATATGTCTATCATTCCTATGATTTGCGGATCTGCATTTAAGAATAAAGGAGTTCAATTTTTATTAGATGCGGTATGTCGTTACTTGCCTTCTCCAACAGATAAAGAAGGTATCGTGGGGGTTAACCCTAATACTGATCAAGAAGAAACACGTAAGCCTGATGTGAAAGAACCTTTCTCAGCTTTAGCTTTTAAGATTGCTACAGATCCTTTTGTAGGTCGTTTAGCATTTTTCCGTGCATATTCGGGTCGTTTAGATGCAGGTTCTTATATATTGAACAACCGTTCTGGTAAAAAAGAGCGTATTTCTCGTATTTATCAAATGCACTCTAATAAGCAGAATGCTATTGATTTTATTGAGGCAGGTGATATTGGTGCTGCTGTAGGGTTTAAAGATATCAAGACTGGTGATACTATGACTGATGAAAAGAATCCTATTGTTTTGGAATCTATGGATTTTCCAGATCCAGTAATTGGTATTGCAGTGGAGCCTAAGACAAAAGCTGATGTAGATAAGTTAGGTATGTCTTTAGCAAAACTTGCTGAAGAAGATCCAACGTTTACAGTAAGAACAGACGAAGCTTCAGGACAGACAATTATTTCTGGAATGGGTGAGCTTCACTTAGATATTATTGTTGATCGTTTAAAGCGTGAATTTAAAGTAGAAGTTAATCAAGGTCAACCACAGGTTGAGTACAAAGAAGCTATTACTCAGGCTGCTGATCACAGAGAGGTTTATAAAAAGCAATCTGGTGGTCGTGGTAAATTCGCAGATATTGTATTTACAATTGAACCAGCTGCTGAAGGTGAAGTAGGTCTTCAGTTTGAATCTGCAATTAAAGGTGGTAACGTTCCTAAAGAATTTATACCTTCAATTGAGAAAGGATTCAAAATGGCGATGGCTAATGGTCCTTTAGCTGGGTATGAAGTTGATGCTATGAAAGTAACATTGAAAGATGGTTCTTATCACGATGTGGATTCTGATCAATTGTCATTCGAATTGGCGGCTAAGTTAGGGTTTAAAAACTCGGCAAAAGCTGCAAAAGCTGTGATAATGGAGCCTATTATGAAATTAGAAGTTATTACTCCAGAAGAAAATATGGGTGATATCGTAGGTGATCTTAACAGACGTAGAGGACAAGTTAGTGATATGGGTGATAGAGCAGGTGCAAAAACTGTAAAAGCTACTGTGCCACTTTCAGAAATGTTCGGTTATGTTACTACATTAAGAACATTGTCATCTGGTAGAGCAACATCTACTATGGAATTTTCTCACTATGCTGAGACTCCTTCTAATATTTCAGAAGAAGTGATTGCAGCAGCAAAAGGAGTTAACGCTTAATTTTACAGAAATGAGTCAAAAAATTAGAATAAAACTAAAATCTTACGATCATAATTTGGTAGATAAGTCTGCAGAGAAGATTGTTAAGACCGTTAAAAGTACTGGAGCTGTGGTTACAGGCCCGATTCCATTACCAACACATAAAAAGATTTTTACAGTATTACGTTCTCCGCACGTTAATAAGAAATCTAGAGAGCAGTTTCAATTAAGTTCTTATAAAAGACTTTTGGATATTTATAGCTCGTCTTCAAAAACAATTGATGCGTTAATGAAGCTAGAGTTACCGAGTGGAGTTGAAGTTGAAATCAAAGTTTGATAAAGCTTCTAAGTAAGAAAATCTTACGATAAATGTCCCGAGCTGCGTGCGAGGGAAAAACGGCAAAAGAATACATTCAGGGTTGAAGTATTTTGACCCTGTTTTTTTGCAAAATAATAAGTGAAATACTAATTAATAATTAATAAATATGTCTGGGTTAATAGGAAAAAAGATCGGTATGACCAGCATCTTCGACGAAAATGGAAAGAATATTCCATGTACAGTTATCGAAGCTGGACCATGCGTGGTTACCCAAGTCAGAACTGAAGAAGTTGATGGTTACAAAGCTGTTCAGCTAGGTTTCGATGACAAAGCAGACAAAAATGCTACAAAAGCGGCTTTAGGTCACTTTAAAAAAGCAGGAACTGTTGCTAAACGTGAAGTTGTCGAATTCCAAGGTTTTGATGAGGAGTACAAATTAGGTGATACGATAACAGTAGAGCACTTCGTAGAAGGAGAGTTTGTAGATGTGTCTGGTACATCAAAAGGTAAAGGTTTTCAAGGAGTTGTTAAGAGACATGGTTTCGGCGGTGTCGGACAGGCGACTCATGGTCAACATAATCGTTTAAGAGCTCCAGGTTCGATTGGAGCGGCATCTTATCCAGCTAGAGTATTCAAAGGAATGCGAATGGCAGGAAGAATGGGTGGAGATAAAGTAAAAGTTCAAAACTTAAAAGTGTTAAAAGTAGTTACTGAAAAGAATCTGCTTGTTGTGAAAGGGTGTGTACCTGGACATAAAAATGCTTATGTAACTATTCAGAAGTAATGAAGGTAGCAGTAATTGATATTAACGGAAAAGAAACAGGTAGAAAGGTAGACCTTTCTGATGCTGTTTTCGGTATAGAACCAAACGATCATGCTGTATACTTAGATGTGAAGCAGTATTTGGCTAATCAACGTCAAGGAACTCACAAGGCTAAGGAGCGAGCTGAGATTGTAGGTAGTACAAGAAAGATAAAGAAGCAAAAAGGAACTGGTACAGCGAGAGCAGGTAGTATTAAATCTCCTATCTTCAAAGGTGGGGGTAGAATTTTTGGTCCTAGACCACGTAACTATTCTTTTAAATTGAATAAGAATTTAAAAAGATTAGCGCGTAAATCTGCACTAAGTATTAAAGCAAATGACAAAGCTATTACAGTTGTTGAAGACTTTACTTTTGATACAATAAAAACAAAGAATTTTACTGCTGTTTTAAAGTCTTTGGGGCTTGAGGGTAAAAAATCTTTATTTGTGTTGGGAGAGTCAAATAAAAATGTATATTTGTCGTCACGCAATTTAAAAAGTTCTGAAGTTGTAACTTCCTCGGAATTAAGTACTTATAAGATACTTAATGCGAAGAATGTTGTGCTTTTAGAAGGTTCTTTGAAAGGAATTGAAACGAATTTAAGTAAATAGAAGCCATGAGTATCTTAATAAAACCTATTATTACGGAAAAGGCTACTGCTGATAGTGAGGTGTATAACCGCTATGGTTTTGTAGTTGATAAAAAAGCGAATAAGGTAGAGATCAAAAAAGCAGTTGAAGCTGCTTATGGAGTATCTGTTACTAAAGTTCGAACTATTAATGTCCGTCCGGACCGTAAAACTCGTTATACAAAAACGGGTATGGTTACTGGTAAAACAAAAGCTATTAAAAAAGCTATTGTACAGGTGGCGGAAGGTGATGTAATTGATTTATATAGTAATCTTTAAGACTAAGAAATGTCAGTAAGAAAATTGAAACCAATTACCCCAGGTCAGCGTTTTAGAGTAGTTAATGGGTACGATGCCATTACTACTGATAAGCCGGAAAAAAGCCTATTGGCTCCGAAAAAAAGATCTGGAGGTAGAAACAATCAAGGAAAAATGACCATGCGCTACAAAGGTGGTGGTCATAAAAAAAGGTATCGTATTGTTGATTTTAAACGTGATAAGCAGGGAATTCCTGCTACCGTAGCAACAATAGAGTACGATCCAAACAGAACTGCTTTTATCGCGCTTCTAAATTACCAAGATGGTGAGAAGCGTTATATTATAGCTCAAAACGGTCTACAAGTTGGTCAGAATGTTGTTTCTGGAAGCAATGTTGCTCCTGAAATAGGAAATGCAATGCCGCTTAGTGATATTCCATTAGGTACAATCATATCTTGTATAGAGTTACGTCCTGGTCAAGGTGCTGTTATGGCGCGTAGTGCTGGTTCGTTTGCTCAGCTTATGGCTAGAGATGGTAAGTTTGCAACTGTAAAATTACCTTCTGGAGAAGTGAGATTAGTGTTAGTTAATTGTATGGCTGCTATAGGAGCTATCTCTAACAGTGATCATCAGCTAGTTGTAGGTGGTAAAGCAGGTAGAGGAAGATGGTTAGGTCGTCGTCCTCGTACAAGACCAGTAGCTATGAACCCTGTTGATCATCCAATGGGTGGTGGAGAAGGTCGTTCGTCTGGAGGTCACCCTCGTTCTAGAAAAGGTCTTCCTGCTAAAGGATTTAGAACCCGTTCTAAGACGAAAGCGAGTAATAAATATATTGTAGAACGTAGAAAGAAATAATAAGATATGGCACGTTCATTAAAAAAAGGACCTTACATTCACTATAAGTTAGAGAAAAAGGTAGCTGCGAATGTAGAGGCTAATAAAAAGACTGTGATAAAAACTTGGTCAAGAGCATCAATGATATCTCCGGATTTTGTTGGTCAAACGATCGCAGTACATAATGGTCGCCAATTTGTTCCTGTATATATTACAGAGAATATGGTAGGTCATAAACTAGGAGAATTTTCGCCAACACGTTCTTTCAGAGGGCACGCTGGTGCTAAAAATAAAGGTAAAAAATAATTTAAGCTATGGGAGTTCGTAAAAGAGAAATGGCAGAAAGAATTAAGGAAGAGAAAAAGCAGATTGCTTTTGCTAAACTTAATAACTGCCCTACTTCACCTCGCAAGATGCGCTTAGTAGCAGATTTGGTACGTGGTGAGAAAGTTGAAAGAGCGCTTCATATTCTTAGATTTAACCCTAAAGAAGCATCACGTCGTTTAGAAAAGTTATTGCTTTCTGCGATAGCTAACTGGCAAGCGAAGAATGAAGACGCAAACATCGAAGAAGCAGACCTTTTTGTAAAAGAGATTCGTGTAGATGGAGGTAGTATGTTAAAAAGACTACGTCCTGCTCCACAAGGTCGTGCACACAGAATAAGAAAACGCTCTAATCACGTTACAATCGTGGTTGCAGCAAAAAATAATACACAAAGCTAATATAAATAGTATGGGACAGAAGACAAATCCAATCGGAAATCGCCTTGGTATCATCAGAGGATGGGAGTCCAACTGGTATGGAGGTAATGACTACGGTGACAAACTTGCCGAAGACGATAAGATTAGAAAGTACGTACACGCACGTTTATCTAAAGCTAGTGTATCTAGAGTAATTATTGAGCGTACGCTTAAACTTGTAACCGTTACTATCACTACTGCTAGACCTGGTATTATTATCGGAAAAGGTGGTCAAGAGGTAGACAAGTTAAAAGAGGAGCTTAAGAAAATTACAGATAAAGAAGTTCAGATCAATATCTTTGAAATTAAGAGACCAGAACTTGATGCATTTCTAGTTGGATCTAGTGTTGCTAGACAAATTGAGAGTCGTATCTCTTATCGTCGTGCAATTAAGATGGCTATTGCGGCTGCAATGAGAATGAATGCAGAAGGTATCAAAATTCAGATTTCAGGACGTTTGAATGGAGCTGAGATGGCGCGTTCAGAGTCTTATAAAGATGGTCGTATTCCTTTATCAACGTTTAGAGCTGACATAGATTATGCTTTAGTTGAGGCACATACTACTTATGGTAGATTAGGTGTAAAAGTATGGATTATGAAAGGCGAAGTATATGGTAAGAGAGAGCTTTCTCCTTTAGTTGGTCTTTCTAAGAAACAAGGAAAAGGAGGCGATAGAGCCGGACGAGGTGGAAATAATAAATCACGTCGTAGAAAGTAATTTTTTAAAGTAAATTAACAATGTTACAGCCTAAAAGAACAAAATTCCGTAAACAACAAAAAGGACGTATGAAAGGTCTTGCTCATAGAGGGCATACTCTTTCTAATGGAACTTTCGGAATTAAATCATTAGATTCAAGTTTTGTTACTGCTAGACAAATAGAAGCAGCACGTATTTCTGCTACTCGTTATATGAAAAGAGAAGGTTCTCTGTGGATTAAGATTTTCCCAGACAAGCCTATTACAAAGAAACCTCTTGAAGTACGTATGGGTAAAGGAAAAGGAGCTGTAGAATATTGGGCAGCAGTAGTAAAACCGGGAAGAATCTTATTTGAGATCAGTGGTGTCCCTTATGATGTAGCTAAAGAAGCATTACGCTTAGCTGCTCAAAAGTTACCAGTAAAAACTAAGTTTATCGTAGCTAGAGATTATCAAGCTTAATAATTGAAGATTATGAAACAATCACAAGTAAAAGAGTCATCTACAGCTGAATTGCAAGAAGAACTTGGTAAATATCGAAAAGAATATTCAGATTTAAAAATGGCTCATGCGATGTCTCCATTAGAGAATCCTTTACAGTTGCGTAAAGTAAGAAGATCTATTGCAAGAATGGCTACTGAGTTAACTAAAAGAGAATTAAACGGTTAATTCTGCTGAAAGATGGAAAAAAGAAACTTAAGAAAAGAGCGTATAGGTGTAGTTACTAGTAACAAGATGCAAAAATCAATCGTTGTTGCTGAAGTAAAAAAAGTAAAACACCCGATGTACGGAAAGTTCGTGTTGAAAACAAAGAAATATGTTGCACACGACGAGAAAAATGACTGCAATATTGGTGATACTGTAAAGATCATGGAAACAAGACCTATGAGTAGAACCAAATGCTGGAGATTAGTAGAAGTAATTGAAAGAGCGAAGTAATTATGGTACAACAAGAGTCTAGATTAAAAGTAGCAGACAACACAGGTGGTAAAGAAGTTTTAGTTATCCGTGTTTTAGGTGGTACAAAAAGAAGATACGCCTCTGTAGGAGACAAGATCGTTGTCAGTGTTAAAGAAGCAACTCCTAATGGAAACATTAAAAAAGGAGCGGTTTCTACTGCAGTTGTAGTTCGTACCAAGAAAGAAGTGCGCAGACCAGATGGTTCTTATATTCGTTTCGACGATAATGCTTGTGTTCTTTTGAACCCTGCAGGAGAAATGAGAGGAACACGTGTTTTTGGTCCTGTGGCAAGAGAACTTCGTGATAAACAGTTCATGAAGATTGTTTCACTAGCGCCAGAAGTGCTTTAATAGTATAGCAAAGATGACAAAGCTAAAAATTAAATCAGGAGATACAGTAAAGGTTATCGCTGGAGACAATAAAGGTCAACAGGGAACTGTACAGAAAGTATTGAAAGATAAGAACAAGGCAATTGTAGAAGGTGTAAACCTAGTGTCTAAACACCAAAAGCCTAGTGCTGCTAATCCACAAGGTGGTATAGTGAAGCAAGAAGCAGCTATTCATATTTCTAATTTAACATTGTTAACCTCTAATGGGGATGCAACTAGAGTAGGGTATAGAGTAGAAGGAGATAAGAAAGTAAGATTTTCTAAAAAATCTAATGAAGTAATATAGTTATGGCTTATATCCCAAGACTAAAACAAGAGTATAAGGACAGAGTAATGTCTACTCTTACAGAAGAATTCAGTTATAGTAATGTAATGGAAGTGCCAAAACTTAAAAAAATTGTTTTAAGTAGAGGTGTAGGTGCAGCTGTAGCTGATAAAAAGTTAATTGACTACGCTGTGGATGAATTAACAATGATCACAGGTCAAAAAGCCGTTGCTACAATTTCTAAAAAAGATGTTGCGACTTTCAAGTTACGTAAAGGAATGCCAATTGGTGCTAAGGTTACGTTAAGAGGAGAAAGAATGTACGAATTTTTAGATCGTTTAATTACTTCAGCTTTACCTCGTGTAAGAGATTTTAATGGAATTAACGCTACTGGTTTTGATGGTAGAGGTAATTATTCATTAGGAATTACTGAACAGATCATTTTCCCGGAGATTGATATTGATAAAGTGAACAAGATTTCAGGAATGAATATCACTTTTGAAACTTCAGCAAATACGGATAAAGAAGCAAAATCATTGTTAACAGAACTAGGGTTACCTTTTAAAAAGAATTAATTATGGCTAAAGAATCAATGAAAGCCCGTGAGGTGAAGAGAGCAAAAACAGTTGCTAAATATGCTGAAAAACGTAAAGCTTTAAAAGAAGCTGGAGATTATGATGCATTACAGAAACTTCCAAAAAATGCGTCTCCAATCCGTATGCATAATCGTTGTAAATTAACAGGAAGGCCAAAAGGATATATGCGTCAATTTGGTATTTCTCGTGTTACATTTAGAGAGATGGCTAATCAAGGATTAATTCCAGGAGTAACTAAAGCTAGTTGGTAATAACAAAAAATTAATTGATCTCAGGTTCGATTATACTAATTGAAAACCAAGATCATAAATTATATACAATGAATACAGATCCTATAGCAGATTATTTAACCAGAATACGTAATGCAAATAGTGCTCAACATAGAGTTGTTGAGATTCCTGCATCGAAGGTTAAAAAAGAGATCACTAAGATATTATTCGATCAGGGATATATTTTAAGTTATAAATTCGAAGATAATACAACACAAGGTAGTATTAAGATAGCTCTTAAATACAATAAACTAACAAAAGAACCTGTAATAAAAGAATTACAAAGAATCAGTAAGCCTGGTTTGCGTAAATATGCAGGATCTAGCGAGATACCAAGAATTCTTAATGGATTAGGTATTGCGATTGTTTCTACTTCTCACGGTGTAATGACTGGTAAACAGGCTAAGCAAGAGAATGTAGGTGGTGAAGTACTTTGTTACGTATATTAACAGTATAAAAGACAAAAGAAATGTCAAGAATAGGAAAAAATCCAGTAACTATTCCGTCTGGTGTCACTGTAGAAGTGACAGGTAATGTTGTTACTGTTAAAGGAAAATTAGGAGAGCTTACACAAGAGATAGATGCTATCAATGTGAAAGTAGAAGAAGGTCAGGTTGTTCTAGAAAGACCTACGGAAGCTAAGGATCATAAAGCAAAGCATGGCTTGTACAGAGCTTTGATTAACAATATGGTACAAGGTGTTTCTGAAGGTTTTACTAAAGAGTTGGAATTGGTTGGAGTAGGTTATAGAGCTTCTAATCAAGGACAAAAATTAGATTTAGCTTTAGGTTTCTCTCACAATATCGTTTTAGATGTTGCTCCAGAAGTGAAAATAGAGACTATATCAGAAAAAGGTAAAAACCCGATCGTAAAATTAACTTCCCATGATAAACAATTGGTGGGACAGGTAGCTGCTAAAATTAGAGGTTTCCGTAAGCCAGAACCTTACAAAGGTAAAGGAGTTAAATTCGTAGGAGAACAATTAAGAAGAAAAGCAGGTAAATCTGCATAATAACGAAGTTATGGCATTCTCAAAAGATTTAAGAAGATTAAAAATCAGAAAGCGAATCCGCGGTAAAGTAAGCGGAACAGAACAACGTCCTAGATTATCTGTTTTTAGAAGTAATAAAGAAATCTATGCGCAAATCATAGATGATGTTACCGGTAAGACTATCGGTTCAGCTTCTTCAAGAGATAAAGATATTGCTGCTGCATCAGGTAATAAAGCAGAAAAGGCAAGCTTGGTAGGTAAAGCCCTTGCTGAAAAAGCTAAGGAAGTTGGTATAGATACCGTATCATTTGATAGAGGTGGATATTTATATCACGGAAGAGTAAAATCATTAGCTGAAGGAGCTAGAGAAGCAGGACTTAAATTCTAAGAAATTATGTATCAAAAATATAAAAACGCAGAATTAGTAAAACCAAGTGGACTTGAATTAAAGGATCGTTTAGTTGGAGTACAACGTGTTACTAAAGTAACTAAGGGTGGTAGAGCATTTGGATTCTCTGCTATTGTAGTTGTAGGAGATGAAAACGGTGTTGTAGGTCACGGTTTAGGTAAGTCTAAGGAAGTTGCTGAAGCTATTGCAAAAGCAGTGGAAGACGCTAAGAAAAATTTAGTCCGTATACCATTAACTAAAGGAACATTACCTCATGAACAAAAGGGTAAGTACGGTGGAGCAAGAGTATTATTAATGCCTGCTGCAACTGGTACAGGAGTTATCGCGGGTGGAGCTATCCGTGCGGTATTAGAATCAGTTGGTGTTCACGATGTACTTTCTAAAAATCAAGGATCGTCTAACCCACACAATGTGGTGAAAGCAACGTTTGACGCTTTATTGCAAATGCGTAGTGCAGAGCAAGTAGCAAAACAACGTGGTGTTTCACTTGAAAAAGTGTTTAAAGGATAAATATAGGAACGATGGCAAAGATTAAAGTTAAGAAGATAAAAAGCGCTATTAACCGTACTCAGAGACAAAAAAGAACTTTAGAAGCTCTAGGGCTTAAAAAGATTGGTCAGGTTGTTGAGCACGAAGACACTCCTAATATCCTTGGGATGGTAAATAAAGTTAAACATTTAGTTTCTGTAGAAACAAAATAATATAAGCACATGGATTTAAGTAACTTAAAACCTGCTGCAGGTTCAGTAAAAAATAACAGTAAGCGATTAGGTCGTGGTCAGGGTTCCGGAAAAGGTGGAACTGCTGCTCGTGGTCATAAAGGAGCGAAATCTCGTTCTGGATACTCTAGAAAGATAGGATTTGAAGGTGGGCAAATGCCTCTTCAAAGACGTGTACCAAAATTTGGTTTCACTAATATCAACAGAAAAGAGTATCAAGGGATAAACCTAGATACGCTACAGAAGTTAGTTGATGCTGGTAAAATAACTGACACAGTTGATCTTGACGTGTTATTAAATACACGTCTTGCAGGAAAGAATGATTTAGTTAAGATACTGGGAAGAGGTGAGTTAAAGGCTAAATTAAAAGTCACAGCTCATAAATTTACAGCCACTGCAAAAGCAGCTATAGAAGCAGCAGGTGGTGAAGCAGTAACCTTATAAAAGACATTTCATGAAATTTATTGATACAATAAAAAACATTTGGAAAATTGAAGAACTAAAAAATAGAATTCTAGTTACACTGGGATTGCTTTTGGTTTATCGTTTTGGAGCGCAGGTAGTTTTACCTGGAGTTGATGCGGCAGAATTAGCTAATTTGGGTACTCAAACTCAAGATGGTTTATTAGGGTTGCTTAATGCATTTACAGGAGGAGCATTTGCTAATGCTTCTGTATTTGCTTTAGGGATTATGCCTTATATATCCGCTTCTATTGTTGTTCAGTTGATGGGGATAGCTATTCCTTATTTGCAAAAACTACAAAAAGAAGGAGAAAGTGGAAGAAAGAAAATTAATCAGATTACGCGTTGGTTAACAATTGCGATTACCTTGGTTCAAGGTCCTGGTTATATTTATAACTTGTTCGCTACACTACCTCCTGCTGCCTTCAGTACGGAAATAAGTCAAACTGTTTTCGTTGTATCATCTGTAATAATATTAACTACTGGATGTATATTCGCTATGTGGTTGGGTGAGAAGATTACCGACAAAGGTATTGGTAATGGTATTTCATTATTGATAATGGTTGGTATTATCGCTACTTTACCTCAATCATTTGTTCAGAATTTTATTTCTAGAACATCTGGTGAAGGTGGAGACATTATAATGGTGTTGATAGAACTAGTGATATGGTTTGTAATAATATTGGCGTCTGTATTATTGGTAATGGCTGTTCGTCAGATTCCTGTGCAGTATGCTAGAAGAACTGCTAGTGGAGGGTATGAAAAGAACGTTTTTGGTTCAAGACAATATATTCCATTAAAGTTGAATGCTTCAGGAGTGATGCCAATTATATTTGCTCAAGCTATTATGTTTATCCCTGCTGCTGTTGCTGGTCTTTCTGAATCAGAAACTTCGCAAGGAATAGCTGCTGCTTTTAGCGATATTTTTGGATTATGGTATAATTTATTATTTGGATTATTAATCATAATATTTACATATTTCTATACTGCTATTACCGTTCCAACTAATAAAATGGCTGATGATTTAAAAAGAAGTGGTGGTTTTATACCTGGAATTAGACCAGGTAGTGAGACTGCAGAGTATTTAGATAAGATCATGTCACAAATAACATTACCAGGATCTATTTTCCTAGCGTTAATTGCTGTTTTTCCTGCAATAGCTGTAAAGCTTTTAGGTGTTCAACAAGGTTGGGCATTGTTTTTCGGTGGGACTTCATTATTAATTATGGTTGGAGTTGCTATAGATACAATGCAACAGGTTAATTCATATTTATTGAATAGGCATTATGATGGATTGATGAAAACTGGTAAAAATAGAAAAGCGGTAGCATAAAATGGCAAAACAACCAGCAATAGAACAAGACGGGAGTATAATCGAAGCTTTATCAAATGCAATGTTTCGAGTAGAATTAGAGAATGGTCACGTAGTGACAGCTCATATTTCGGGTAAAATGCGTATGCATTATATTAAATTATTACCAGGAGATAAGGTGAAGTTAGAAATGAGTCCTTATGATTTATCTAAGGCTCGTATAACATACAGATACTAATAATTTTAAGAATATTAGTTAATTAAGATTTTTTACGTACTTTTGCGGGCTGAAAATCTTGTTAACGAGACCTTCTGAAATGCTTACTAAGTATTTTCAGGATTTAAACACAAAGAGATGAAAGTTAGAGCATCAATAAAAAAGAGAAGTGCCGAGTGCAAGATTGTGCGTAGAAAAGGCCGACTTTACGTAATTAATAAAAAGAATCCTAGATTTAAACAAAGACAAGGGTAATTATGGCAAGAATTGCAGGGGTAGATATACCTAAACAAAAGCGAGGAGTTATAGCATTAACCTATATCTTCGGAATTGGTAGAAGTAGAGCTAAAGAAATTTTAGACGTTGCCAAAGTAGATGAAAGTATTAAAGTTTCTGATTGGGATGATGACCAGATTGGTCGTATTCGTGAAGCTGTAGGAGCCTATACCATAGAAGGAGAATTACGTTCTGAAGTACAGTTAAATATCAAACGTCTTATGGATATAGGATGTTACAGAGGTATTCGTCACAGAGCAGGTTTACCACTTAGAGGTCAACGTACTAAGAATAATTCTAGAACGCGTAAAGGAAGAAGAAAAACAGTTGCTAACAAGAAAAAAGCAACTAAATAATAAGTAGTATGGCAAAGTCAACTTCAAAAAAACGTAAAGTAATTGTTGAGTCAGTAGGAGAAGCACACGTAACAGCATCTTTTAACAACATTATTGTTTCGTTAACAAATAAAAAAGGAGACGTAATTTCTTGGTCTTCAGCTGGAAAAATGGGATTCAGAGGTTCTAAAAAGAACACACCTTATGCTGCACAATTAGCTGCGGAAGATGCTGCTAAGGTTGCTATCGAAGCTGGACTGAAGAAAGTAAAGGTATACGTTAAAGGTCCGGGGAATGGGAGAGAATCTGCAATACGTTCTATTCATAACTCAGGAATTGAAGTTTCAGAAATTATTGATGTAACTCCAATGCCTCATAACGGTTGTCGTCCTCCAAAAAGACGTAGAGTATAAGTAAATGCATCCCGAATATTTTCGGGATCTTTTATGTTTTATATTATAATTAAAGTAAGTCAAATGAGGAACAAAGGATTATCGAAGGAAAGTGACCTTAATTCATATCCTCCTCAACAATTAAATTAATAAGAAAATGGCAAGATATACTGGTCCAAAAACAAAGATCGCTCGTAAATTTGGAGAAGCGATATTCGGTGACGATAAGTCATTCGACAAGAGAAATTATCCTCCTGGTCAACACGGAAATAACAGACGAAGAGGAAAGAAAAGTGAATATGCAATCCAGTTAATGGAGAAGCAAAAAGCTAAATATACATATGGAGTATTAGAACGTCAGTTCAGAAATATGTTTGAAAAAGCGACAAGATCTACAGGTATTACAGGTGAAGTTTTACTTCAATTATGTGAATCTCGTTTAGATAACGTTGCTTTTAGAATGGGACTTTCAAATTCTCGTAGAGGAGCTAGACAATTAGTTTCTCACAGACATATAACTGTAAATGGGGAATTAGTAAATATTCCTTCTTACCAATTGAAGCCTGGTGATGTTGTTGGGGTAAGAGAAAAATCAAAATCATTAGAAGTTATCCAAAACTCTCTTGCTAACAATAGTAAAGTGTACGAGTGGATTACTTTTAATAATGATAAAAAAGAAGGTACTTTCGTATCGGTTCCGGCAAGAATTCAAATTCCGGAAAACATTAACGAACAATTCATCGTCGAATTATATTCGAAGTAATAACTCTTAGAAGAAACAATAATATGGCAATATTAAATTTTCAGAAGCCCGATAAAGTTATCATGATCGACTCTAGTGAGTTTGATGGTAAATTTGAATTTAGACCATTAGAACCTGGGTACGGATTGACAGTTGGTAACGCTTTACGAAGAGTTTTGCTATCTTCTTTAGAGGGATTCGCTATAACTTCTTTAAGAATTGAAGGGGTAGATCACGAATTTTCTACTATTTCTGGAGTTGTAGAAGATGTAACAGAGATTATTCTTAATCTTAAACAGGTACGTTTTAAACGTCAGATTGAAGATATCGATAATGAATCGGTTACAATTTCAATTTCTGGTCAAGAGCAATTAACTGCTGGAGACTTCCAAAAATTTATTTCAGGTTTTCAGGTTCTTAACCCGGATTTGGTTATCTGTAATATGGATAAAAAAGTAGCTCTTAACCTAGAGATTACTATAGAAAAAGGAAGAGGATACGTTCCTGCAGAAGAAAATAAGAAAGCCAATGCTCCGATAGGTACAATCTTCACAGATTCTATATATACACCTATCAAAAATGTTAAGTATAGTATTGAGAATTATCGTGTAGAACAAAAAACAGATTACGAAAAATTAGTTTTTGAAATTGTTACTGATGGTTCAATTCATCCTAAAGATGCATTAACTGAAGCTGCTAAGATTCTTATACACCACTTTATGTTATTCTCTGATGAGCGTATAACATTAGAGGCTGATGAGATAGCACAAACAGAAACATATGATGAGGAATCATTACATATGAGACAATTGTTGAAAACTAAATTGATCGATATGGATCTCTCTGTAAGAGCACTTAATTGTTTAAAGGCTGCAGAAGTAGATACTTTGGGAGATTTGGTATCATACAACAAAAACGATTTAATGAAGTTCCGTAACTTCGGTAAGAAATCTTTAACTGAGCTAGAAGAGCTAGTAAATGTTAAAGGACTTAATTTTGGTATGGATCTTTCTAAATACAAATTAGATAAAGACTAACACATCATATTTTGCTCTCTACACGAGGTAGATTGAGCAAGATGGTGTTTAAATTTTAACGTCATGAGACACGGAAAAAAAGTAAACCACTTAGGTAGAAAAACTGCACATCGTAAAGCTATGCTTGCTAATATGGCTTGTTCTCTTATAGAGCATAAGAGAATAAACACTACTGTGGCAAAGGCTAAAGCGCTTAAGCAGTTTGTAGAGCCATTAGTAACTAAGTCGAAAGAAGACACAACGCATAATAGACGTCTTGTTTTTAGTAAGCTTCGTAACAAGTATGCAGTTGCAGAATTGTTTAGAGATGTTGCTGCAAAAGTTGGTGACAGACCTGGGGGGTATACAAGAATAATCAAATTAGGAAATCGTCTTGGAGATAATGCTGATATGGCGATGATAGAGTTAGTTGATTATAATGAGTTATATAACGCTGGTAAACCTGCTAAAAAGAAATCTACTCGTCGAGGTAGAACTAAGAAAGCGGAAACTGCACCAGTAGTAGAAACTCCTAGTTCTGAAGAAGAATAAATGAAAAATGTGATATACACATAGTTATAAAGGATAAACGTTCATCGTTTATCCTTTTTTTTTGAATTTTTATAAAAAAAGTCTAAGTCCTTGAAAGGGAATTTTAATATTAAAAAAGATAAAGGATGAAATATCAATCTCGAAAGAAAGCAATTGTTTTATTAGCAGACGGCACGATTTTTTATGGCAAAGCTGTAGGAAAAGAAGGAACAGCATTTGGTGAAGTATGTTTTAATACTGGAATGACAGGATATCAAGAGATTTTTACAGACCCATCTTATTTTGGACAATTGATGGTTGCTACTAATGCACATATTGGTAATTATGGAACTAATATTGAAGAGGTGGAATCTGATTCGATAAAAATAGCAGGTTTAATTGTGAAGAATTTTAGTTATGAGTTTTCACGTGATCGAGCCGATAGCTCTTTACAGGATTTTCTTGAAAAAAATAATTTACTTGCTATATCCGATGTTGATACTAGAGCACTAGTTAGTTATATTAGAGATAATGGAGCAATGAATGCATTAATTTCTACAGAAATTGATAATATTGATGCATTGAAAAAGCAATTAGCAGCTGTTCCGGATATGAATGGATTAGAGTTAGCTTCTAAAGTTTCTACTAAAGAACCGTATTTTTTTGGTAATCCAGATGCAACTTATAAAATCTCTGCTTTAGATATTGGAGTGAAAAAGAATATACTACGTAATCTTGCAGAAAGAGATGCTTATATAAAAGTATTTCCTTATGATGCTACATTTGATGAAATGAGTGAATGGCAACCTAATGGTTATTTCTTGTCAAATGGCCCTGGTGATCCTGAACCATTATCTCAGGCTATAGAGACTGCAAAAGAAATTATTTCAAAAGATTTACCACTATTTGGAATTTGCTTGGGGCATCAAGTAATTGCATTGGCAAATGGCATCAGTACTTATAAGATGCATCATGGTCATAGAGGTATAAATCATCCTGTTAAAAACTTAATTACGGGTAAGGGAGAGATAACGTCACAGAATCACGGTTTTGCTATTAATAGAGAAGAAGCAGAAAGCAACCCAGATGTAGAAATAACCCATGTACATCTTAATGATAATACTGTGGCTGGTATGAGAATGAAAAGTAAAAATTGTTTTTCAGTTCAATATCATCCAGAAGCTAGTCCCGGTCCAAATGATTCAGTTTATCTATTTGATCAATTTATAAATAATATAAAAAATACAAAGGTAGAAGCTTAGAATTTGAAGTTTATTGTAAATATTCTGTACTCCGAATAATAGGTTGATCTATAACGTTATAGTTGATAACTTGTCGTGTTTACTAGGGTTTAAGCAATAAATTAAGAGATTTTCTGAGGTATTTAAATTTACCGGTTTTGTATATTGCGAAGAATTAAAATTATCCAACAAAAACAAATCAAAAATGAGTGTAATTATAAATATTCACGCCAGACAAATTTTAGATTCACGTGGTAACCCAACAGTAGAAGTTGACGTGATTACCGAAAATGGTGTTTTAGGTAGAGCTGCTGTTCCTTCAGGAGCTTCAACAGGAGAACACGAAGCAGTGGAGCTAAGAGATGGTGGTAGTGACTATATGGGTAAAGGGGTTAAAAAAGCGGTTGAAAATGTAAATACTATAATCGCAGAAGAATTATTAGGATATTCTGTGTTTGATCAAAATTTATTGGATCAAACTATGATAGAAATAGATGGAACTCCTAATAAATCTAAATTAGGTGCTAATGCAATATTAGGTGTTTCATTGGCAGCAGCAAAAGCTGCGGCAAATGAATTAAACATGCCATTGTATAGATACGTTGGAGGAGTTAGTGCTAATACACTGCCGGTGCCAATGATGAATATCATTAATGGAGGATCGCATAGTGATGCCCCAATTGCTTTTCAAGAGTTTATGGTAATGCCAGTGAAGGCAAAAGACTTTACTCATGCTATGCAAATGGGTACAGAGATTTTTCATAATTTAAAGAAAGTACTTCACGATAGAGGATTAAGTACCGCAGTTGGAGATGAAGGTGGTTTTGCACCGACATTAGATGGAACAGAAGATGCATTAGATTCTATAGCTTTAGCAGTAGAGAAAGCGGGATATAAGTTTGGAGATGAAGTTATGGTAGCTTTAGATTGTGCAGCTGCTGAGTTTTTTGTAGACGGTAAATACGATTACACAAAATTCGAAGGAAAGACTGGTGTAATAAGAACAAGTGAAGAACAAGCAGATTATCTAGCTGAGTTAGCTTCTAAATACCCTATTATATCTATTGAAGATGGAATGGATGAAAATGATTGGGATGGTTGGAAATACTTGACTGATAAGGTTGGGGATAAGGTACAGTTGGTAGGTGATGATTTATTTGTTACCAATGTAGAAAGATTATCTAGAGGAATTGAAAATGGTATTGCTAATTCAATTTTGATTAAGGTGAATCAAATAGGAACATTAACCGAAACTATTGCAGCTGTGAATATGGCTCATAATGCAGGTTACACTTCTGTGATGTCTCATCGTTCTGGTGAAACTGAAGATAATACAATTGCTGATTTAGCAGTGGCGTTAAATACTGGTCAAATAAAGACAGGTTCAGCTTCTCGTAGTGATAGAATGGCTAAGTACAACCAACTACTTCGTATAGAAGAAGAATTGGGTGTTGTTGCTTATTATCCGAAAGAAAAAGCATTTAAGATTAAAAAGTAAATTAAAGCGTAATAATAGAAACTTTTGGTTTACTAAACTTTTTATTAATGAAAGAACCCTAGATATTACATAATAAGATTATGTTAGTATCTGGTTTGTTCATTTTTTCAAAAAAAACACACGTTTTTAAAAGAGGATTCATAACGAATCCTCTTTTTTTAGCTATAACCATAAAGTGATGTTTCTATTGTAAAATAGATGGTGTGATTAATAATATATTAACACTATATTTTGTAATTTAGCATCCCTTATTATAACAGCAAAATTCTAAATAATCACAATGTCAAAAAAAGCTACTTTAGAAATAGACGGTAACAAATATGAGTTCCCCATAATAGAAGGAACTGAAAACGAATTAGGAATTGATATCAAGACTCTCAGAGGTGCCACAGGTGGTATAACAACTATTGATCCTGGATTTAAAAATACAGGAAGTTGTGAGAGTGGAATCACTTTTCTAGATGGAGAAAAAGGAATTCTAAGATACCGAGGATATTCTATAGAAGAATTAGCAGAAAAAGCTGATTTTTTAGAAGTGGCTTATTTGTTAATTTTTGGTGAGCTACCAACTGCTGAGCAGTTAGATAAGTTTGATAAAGATATTAAAGAGGAGTCTCATGTAGATGAGGATATGAAGAGAATTCTTGATGGATTCCCTAAAAGTGCTCATCCTATGGGAGTACTTTCATCTTTAACTAGTGCATTGATAGCTTTTAATCCAGGTTCTGTAGACGTAGATTCTGAAGAAGCTATGTATAATGCTATTGTAAAAATAATGGCTAAGTTTCCTGTCCTTGCGGCTTGGACTATGAGAAAGCGTAAAAGTCTTCCTTTAGATTATGGAGATAGTTCGTTAGGCTATGTGGAGAATTTACATAAAATGATGTTCTCTAGGCCAAACAAAACTTATGAAGCAAATAAAATTGTAAATGATGCATTGGATAAGCTTCTAATATTACACGCTGATCATGAGCAAAACTGTTCTACATCTACGGTGCGTATTGTAGGTTCTTCACACGCAGGTCTATTCGCATCGTTATCAGCTGGAATTTCCGCTCTTTGGGGACCATTACATGGAGGTGCAAATCAAGCAGTTATTGAAATGCTTGAAGCTATCAGAGAAGATGGAGGAGATACTGCAAAATATATTGCTAAAGCTAAAGATAAAGAAGATTCGTTCCGTTTAATGGGATTTGGACATAGAGTATATAAAAACTTTGATCCAAGAGCCAAGATCATAAAAGTATCTGCAGAAGAAGTTTTAGGAGATTTAGGAATAGAGGACCCAGTTCTTGATATTGCCAAAGGTCTTGCTAAAGTTGCGTTAGAAGATGAGTATTTCGTAAAGAGAAAGTTATACCCTAATGTAGATTTTTATTCAGGGATTATATACAGAGCTTTAGGTATTCCTACTGAGATGTTTACGGTAATGTTTGCATTAGGAAGATTACCTGGTTGGATAGCACAATGGAGAGAAATGCGCCTTCGCAAAGAACCAATAGGAAGACCTAGACAAATATATACCGGTGAGACTTATAGAGCTTTTAAATCTGTTTCTGAGAGATAAGAAAACCAACAATATAGAAAAGGGATGTAGCACTAGTGTTACATCCCTTTTTTTATGGAATCAATAATTTATTGTTTCCTTAAGGATTGAATTTTAGGATTTGATAAAAAGTTTGTATTTTTTTTAAATAAAATTAGCATCTACATAATACCTCTTCCTATATTTGTTCATATATAAAAGTTAGTTATTAATAATAGTTTTACTTTAAAATCAGGCCATTGAAATTAAATATTAAAAATGAAACTTCTAGACTTAGAGCAGTTGTTTTAGGAACAGCCATTAGTAATGGTCCGATACCTAAAATTGAGGAGGCGTACGATCCAAAGTCAATACAACATATAAAAGCCGGTACCTACCCAAAAGAAGTAGATATGGTTGCTGAAATGGAAGAAGTCGCTAGGGTATTTGAAAAGTATGATGTAAAAGTATATAGACCTGAGATAATAGAAAATTATAATCAAATTTTTGCAAGGGATATCGCATTAGTTATAGATGATACTTTTATAAAATCTAATATACTACCGGATAGAGAAAAAGAAATAAAAGCAATTCAATACGTAATAGATCAGGTGGAACCTGGAAAAGTTCATAAAGCTCCATCAGAGGATATCCATTTTGAAGGAGGTGATATTATTATTCATAATGATCATATTTTTATTGGAACCTATAAAGGGAATGATTATAGCGATTGTATTGTGGCTAGAACTAATATGAAAGGAGTAGCATATATTAAGTCTCTTTTTCCTAATAAAATTGTAAAAGAATTTGATCTTCAAAAATCAATGGAAGATCCTAGAGATAATGCTTTGCATTTAGATTGTTGTTTTCAACCTGTTGGAAAAAATAAAGCTATAATTCATAAAGAAGGATTTAGGAATGTAGAGGATTATAAGTATTTAGTTGACTTTTTTGGTAATGAAAACTTATTTCATATTGATAGAGATGAGATGTATTACATGAACTCTAACGTGTTTTCAATATCAGAAGACGTGATAATTTCTGAAAAAGGATTTACTAGATTGAATGACTGGTTGCGTAATTTAAATATAACGGTAGAAGAAGTTCCATATGCGGAAATAGCAAAGCAAGAAGGACTTTTACGTTGTTCTACAATGCCACTGATAAGAGATTAGATAATGAAACAGATAACAAATACTATAGTGATGATTCGTCCAGTTAAGTTTAGGATGAATGAACAAACAGCTGTAAATAACTATTACCAGAACAGTTCAAGTAGTAGTACAGAAGATGTGCATATAAAAGCACAAAATGAATTCGACGGTTTTGTTGAGAAATTGAAATCTATCGGAGTAAATGTAGTGGTTATTGATGATAAGGAAGAAAATGATACTCCAGATTCTATATTTCCAAATAATTGGGTTTCCTTTCATGAAAATGGTGATATTGGATTATATCCTATGTTCGCTGTTAATAGAAGGAGAGAGCGCAGACCAGAAATTTTAGATATTATAGAAGATACTGGTTTTGAAATAAAAAACATTGTTGATTACACATCAGCAGAGGAAGATAATGTTTTTCTTGAAGGTACCGGTAGTCTTGTACTTGATCGAGTAAATAAAAAGGCTTATTGTGCATTGTCTCCTAGGGCAGATGAAGAACTACTTATTGAATTTTGTGAGGATTTTGAATACACTCCAGTTATTTTTACAGCATATCAAACAGTAAAAGGTGAACGATTAGCAATTTATCATACAAATGTTATGATGGGGATTGGAGAAACTTTTGCAGTAGTATGTGTAGATTGTATAGATGATAAAAAAGAACGAAAGAATCTTTTGAATCACCTAAAAAATGATGGTAAAGAAATTATATCAATTACAGAAGCTCAAGTAAATAATTTTGCTGGGAATATGTTACAAGTCATTGGAGCAAATGACAAGAGATATTTGGTAATGTCTTCAGCTGCATATAATAGTTTAAGTAAAGACCAGGTATTGAAAATAAAAAAACACTGTGAGATTGTTCATAGTGATCTGGGAACAATAGAAGAACTTGGAGGTGGAAGTGCCCGATGTATGATGGCAGAAGTTTTTCTTCCAAGAAAATAGATAGTTTGTCGATAACTTTTCTGAGTCTGAAAATAGTTAAAAGATATCATTGAAATACCAAGTTATATCTTTTAACTATTTTTGATTATATTCAATTTAAAAAATGCTTTCGAAGAAAACAAAATACGGATTAAAAGCCCTAACATATATAGCAAGAAAAAAGTGTGAACACCCCGTTTTAATATCAGAGATTGCTAAAAGCGAAAATATTTCTCAAAAATTCCTGGAAAGTATATTACTTACACTACGTAAAAATGGTTTTTTAGGCTCCAAAAAAGGAAAAGGAGGGGGTTACTATTTAATTAAAGAACCTAGCGAGATTTCAATGGCTGCGGTGATTAGAGTGTTAGAAGGGCCTATAGCTATGTTACCATGTGTAAGTCTTAATTTTTATGAAAAATGCGATGACTGCCCGGATGAAGATGCCTGTACAGTGCATGAATTGATGATTGAAGTTAGAGATAATACGTTAAAAGTTCTAGAGAATAAGACCTTAGGAGATTTTATGGATTAGGTTTTTACTCTTCTTCTATAATCCTAAGGAACACATAAGGACCTTGAATTTTTCCCCATACCTGTTTTCCTTGATTGTTGTACCCTCTGTCCCAAGAAGAAATTTTATTTCTACTAATTACTATATTACTGGTTGTGTAGGATATTGTTTTGCTAAAACTACTAGAACATGTTCCTTTTTCGGTTTTTCCTTGATAAATAGTGGAAGTCTTTTTTTTAAAATAAACATCGCACCCTTCTCTAATTTTCAAACTGTCTTTTGTTAAACTATCAAAAACAGATACATTTTTCCATGAATTAACATATTTTTTTTGATTCGGAATAACATAGCTGGTTGTACTTATTGTAACACTATCCACTCTTTTAATATGTACTATTCTTTGATTATATACAGAGGTGTTATTTTTATGATCAAATAGTTCCTGATAAAACCAATACCCAGATCTGTTTTCCCAGATTGGATAATTATAAAGATTAACCGCAGAATAACCGGATTCTTGTTTAGATTGTTTTTTAGAAGAAAAATTCCCCGATATTATTTTCACAAAATCATCTAGCTCTTGGTCTTTGCTTTTTTTTGTATTACAACCAAGAGTTACTATTATTAGAAAAAGAATCAGAAAGGGTTTCTGCATTTATTTTTTAGTAAAAATACTAATATTAGATCAAATAAACGCTATTTATCGTGTTATTTTGCTTTTTGTCCGATTTTTTTGATCTTGTTTGAACTAATGTTACGTATCATTCCTCCAAATATGAAGTAGTGAAAAGGTACCATCAGATACCAATATAATCGTCCCCAAATGCCTCTTGGTCTAAACGTAGCAGTTTGATGAAGTATGTTGTTTTTGTCGATATCAAATTCAAGCCAGGCTTCACCGGGAACCTTCATTTCTGCAAAAAGTAGTAAACGCTTTTCATTCTTATCAGCCACTAAAACTCTCCAAAAATCTAAAGCATCTCCAGAGTTGATTTTATCGGGATTAGTCCTTCCTCTTCGTAATCCTACTCCGCCAAAGAACTTATCAATATATCCTCTTATTTTCCACATCCAATCTCCATAATACCAGCCAGTCTCACCACCGATAGCCCATATTCTTTCGATTACTCTATTAGGGTTATCTATATTGATTTTTTTATAATCTCTAAGACATCCCTTTTTTGGAACTTTTACATATTTCTGAATATCTTTATCAAAACGACCACTAACCATAGAATCTTTCCAGCTTGATACCACTTGGTTTTGTTCTATTTTAATAAAAGCTAATTCTAAAGCTTTGGTATATGTCATAGGTTCAATACCTAATATCTTTTGTAATCGATTATCGTTGGCAATTACTGGAATACTCATACTATCAACTAAATTTAGCGCAAGTTTATATGATGTAGAAGTAACAAAATATAACCAATATGAGGAAAGTTTGGGAGTCATTACAGGAAGCGTTAAAATAAGTAGCCTGATTCCACGTACTTTAGAATATAACAAAAGCATTTGTTTATAAGTAATAACATTAGGCCCGCTGATATCAAATGATTGATTATAACATTCAGTATTTCCTAATACTCCAGTCATAAAACTTAAAACATCTCTTATGGCAATGGGATGTGTTTTGGTATTTACCCATTTTGGTGTTAACATAATAGGTAATTTCTCACATAGATCTCGGATTATCTCAAAAGAAGAACTACCAGACCCAACAATAATTCCTGAGCGTAAAACAGTAAGATTAAAATTTCCTTTATATAAGGTTTCTTCAACATTTTTTCTAGACCATAAATGTTTAGATAGATTTTTTTCGTTTACAATACCGCTTAGATATATTACTTGTTTTATGTTAGTTTGCGCTACATAGATATTGAAATTTTGAGCAGAAATTTCTTCTTTTTTGTCAAAATCTGAAGTAGAAGAACTCATAGAATGAATCAGGTAGTATGCTACATCAATATCACGAGGTAGTTTAGAAGTATTTGGGTCTTCTAAAAAGTCTATTTCTACAATAGATACTTTTTTTATCATTTCATGATCTATAGAAAGCCTGTCTCGATCTCTTACGCAGCAAATGATATCGTGACCAGCGTCTAGTAATAATGGGAGCAACCTCATGCCAATATAACCATTAGCACCTGTAAGTAATATTCGCATCTTTTTAGGTATAAGATACGAAGAAATACATTGTGATTTTGTCAAAAAAGTAGATTGCTAAAGTTTTTATTACTTAAAATTAGTGTCAACTCGATTTATATGTCTTCGATGTTCGTAGGACTATTGTCTGCTTTATAATTAAGTATTTTTTTAATGTACTGATGGATAGCAGTATCCGTGTTTTTTACTTTTATTTTAATATGATAATTGTCTTTATAAATGCAGTATTCTTCTGCTTTTCCTTTATAGATCGTTAACTTATACAAAGGGATAACTAAAAGATATGTTTCTAAACGTACACTAAAACCAACCAAAATACCTTTTGGTCTCAATTCTATATTACAAGTATGTATTCTGTTATTCAGCATTAATAGGTTATTAATTTCTACACTGGACCCTACAATATGAAGTTTTGGAGAACCAATCCCTCCTAATTTTATTCGTTCTATTAAGGTAAATGGTTTTCCAACTTGTTCTATAAGTTTCTTTTTAAGTTCGAGGTCTCTGTAAGTATTATTAACAAGCATCTTTTTCTTTTATCACAAGATACGAATTGATGTCAATAGAGGTGGCGGAAGATTATATTTCTATTATCTTTGCTGCCTGATTTTTATATCAAAATACAATTCATAAAATGGCATTACAACAAACTATTACAGAACAGGTAAAAGCGGCAATAAAAGAATTATATGGTGCAGATGTAGAATCCGTAGAGTTACAAGGTACTCGTAAGGAGTTTGAAGGCGATATTACGGTTGTTGTTTTTCCGATGTTGCGTGTAGTAAAAGGAAACCCAGTTCAGATAGGAGAGGCTTTAGGAGCTTATTTAGTTGAACATATGAAAGAAATTACTTCTTTTAATGTTGTAAAGGGATTTCTTAATTTGGTAATAGAAGATCAATATTATTTAGATTTTTTTGCTAAAATAAAAGACACTAAAAATTATGGTTTCGCTTACCCGTTAGAGGGAGATAAGGCGGTAATGGTAGAATACTCTTCTCCTAATACAAACAAACCATTGCATTTAGGACATATTCGAAATAACTTATTAGGATATGCCGTAGCCGAAATAATAAAAGCTAGCGGTAAAAAAGTATATAAAACTCAGATTATTAACGATAGAGGAATACATATTTGTAAAAGTATGGTAGCCTGGCAAAAGTTTGGGAATGGAGAAACCCCTGAATCTACTGGTTTAAAAGGAGATAAATTAGTAGGGAATTACTATGTGCGTTTCGATAAAGAATATAAAAGTCAGATATCAGAATTGGTAGCATCAGGAAAAACAGAAGATGAAGCAAAAAAAGATGCTCCTATCCTTATTGAAGCCCAAGAAATGCTTAGAAGTTGGGAAGCAGGAGATGCAGAGGTTGTAGATCTGTGGGAAACTATGAATAATTGGGTTTATGCAGGATTTGATCAAACATATAAGGCACTAGGTGTTGATTTTGATAGCTATTATTATGAAAGTAATACATACCTTTTAGGTAAAGATAATATAGAAGAAGGTTTATCTAATGGTGTATTTTTTAAGAAAGAAGATGGATCTGTTTGGTGTGATCTTACAGATGAAGGTTTAGATGAAAAATTAGTGTTACGTAGTGATGGGACAGCTGTATATATGACACAGGATATAGGTACAGCTATCCAGCGTGTAAAAGATAACCCTGATATTGGAGGAATGATTTACACTGTTGGTAACGAACAGGATTATCATTTTAAAGTTCTTTTTCTAATTCTTAAGAAGTTAGGATATGATTGGTCTAAAAATTTACATCATTTAAGCTATGGAATGGTTGATCTTCCAAGCGGTAAAATGAAAAGTAGAGAAGGGACTGTTGTAGATGCGGATGATCTTATTGTCGAAATGGCGGTGACTGCAGGAGAAATTTCAAAAGAATTAGGAAAACTAGATGGTTATTCTGAAGAAGAGAAGACTACAGTCTATAAGACTATTGGCTTAGGAGCATTAAAATATTTCATTCTTAAGGTGGATCCTAAGAAAAGAATACTATTTGATCCATCAGAATCAGTAGATTTTCAAGGAAATACTGGTCCTTTTATTCAATATACTTATGCAAGGATTCAGGCTATTTTACGTAAAGCTGATTTCAATTCGAGTACTTCGGTAAATGATATAGTACTGGATGGAAAAGAAAAGGAATTGATTAAATTATTGGAGATATATCCTGATATTATACAGAATGCAGCTAAGGATTTAAGCCCTGCAGTTGTTGCTAATTACACATATGATTTAGTAAAGGCGTATAATTCGTTTTTTCAGAATGTATCAATATTTGGTGCAGATTCTGAAAACGAAAAAGTTTTTAGAGTTCAACTGTCCGAAATAGTGGGTAAAACTATTAAATCTGCATTTAGTTTGCTTGGGATTCAGGTTCCAGAGCGTATGTAATTATTTTAAGAGTTTAGGGTTTTTGGTAGTGTAATACAAAAAGAACTTCCTTTTCCAAGAGTACTTTCAACAGTTAGATTTCCCTTGTTAAGAGCGATCAATTCTTTACAAATATTTAGCCCTAGTCCAGTGCCAGCTTCATTGTTAGTGCCTTTTGTAGTCAAGGTTTCTTCAGAAAAAATTTTCTTTAGATTTTCTTCGGATATTCCAATTCCAGTATCATTAAAATAGATTTTTACAACGTTGTTTTCTTCTTTTTTAAATAAGGTTATTGTGTCTCTAGGATTACAAAATTTTATTGCGTTTGCAATTAGGTTCTGGGTTACTATGGTGCACATATCTTTATCGGCATATACTTGTGTGGTATCTTTTAAGTCATTAATGATTTTGATTTCTTTTTGAGAAGCTTTTGATGAAAAAAATATAATTTTTTCTCGTATGATTTCTGAAAAATCAAACGTACTAGGGTTTGCCTTAAGCTCATTCATCTGAGACTTGGACCAGTTTAATAGATTAGTCAATAATAACGATGTTTGATGAGCGCTATTAGAAAGTAAAGGGATGATCTCTTTAAATTCATTTTCAGAAATGACATCATCTCTTAATAAGTTAAGAGTATTATCTAAACCGTGTATTTCATTTTTTAAATCATGAGATACAATAGAAAATAATTTGTTTTTTACTTGATTAGACTCATTTAGTTCTTTTATATATTTAGCTCTCTCTAATCTACTTTTTACTATACCAATAATAAAAATGAAGGCAACAACAAAAGCTGCAATTGCTACATAGGTATATATTTTTTGTTTAAACAATTCTTCTTTAGCTAATTGTTCACTTCTTTTTTGCTTATCTAAAATTATTTGTTGCTTTTTTTCATCTTCAACTCTTCTTTTTACAAGTTCTATTTTTTGACTAGTTTCTTTAAGCGTATGGGCGTTAAATAAGTTGTTATATTTTTTTTGCCATCTATATGCGTCTTGATATTTTCCTTGCGCAGAATCTAGAGCAGACGATAAATCATAACAGTTGAGAAGTAATGGTGTAGAATTAAGTTTTTGTGATTCACTGGTAGCTGCAGTAATATAGCTTTCTGCATCTTGAAATTTCTTAGTTTTTATAGCAACTTCGCCAAGAGATAATTTTGTTCTAATTAATCTTTCTTTATAAGCTACTTTGCCCCCAATGAAAAGGGCTGATTCATAATATTTTTTAGCTTGCTGGTACTCTTGTTTAATAAAAGATATTCTACCTAGAGCACTATAGGCTTCAGCAATTCCATGACTGTCATTTTCTTTTTTATTAATTTTTAAGGATTCATTTAGTAATACTAATGCACTATCTAATTTTTTTTCTTTGATATAGATTAGTGCTAAGTTATTAAGGGTAGAACCTATAGTTTTCGAGTCTGTGTTTCGTTTTAGTGCTAATGATTGATAGTAATATTTTTTAGCGGATTCAAGTTCGTTAATGTCTCCATAGACATTTCCAATATTATTAATAGTTGTGGATAGGCTAGCGCTATCTTTTAATTTTTCATAATATTGATTAGCTTCTAAAAGATGAGTAATGCTTTTTTCGGGATTTCCTAGTCGCTGTTCAATTACTGCTTTATTATTTTGAATTATCGCCAGCCCTCTTGTGTAATTTATTCTTCCGTAATATAAAGCGGCTTGATCAAAACATTTTAAAGCTTCGTATAAATCATCTGTGTGATTATAGATCGCAGCTTTTTCGTTATGTATTTGTCCAACACCTTTATCGTATTTAATCTCTTTAGAAATTTTAATAATGCTATCACAATATTTTAGACCTTCTTCAAATTCTTCATTTAGATTCAATTCATAGATCAAGTCAGCTGCAAGATTAATATTTAAGGAATCCGATATAGTTTTTGTAACCTGAATAATGCTATCCAGTTTTTTTTGTTGTGATAGTCCAATACTACTAGTAAATAATAGTAGAATGGTGAGGTAGTAATAGGTATGTTTCATAAAAATAGTTTAGGGCACTTAAAAATTACGATATTTATCGCTGGTTTTATGTTTTTTTTAACTAAAAATTTCATTCCTACGGCATTTTTTTTATTTTTATAGGAAATGTTGTTTTACCCCATAATAAGAGAAGTGTTCTTCTGCCTAACTAAATGAATTATCAAATATCCAAAGCTACTGATAGTGATTTGCCATTAATGCAACGATTATTCTATCAAACAGTTACCATCTATGGTTCTAAGATTTTCACCAAAGAAGAGGTGAAAATATTTTCTAGACTAGCATTAGATAAAAACCATTGGAAAACAAAGTTTGTAGATGATTATGTATATAATGCTAAACTTAATGGAGAAGTTATTGGTTCATTTTCGCTTAGTAAAAATGGGGAAATAGAATATATTTTTGTTCATCAAAATTATCAAGGAAGAGGAATAGCAAAGAAACTTTACCAGACTTTGGAAGAAGTTGCAAGAGAAGCTAACATGATAACCTTAAGTACTCAAATTAATTCTAACACAAAAGACTTTTTCAGGAAAAATGATTTTGAGATAATTCAAAATATAGAAAAAGTTGCGGGAGGAGAGGATATTGTTGGGTATAATGGCGTTAAAAAGCTTGGTTAGAAACTTAATCGAAAAACAGCATTAGGTGTAATACCTAAACCAAATTCTTTTACAGTTTCAATTTCACTTTGATTTCTTATGACGAAGTATTGATTAAAAATGTTTTCTTGATTTAAAAGATTCCATATTGAAAACCCAGCTAAACCGTTAATACTTTTTCCTATTTTAAAAGTATAGGTAGATGAAAGATCGATTCTCGTGTAACTATTTAATCTATTGCTATTTGGGTTTTGGTAATTTATGATATCATTTTCAATGCTATTTGTGGTATTAGGGAATGTAGTTGGTTTTCCGCTATGCCAATTTACACCAGCAGATATCTTTAAGTTTTTATTGTTATATGCAGCTGCAAAGTTTACGTTATGCCTAATATCAATATTGTTGGCAAAATTGGATGGACTTAAATTAGAGAATGAGTATTCATTATCTGCATATGAATAACTAAGCCAAGTACTAAAGTTTTTAAATCTCTTGTTAATCAAAAAATCAATTCCTAATACCTCGTAGGAACCGTGGTCATTTGAGAATTCGAATTGATTCTGGAATCCTTGACTTCTAGTAATAATTCCTTTTACATTTTTATAATAAATATCTGTAGTTATAAGCCAATTATTGTGATTATAGCTAAGGCCTATAGAAGCTTGTTTACTTTTTAAAATAGGAATGTTTTCGTCATTCGATAATACCCATCTTCTGTTTTCAATGCCCAGAAAATCATTCTGTAGATCTATAACTTGAGATGTAGATTGACTTTTAATTTCTCCCAAAACCTCAATTGTAAAGTGATTATTAAATCTTTTGTAAAAATTAATTCTTGGTTCCAGAATATATGTGTCAAACTTTTCTAAGTAATTGAGGCGAGCACCTAAGTTGGCGTATATAGCACTGCTATCAGAATTATATTCTATCTCAGAAAATAAACTATGCGTACGGATAACTTCCTTAGTAAGATCTCTAAATGTTGGATTGTTTAATTCTTGTAAATATGATATACCCGTTTCATTGAATTGGTACCCGTTTTTTAAATTAATATTAGCATCAGTTTTAAGAAATGTATTTAGTTTTATACCATTCTCTAAAACATCATTGTTTTGCAAAAGTCGCTGATTATTTGGTATGTCAGAATTAATTGTTTCTAGGACATAATTTGTGCCATACAGCAGTAATTCACTCTGAAAAAGTTTACTCCAATTTCTTTGATAAAGAATACCACCTACAATATTGTTTTGTGTGGCACTGCTTTCTCTAGAGTTATTAATCGTGGTATCAGAAGAATTTTCCTGAAAAACAAGGTTATTTCGCATTAGAAGAGCATTGACCTTTATCAGATCTTTTGGTGATAATTGATACAACCATCTCATACTTATATCATAAAAAGAAAATCGCTCTCCAGAATTATTGGTGCTAAATACTTCGGAATTTTGAAATGCTTTATCAAAGTACTGGTTATATGTAGGTGTTTCTAAAATATCATTAATAGAATGTCTTACCGCTAATTGAATGGATGATTTTTTATTTATTGGAGTATCTATATAGGTGTCAACACTAATTAAATTTAAACCAATGCTTGCGTCTAACTTATTGTTAATTTTGTTGGCAGTATTCATTGCTATTACACTTGAAACACCATCACCATATTTAGCACTTGAACCATTTTTGTATACCTGAACATTTTTAGTTAAATAAGGGTTAAATGCAGAGATAAGTCCAAAAAAGTGACTGGATTGATACATTTTAATACCATCCCATAGAATTAGGTTTTGATCATTAGTACCTCCTCTTACATTGATATCAGAAACAGTTTCGTTTACACTAAGAACTCCTGGAAGCGCCTGTATGGTTTGTAATAGATCTGGTTCTGTGAGACCAGGTAGAATACCAAAATCATTATAATCAATTTGAATAGAACCATCAAGTTGTTTATCTATACCTTTAATTAAATAGTCATTCAGGACGATTTCGTTTATATATTCAAGTTTTTGAATTAATTTTATTTTCTTACAAGGTTTTCCAAAAAAATCAAGTGCAGAAATAGTGACAGGTGAGTAACCTAAAAAGCTAATTTTAATTTTTTCATTAGGAGAATTCACTTTAAGTGCGAATTTGCCATTGATATCACTAATAGTAGTATACTCAATTCCTTGAATAGAAGCATCAGATATGATTTTATTAGTGATGTCAACTAAAACACCGCATATTTCTACGAACTTAAAACTAACAGCAACAGAATTGCTTTTTAGGACAGTATAATCAAATGGAGTATTATTTCTAAGATATACAAGCGTTTGTTCGAAAGAACTGGAATTAGAAGGTTTTATAATATTAATATTTTCCAATTCTTGGTTAACATACGAAAAATCATATCCAAACTTTTCTTGTGTAGTATTTAAAAATGATATAAGCGAAATCGCATCTTTTTCGGTTTGAGAATTTACCTTAAAAAGAAAAAATAACATTAAAAAAATAGAAATGAGGATTTTGGGTTTAATCACTCTTTAGATAAAGTTACTATTTTGTTATTAATCACATATTTTAACCGCATTGGAATCGTAACTGATTTTAATGCATCTTCAATATCTGAATGTACAAAATTACCCGTAAATAGAATAGAAGGATCTATTTTTTTTGTTTCTAACGTAACTCCAAATTGCCATTCTAATTCTTTAAGAACTTTAGAAAAGGGAACTTTATAGAAATAACTTTTATTATAATACCATTTAGGTTCTTGATCAGTAACCTTTTTGTCTAAAATGACATTTGAGTCATATTCCAGTGCATCTCCAGCTCTCAAATACTTTGTTTCATTACCTATAGCAACACTAACAACTCCTTCGTAACAGATTACCTCAAAAAAGTTTTCCCTTTGCTTAATATTAAACCTAGTTCCTATAACACTTACGATACCTGAAGGAGTATGAACATCAAATTTTTTACCTTTAGCAACTTTAAAATATGCTTCTCCTTGTAATGATATTTTACGTTCACTTTCCCAGTTTTTTTCATTGTAAGTTAATGAAGAGGTAGCATTAAGTCTTATCATTGAATCATCAGGAAGATTAATGGTAGATTTATCACTTATCGTTTTAATTGTAGTGTCATATTGTTTGAAAAAAGAAAAATATATGCCAATCCCAATCACAAAGATTGCAGCTACACGAAACAATATTTTAATATAAGATTTTCTTTTTGGCATTTGTTTTTTCTTAGATAAATCGTTAGTAAGGTTTTGTAAATTACTTATTGTATCATAATCAGGCGCACTAAATTTTTTAGCAGTTTCTGATATTTTTACATAAGAATCATAGGCGTCCAATTTCTCAAACGCCTCTGATTCCTGCTTAGTGAGTTGTTCATTGTTCAACCACTTATTAATAAGATCCTCCTTTTTCATAACAAGTTTCTTAATATTATAACAACTGATAGGTGGAAATTCCTACCTTAGTTTTTAATTATTTTTAAATTCCTTCAATATCTTTTCTCAACTTCTCTAGAGCACCATAAATTCTTTTTTCTACAGCTTTTCTGGAAATGCCTAATAATTCAGCAATTTCTTTGTGCTTTTTACCTTCTATTCTATTCATTAAAAATGCAACTCGTTGAGATTCTGTTAAGTTAGACAGTGCATTTTGATATTTTAAAAGGTATTCTTTTTCCTCCATTATAAATTGAGGACTTTCATTTGTACTATTTTTTGTTTCTGTTAACTTATAATTTAATTTTACTTTATCATGTTTTATCTGATTTAAAGTAAGATTATTAGCTACGGTGAATAAAAAACTCTTTGCTTTTTCTATTGAAACTTTATTACAATTATCCCATAGCTTAATAAAAGCTTCCTGAACTTGATCTTTAGGATTTATATGAGAACCATATTTGTAATAAATGAAGTCGTGAAGATTTTTAGAATGTTTTTTAAATAATTCTGAAAACAATCTTTCCTCGCAAACATCTTTGAAGAGGGTTTTTGGCATTTTGAATTTTTTTCAAAATTAAAAAAAAACTTAAGCTAGTGGGAATTTGAGTACTTAAATTGTTATAATAGTGAATTAAATGAAGAAAAGTACTATGGAAAAAATAAGAAATTGTATAATCTTGATGTTAATAAGTTTTACGGTATTAATGATTTCTTGCCAAGAAGAAGAGAGAGAACTTATTGATCCTGAGTTGGATAATGTTATCCATCAGGATTCTCAACTCGCTGGTTTAATGAGGAGTATTGTTACTCACGATGGGTCTTTTGATGATTTAGTTGATGGAGGTAACTGCTACAGTATTAATTTACCGTATTCGATAATCCTAAATGGTGCAGATGAAATAATCATCAATCAAATTTCAGATTATGATCTTTTTACAGAAACAGATAATATTCAGATCCAATTTCCTATTACGATTACACAACACAATTATATAGAAGAAATAATCGAAAACGAATCACAATTACAAATGTTGGCGAATAGTTGTGAGCTACAAGATGACGATATAGAATGTATTGATTTTGTATATCCTTTTAGGTTCGCAACTTACAATACCGCTAATAATATTTTAAATACAATAGAAGTAATTCATGATGCTCAAGTGTATGGATTTATGGATGATCTTGATGAAAATACATTAGTTGCCATTAATTACCCTTTAAGATTATCATTAAGTGACGGAACCAGTATAGAAGTAATGCATAATGATCAATTAGTATCTGAGATACTAACGTTTGAAGCATCTTGTGATGAGAATGATGGATAACTTTTTTGTTTAATTTTTTTATCTAAATAGTTAAACAAAAAGTTAAAAAAATACTAAAATCGTTTTTTAAGGTAGCACTTTTACTTTATCAGTTGTTTCATCAACGAACAATAAATTAAAAAAATAAAAACCAATAACATGAAAAATTTCTTCAAAAAAGCTTTTTTAGCATTCTGTATTATTTCAATTGCTTCTTGTAGTGATGACGACGATACTACATTTATCCCCGATGCAATGACAATAGCTGATTTTGTTGCAGATAATGCGGATTATAGTTCTTTATTAGCTGCATTGGAAAGAACAGATTTAGACGTAACATTAAATGGGAATGGTAACTTTACTGTTTTTGCACCTAACAACGCTGCATTTACTGAATTCTTAGATGGAACACCATTAGAAGATGTGCCTGTTGAAACGTTAGAGCAAATTTTATTAAACCACGTTTTAGGAACTACTCAAGCTTCTACTAGTCTAACAACAGGTTATGTGAAAAATTTAGCTACAGAGTCTAATTCTAATACTAATATCAGCATGTATATTAATACAGCAAATGGTGTAGTAATAAATGGAGAGTCTACCGTGACAACTCCAGATATAATGACAGATAATGGTGTAATACACGCGGTGGATAAAGTAATTCCATTGCCTACTATGCTTACTTTTGTTACAGCTGATAGTAATTTCTCTTCACTTGCTGGAGCAGCAACTACACCTGGTTTTGATACGGATTTTGTAGCTGTATTGAGTGGTGCAGATAGTAATTTAACTTTATTGGCGCCTGATAATGATGCATTTACGGATTTAGGTGATATTTCTGGATTATCAACCGCTGCATTAGAGCAGGTTTTATTAAATCATGTAATTGCAGGAACCAATGTTTCGACTGCCCTTACTACTAGTTATAATACTACGTTGGCTACTTACGGAGATACTATGGATAATCTAAGTATTTATATAAATACCGAAAGCGGAGTTTCTTTTAACGGTGTATCTGATGTAAGTGAAGCCGATATTGTTGCTTCTAATGGAGTAATTCATAAGGTTGATGCTGTAATCACTTTACCAACAGTGGTTACTTTTGCTACAGCTGATGCAACTTTTAGTAATCTGGTAGCAGCCCTTACTAGAGATGATCAATTAGATGAAAATTATGTTTCTATATTAAGTACAGAAAATGGAACATCCCCAGCACCTTTTACCGTATTTGCTCCAACAAATGATGCATTCGCTAGTCTTTTAACAGAACTTGGAGCAGCTTCTTTAGCTGATATAGAAGAAGCTACATTAACGGCTACGCTAAATCTTCATGTTGTAGCAGAAGCAAATGTTAGAGTAGAAAGTTTAATGACTGGTACTGTAACCACATTAGGAGGAGATATTACAGCAGATGCAACCAACGCAACATTAACAGATGCTAATGATAGAGTAAGTAATATTATCGTTACAAATGTTCAGGCAGCAAATGGAGTAATCCATGCAATTGATAATGTAATTCTTCCTGCACTATAAGAAGAAATTGACTAGAACAGTAAGCTAAAATATATAGTTCATTGTGCCTCTAGATTATAATTCCCCCGAAAGGGCATTTAGATATTGAATCCCCCTATTAATTCAGGACTAAATGCCCTTTTTTCTCACACATATTTTAAATAATAACTAATTTAAATTTAAACTCATGAAAACGCTAATCAAAAGATTAACGGCACCCTTTTTGTGCCTTTTTTTAATGAACTTTATCATTTCTTGTCAAAATGATAATAATGAATTAGACCCTGAAAACCCTGATCAAATTGAATTTGAAGAGTCAAAAATTATTAGTTTTGACGAAGTCGAGGAAATGACTCAGAACATTATCGATGGTGAGTTGCTTGAGCCCGTAAATGAAGATGAAGCCTTTGGTAGTTCTAAAGATTCTAGATTTGATATCAGTAGAGAACGACGAGTATATGATTTTTCTGCAACAGTGAATAGTGGAACAGGGGCAGGAACAGATATTACAGGGAAACTTCGCTTAAATTTCACCTTGTATCATGCAAGCTTTACAATTGTTCGAGGAAATTTGGTATTGCCTGATGGAACTAAAGCTAGAACTAGAGGAGCTATTGTAAGTGATGGAATTGTTTATTTAATAATTAATCCTCCTGGTAGAAATTTGATTTTTGGAATTGGAAGAGTAGATGAAGAAGGTGATCTAGAGGGGCATTTTAGAATTTTTGGAAATGGAATAGGAAGAGGAGATTGGAATGCTAAACTAGTTAAAACTATTTTCCCTAATAAAACGATCGTTGATTTAATTGTAGAAGATGGTAAATTCACATCTTTAGTTGGCGCTTTACAAGCTACAGATTTAGTAGCTCCTTTGTCCGGAGAAGGTCCATTTACTGTTTTTGCACCTACAGATGACGCTTTTGCGGCTTTAGATGAAGTTCCAGAGCTAGAGGTGTTAAAACAAGTTTTGCTATATCATGTAGCGAGTGGAAGATTTAATACTCCAAGATTGTTGCGAGAAGAAATGATAGAAACGTTACAAGGAGAAAACGTTAAGGTAAGTCTTGATGAAAACAATGAAATTGTTATCAATGATACTGTTAAGTTGCTTTCTGCAAATATTGGCGGTTCCAATGGAGTAATCCAAATCATAGATGCAGTATTAATACCACCATCTTTTCAGCCTTTACCATCTATTGTAGAGATAGCAGTTGCAACTCCAGAGCTTTCTACTTTAGTAGGAGCATTACAATCAGCTAATTTAGTGGATACATTAAATGGAGAAGGTCCTTTTACAGTATTTGCGCCAACTAATGATGCATTTGCTGCTTTAGATGCTATTCCTGATGGAGATGCTTTAACAGAGGTGCTTTTGTATCACGTAGCAGCAGGAAGATTTACTGCAGAAGAGTTAATTGCAGGGCAAACAGTTACTACGGTGCAAGGAGATGAAGTAACCATTGAAATGATTAATGGAGAGGTGTTTTTAAATGGTACTATAAAAGTACTTTTGGCAGATATCGAAGCAGCTAATGGTGTTGTACACGTAATTGATGGAGTATTACTCCCTCCAGCCGATCTTCAATCTATTGTAGAGATAGCTGTTGCAACTCCAGAGCTTTCTACTTTAGTGGAGGCATTACAGACAGCTAATTTAGTAGATACACTAAATGGAGAGGGACCTTTTACCGTATTTGCACCAACTAATGATGCATTTGCTGCTTTAGATGCAATTCCAGGAGGAGAAGCTTTAATAGAGGTGCTTTTGTATCACGTAGCAGCAGGAAGATTTACTGCAGAAGAGTTAATTACCGGGCAAACAGTTACCACAGTACAAGGAGATGAAGTAACCATTGAAATGATCAATGGAGAGGTGTTTTTAAATGGTACTATAAAAGTACTTTTGGCAGATATCGAAGCGTCTAATGGTATTATACACATAATTGATGGAGTATTACTCCCTCCAGCCGATCTTCAATCTATTGTCGAAATCGCTGTTGCTACTCCGGAGCTTTCTATTTTAGTGGGAGCATTACAGGCAGCTAATCTGGTAGAGACACTAAATGGAGAGGGACCTTTTACCGTATTTGCACCAACTAATGATGCATTTGCTGCTTTAGATGCAATTCCTGGAGGAGAAGCTTTAACCGAAGTGCTATTGTATCATGTGGCATCCGGTAAATTTACTGCCGATGATTTGCTTACAAGACAAACGGTTACTACTGTTCAAGGAGATGAGGTAACTATTGAAATGATTGATGGACAAGTCTTTTTAAATGAAATTATTAGAGTAGATATTGCAAATATTGAAGCTTCTAATGGTATCGTGCATGTTATTAATGGAGTATTAATTCCTCCATCTTTATAAAGGACATAAAGTTGAATTAGCCTAAGAATAATGTCCGGAAAGCTATTAGAAAGATAACCTTATGTTCTTTCTAATAGCTTTTTTTGTTTCAGTAAAATTTCTTTCTTGATATTTAGAATTCTGTTATTGGCATTCTTTATTAATACACTTCAAATCATTAAATTTGCACCTGTCTACTAAAAAAGTAGATTTTTTCAAAATCTGAAGAAAGCATATGTTTGATAATTTAAGTGATAAGTTAGATAAGGCGTTACATATTCTTAAAGGCCACGGTCAAATTACGGAAGTAAATGTTGCTGAGACACTTAAGGAAGTTCGTAGAGCGTTGGTTGATGCCGATGTTAATTATAAAATCGCCAAAGATTTTACAGCTACTGTAAAGGAAAAAGCGTTAGGTCAGAATGTACTAAAAAGTTTAAAACCTGGTCAATTAATGGTGAAGCTTGTAAAAGACGAGTTAACCGAATTGATGGGAGGAGAAGTAGCAGGTGTTAATCTTTCGGGTAATCCTTCAGTAGTTTTAATGTCTGGATTACAAGGATCTGGTAAAACTACTTTTTCTGGAAAATTAGCAAACTTTCTAAAGAATAAAAAAACTAAAAAACCTCTTTTAGTTGCTTGTGATGTATATCGACCAGCAGCTATTGATCAGTTACATGTAGTTGGAGAACAAATAAATGTAGAGGTTTTTAGTGATAGAGGAAATAATGATCCTGTTGCGATTGCTAAAGCAGGTGTTGCCCATGCTAAAGCAAACGGATTTAATGTAGTGATTATAGATACAGCAGGTCGTTTAGCGGTTGATGAAGTCATGATGACCGAGATTGCTAATATCCATAAAGCTGTTACTCCTAATGAAACATTATTTGTTGTAGATTCTATGACAGGTCAAGATGCCGTTAATACAGCAAAGGCTTTTAATGATGTGTTAAATTTTGATGGTGTTATTCTTACTAAGTTAGATGGTGATACTAGAGGTGGAGCAGCAATTTCTATTAAATCTGTTGTTAATAAACCAATAAAGTTTATTGGTACGGGAGAAAAGATGGAAGCAATTGATGTTTTTTATCCTTCTCGTATGGCAGATCGTATCTTGGGAATGGGAGATGTTGTATCTCTTGTAGAACGAGCTCAAGAGCAATTTGATGAAGAAGAGGCCAGAAAATTACAGAAAAAAATTGCCAAAAATCAATTTGGTTTTGATGACTTCTTAAAACAAATTCAGCAGGTTAAGAAGATGGGTAATATGAAGGATCTGGTTGGAATGATTCCTGGAGCTGGTAAAATGATGAAGAATGTCGATATCGATGATGATGCTTTTAAACACATCGAAGCAATTATTCATTCTATGACCCCTGCAGAACGAACAAAGCCTCAGATCATAAATGCAAGTAGAAAAAAACGCATTGGTAAAGGATCGGGAACTTCTGTACAGCAGGTTAATCAATTGCTTAAGCAGTTTGATCAGATGAGTAAAATGATGAAAATGATGCAAGGTGGAGGCGGAAAGCGAATGATGCAGATGATGGGTAAAATGAAATAATATATAATTAAATTAATAATAGAGTAGGGGCTCAATATGGAAGTTTTAGACGGTAAAAAAGTAAGTAACGATATAAAAAATGAAATTGCTGACGAAGTTCAAAAGATGAAAGATCGTGGCGAGAAAGTTCCGCACTTAGCAGCTGTATTAGTTGGTAATGATGGTGCGAGCCTTACTTATGTTGGTAGTAAGGTAAAGGCATGTGAAAGAATAGGTTTTGAATCTACTTTAGTAAAAATGCCAAGCACTACAAGCGAAGTTGAGCTATTGGCTAAAATTAAAGAACTGAATGAAGATTCTGATATTGATGGATTTATAGTTCAGTTACCACTACCTCCACAAATTGACACTCAAAAAGTATTGTTGGCTGTAGATCCAGATAAAGATGTTGATGGCTTTCATCCAATGAATTTTGGAAAAATGGCTTTGGATATGTCTACTTTTATTCCTGCTACACCATTTGGTATTTTAGAACTTTTAGAACGTTATAATGTTGATACAAAAGGAAAGCATACCGTGGTTATAGGTAGAAGTCATATTGTAGGTAGACCAATGAGTATTTTGATGGGTAGAAAAGGATGGCCTGGTAACTCTACAGTGACATTAACACATAGTCATACAAAAAATATTACTCAAATTATTTCTCAGGCGGATATTGTTATATCGGCTTTAGGTGTTCCTAATTTTCTTAAAGCAGAAATGGTAAAAGACGATGCTGTTATTATTGATGTAGGTATTACTAGGGTAGCTGATGATTCTAGAGAAAGAGGATATAGAATCGTAGGAGATGTGGATTTTGAAAATGTTAGTAAAAAAGCTTCCTTTATTACACCAGTTCCTGGAGGAGTTGGTCCGATGACCATTGCTATGCTTCTTAAAAACACATTGTTGGCTAGAGAGAGACATCGTAATAATGGGTAATGTAATTTCTTTAGAATTTTTTGGAAGTATTATTACTTCTATTATTGATAAAATAGGTACATTTTATAAGTAACTATAATAAACAGATTTAAAAGATAGAGAGCTTTAGGATTCAATACCTAAAGCTTTTTTTATTACCTAAGACTAATTATTAAACATTGTGTTTTATTTCCTTTTAATGTTTTAGTCTTTTATATACTTATTTGTGATTAATTATTGGGAATAAAAAAAGCACCTTATTAAGGCGCTTTTTTTATTTTACATTTATATTATTGGTGATAATAAAATATGTATTTTTTTTATCTAATAGTTTCTTTTTAATCTATTAAAAAGAGTTGAAAGAACCAGCATCAATATTATCCTGATCTTCTACATCATTGTATAAAGTTCCATTCGCTTGAAGATCTAAAGAAAGACTATAAGATGGTACATTGATTCCTTCATCTGTCTTGATTGTATTGAAATCTAAGATATCTTGTCCTTTTTCATACAAAGCATTTTTTGTAAAAGTACCTTGCTTCTTCCCATTCTTACTAGGAGACTCTTTCCATTCTTTTCCATAAGCGATCACACAATAGTACTCTCCTTCAGGAATGTTTCTAATGAATTGAGTTTGATTACTATTGATGTATACAATTCTAATTGTTTCATCATCTTTTGCAGTTTTACCCATTTTAACAAGCTTAACTACAACCTCGGTATTCTGACCTACTTCTACTTTTAAATAGTTGTCTAATTTGTATTCAAATTTTCCTTTGAAGTTAAATGACTTAGGAGTTGCTCCTGACTTATATGTTTTCTTTTCCCAACTAGAATATTTGTTTTCTCTAGTTACTTTGGTAGGTGCAGCAGCAGTTCTTGTTCCTGCATTACTGCCACCAGAAGCTGTTTTTGATTCAATAGGAGTGTATGCAGTTTCTGTAGATCCTAATGTTCTTCTGTTAGCTGCTTCTACAGCTTTCTGAGTTTCAGCTAATTCAGCCAACCTTCTTCTTTCAGCAGCCGTTTGATTTTGTTTCGCGGCAGCAGCAGCAGCTTCAGCAGCAGCTGCGTCAGCTTCAGCTTGTCTTGTTAATCTTTCTGCTTCAGCAATTGCTTTTCTTGCAGCTTCAGCAGCAGCAATTTTTGCTTGTTCCGCTTTTCTAATTGCTTCTTCTGCTGCAAGTCTAGCAGCATTTCTTCTAGCTTCAGCAGCTTTTGCAGCTCTTTCAGCTTCTGCAATACTACTATCTTCTGCTAGTAATTTTGTTAGTACAAAACCGTTTCCGTTTTTGTATTGAACTGTACTCCAGTCTCCATAACCAGAACTAATAACATATACTTGTGTTCCTTGTGGGATTTCACCAATAATGTCAAAATTTGCTCCTGGTCCAGTTCTTAATTCTAATTTGGCGGTGGACATTAAATAGCGATCCAGCGACTTTATTTGAGCGAAAGTCGAGGAAGTCATCACCAATAGCAAAATAAATGTAAAAATTGATTTCATAATCTTTCTGTGTTTACATAGTTAAAATTCAAAAATAAAGCAGATTAGGGTTCTTTAATCTTAAGACGTTAATCTTTAGTTGCTTTTTTTATACTCTTTTAAATAATTTTTTAAAAGTTATTGTTCAAAAATCCGTTCTCAAAAAACATGCCAAACTATTTTTAATGACATTTCTAAATTGTTAACAAAAGTTGCCTTTGTGTTAAAAAAAGTAGATTTTTAAAGAACATTTATAAGTTTAAGTTGTTGTTTTTCAGTTAATTAAACATGTTTTCCTTGAGCACAAGTTTAAACTTATTTATTAATCAGCTGAGTTGAAAACTCTTAAACTATAAACAAAAGTAAGTTATTAATATGAAAAACACAACTTGTTTTGACTTTATTTGCATAAAAATCTACTTTTTTTTTAATCAATTTGTGTTTTTCAACGATTATTTTGTGTATTACAACTGATTTACGCCGTGTTTATTGGGCTTGAAGTCGGTGGGCGATTTTTTAGTTTTTTTAAAATTTATTTTTACTTTTTTTATCAATGGATTATTAGTGATTGGATTTTGTTTTTTACAATACTTTAACATTTTTAATTATGCATGCATAGTATATTTCTGTGCTTTTAAATAGATATTATTCTTCTTGGTGATCTTATCTTTTTGATATTAAGTAGTTTGAGTTTTTTCTTTCTTTGTTTTGTTTTAAATTCTCATATATTTCAGTTTGTTGTATTAGGTATTTTATTTTAAGATTAACATGGCTAATACTCTATTGAAAAATTCACTTATTTAGGTTGTTTTTAGATCGAGTTTTGCCTCCGTCAGAAATAGCTGACCGTTTTTGTGGTGTAAGATTTTAGTGAGAATGTGATTATTATTTAAAAGAATTTGTATATGGTCGTTTAGAAAACGATTTAGTGGTTTTCTTTGATTAATTCAGGGAATTTTTTTTGAAAACGTTTTAATCTTGGTATGGATACATTCTGAATATATCTATTATATGGATTTCTTTTTTCGTAATCTTGGTGATAATCTTCTGCTTTCCAAAATTTTTGAAATGGAGTTACTTCTGCTGCGATTTGTCTATTTAAACTTTTGCTAAGAAAGTTTTTCTTTTTTTGAATTATATTTTTTTGTTCATCATTTTGATAAAATATAATTGATCTGTATTGAGACCCGCGATCTGGGCCTTGGCCGTTTATTTGTGTTGGATTTTGGGAACCAAAATAAACGTCAATTAGTGATGAAAAGGAAATTATTTTTGGATCATATAAAACTTCTACAGCTTCTGCGTGCCCCGTGCGTCCAGTATTGCTCGATTCATAGGTGGGATTTTTGGTATGTCCTCCAGAGTATCCAGAGACTACTTCTTGTACGCCAATAACGCTTTCATATACTGCTTCTACGCACCAAAAACATCCGCTGGCGAAATATGCTCGTTCTAATCCATTAATTGGTTCGGTTTGGATAGCTTTTATGTTTTGATTTTGAGCGGTATTACTAATTTGGTTATTATTTTGACTATTACCTTGGCAACTAGTTAGTAAAGTAGAAACGGTGAGTATGCTATATATTAAGGTCTTCATAATTTTTTTTTTATAATAGTCTTTGTTTGTTGTTAAACCTTTCAGTGTTTAATCTTTATTGCAAAATTACATAGATGTGCTGATTATGATCCTTAAAAAAACTGTAAATAAAAAAATGGCTGTCATTTTAGTGACAGCCATTTTCTACATTATATATATAAGGTGTGTTTTATCCGTTCATGGAAATCAAGAATTCATCATTGTTTCTTGTTTGTTTAAAACGCTCATTGATAAATTCCATAGCTTCTACAGGATTCATATCCGCTAGGTATTTTCTCATTACCCACATCCTTTGTATTGTGTTTTCGTCTAATAATATGTCATCTCTACGTGTACTTGACGATGTAAGATCAATAGCAGGGAAAATTCTACGATTGGATATTTTACGATCTAATTGTAATTCCATATTACCTGTTCCTTTGAACTCTTCAAAAATAACTTCGTCCATCTTAGAGCCGGTTTCTGTTAAGGCTGTGGCGATAATAGTAAGGGATCCTCCATTTTCTATATTACGTGCTGCTCCAAAGAAACGTTTTGGTTTGTGTAGTGCATTTGCATCAACACCACCACTAAGAATTTTACCAGAAGCAGGTTGTACAGTATTGTATGCTCTTGCTAGACGGGTAATAGAGTCTAGTAGTATTACTACATCATGACCGCATTCTACTAATCTTTTAGCTTTTTCTAAAACTATATTGGCTATTTTCACGTGCTCGTGAGCTTCCTTGTCAAATGTTGATGCTATAACTTCTCCACGAACATTACGCTGCATGTCGGTAACTTCTTCGGGTCTTTCATCGATCAGTAATATCATTTGGTATACTTCGGGATGATTGGCTGCAATTGCATTGGCTACATCCTTTAGTAGCATTGTTTTACCTGTTTTTGGTTGAGAAACGATCATGCCTCGTTGTCCTTTACCAATAGGGGAAAACAAATCCATTATTCGTGTTGATATAGTGCTTTGTCTTTCTGCTAATTTAAATTTCTCTTGTGGAAAAAGTGGTGTTAGGTGTTCAAAAGAAACTCTATCTCTTACTACTTGAGGATCGAGGCCGTTAATTTTATTTACCTTTATAAGAGGGAAATATTTTTCACCTTCTTTAGGAGGTCTTACTTGTCCAAGAACTGTATCCCCTGTCTTAAGCCCAAATAGTCTAATTTGTGATTGTGAAACGTATATGTCATCGGGAGAAGAGAGGTAGTTGTAGTCACTAGATCTTAAAAAGCCATAACCATCTTGCATGATGTCAAGTACTCCTTCGCTTTGGATGATTGCATCAAACTCGTAATCTGGTTCTTTATAGCGATTTCTATTGTCTCTATTTCCGTTATCCCTATTTCCGTTATTATCTTTTTTATTGTTGTTATTACGGTTTTTGTTTTGGGATTTATCGTTATTTCTATTGCGATTATCTTTCCTGTTATCGTCTTTACGTTCCTCTTTTTTGTCTTCCTGTTTTCTTTGAGGTTTTTTGTTTTCCTTGACCTCTTTCACAGGTTGGGTGTTCTCCTTAGGCTCTTGTTTAACAGGATTACTTTTTTCTACAGGAGGATTTGTGTCTTTTTTAGCTTGAGGATTTTGAGTGTTTGCAGTTTTACGCGGTCTTCTTTGCCTTGGCGCTTGCTTTGATTGTGGTTTTTCGGTTTTCTTCTCTGTTTTAGTAGAAGAATCTTCTGTGATAACCTCTTTTACCTTGTTAGGGTTTGCTGCCTGGTAATCAAGTATTTGATATACCAAGTCTAACTTTTTCATGGTGCGAAATTTAGGTACATTTAAACTTTTCGCAATTTCCTGTAGCTCAGGAAGCTTTTTTGCTTTTAATTCAGAAATCTCTAACATTTAAATTTGTTATATAATTTAAGGTTCTGGTATTAAATTTTCTAAAGAAGAATTCTAGGAAAATTTTATTTTGAAGGTAAGTAACCTAAATAGAATGGGTTACATAAATTGTGATGCAAGTATACGACTTTATTTTTGATTTTTACACATAATTATGAAAAGAAACTCTTATTTTTGCTTTTCCAAAAGAATAAGGGGGAATGATACAAAGAATTCAATCAGTTTATTTGTTTTTAGTAGTTTTAATATCCGGTGGGTTGTCTACTATTTTGCCTTATGGACTTAATGAAAATGGAGAGGAATTATTACCTCAGGATAATCTTTTGGTTTTGGGAATGTTTGCTGGGTCAGCAATTTTGGCTTTAGTAAGTATTTTTTTATTTAAAAATAGACAGCTTCAATTTGTTTTGGGGCGTATCAATATCTTATTAAACTTTATTTTACTAGGAGTATTTGTTTATTGGTCACTAACATTATCTGGAGAAACCTTGGTTTCGGAGAAAGGTATTGGGATGTTGATTCCTATTATTTCTATCGTTTTATTAGTTGTAGCCAACAAGGCTATAAAAAAGGATGAAAATCTCGTAAAATCTGTAGATCGATTACGATAAACCTAAAATCTTAGTAGTATTAGTGCGTTAGGACCCGGAGTATGCCAACTTCGGGTCTTATTTTTTACCAAGCTCGATTACTTCGAGGTTTTCTATTTTTCCTTTACTCAATGTAAATCGTAACATGGTTCTTACTTTATGAAATCCGTGTTTTCCGGCTGCTCCAGGATTCATATGTAATACGCCGTTATTTTTGTCAGGAATCACTTTTAAAATATGTGAATGTCCACATATGAATAATTGCGGTGGGTTTGTTTTTATTTCCTGTATTGTATTGCGATTATATTTTGGTGGATATCCTCCAATATGAGTGATCCAAACAGAAACTTCTTCACAAGAAAATCGCTGATGTAGCGGAAAACTAACTCTGGCTTTGTCATCATCGATATTTCCGTAAACAGCACGAAGTGGTTTAATGGCTTCGATCTTATCGGTTACTTTGAGGTCACCGATGTCTCCTGCATGCCAAACTTCATCTGCTTCGTTTACATAATGTAAAATACGATCGTCGATATAGCTATGAGTATCGCTAAGTAAGAGTATTTTTTTCAAATTATTGAATAAGAAAGATTTATGATGTAATAAATAAACCGAAGTGTTACTATATAATTCATCTCTATATTATAAAGTATATTTGCGATTAGAACTAGGACAAAAATAGGATAAACCTTTGAGATATTTTTTAGAACTTTCATATAATGGAACTCCATATCATGGATGGCAACGACAACCTAATGCAATTTCTGTACAAGAGGTTTTAGAAAATTCGCTATCATTATTGTTGAAATCTAAGATTGATATTGTTGGTGCTGGTAGAACAGATGCTGGCGTTCATGCAAAACAAATAATGGCTCATTTTGATAATGAGGATGAATTGGACGTTGTTCAATTTCGATATAAGCTTAATTCTCTTCTTCCTAAAGAGATTTCAATAAAAGAAGTGAGTTTGGTAAGTGATGATGCGCACGCAAGGTTTGATGCGATAAGCAGATCTTATGAGTATTTTGTAACACTGTATAAAGACCCTTTTAGCATAGATAGTGCGTATTATCTAAAGAAAGAGTTGGATGTTGACTTGATGAATGAAGCTGCTAAATTACTGTTAAACTATACGAGTTTTAAATGTTTTAGTAAGTCTAAAACCGATGTAAAAACGTATAATTGTACTATTACCCGTGCTGTTTGGGAGATGAATGATAATAAATTAATTTTTAAGATTTCCGCAAATCGTTTTTTAAGAAATATGGTAAGAGCGATTGTTGGAACACTTATAGAAATTGGAGAACATAAATTAGGTTTAGAAGATTTAGAAAGAATAATTAAAAGTGAAAACAGAAGTGAAGCTGGGTATTCTGTGCCAGCTCATGGTTTATATTTGACAGAAGTACAGTACCCAAAAACTATTTATTGTAAAAAATAATGGCTGAAAAAAGCGGAAAGGCATTTGATTTTAAATTATTTAGAAGATTGATTAGTTATACTAATCCTTATCGGTTTACATTTTATTTTGTGGCTTTATCTGCTATCTTATTATCCGCTTTTGCGGTGTTAAGACCTCTCTTATTACAGAAAACAATTGACGAAAGTTTTATTCCTAAGGATGAAAAATTAATAGTTTTTTATATCAGCTTAATATTCGGAGTGTTATTATTGGAGGTTATTTTCCAATTTCTATTTATATATTTTGCTAATTGGTTAGGTCAGGAGGTGATTAGAGATGTTAGAGTGAAGCTCTTTCATCATATGTTAGGTTTTAAGAAACAGTATTATGATAAGTCTGCGGTAGGTAGATTAGTAACTCGTGCAGTGAGTGATATAGAAACGATTGCCAGTATATTTAGTCAAGGACTTTTTATGATTATAAGTGACTTGTTAAAAATGGCGGTTATTCTTTGTTTTATGTTGTACTACAGTTGGCAACTTACCTTAATTGTTTTAACAATTTTACCTTTTATAATTTTTGCTACTAGGGTTTTTCAAAGAAAAATGAAAACTGCTTTTGAAGAAGTAAGAACTCAAGTTTCTAATTTAAATTCTTTTGTACAGGAACGAATAACTGGAATGAAAATAGTTCAGCTCTTTACTAGAGAGGATATTGAATATGATAGTTTTAAAGAAATAAATGAAAAGCACAAAAAAGGATGGGTAAAAACCGTTTGGTATAATTCGATATTTTTTCCTATTGCAGAAATGTCTAGTTCGATCACTATAGGATTAATAGTTTGGTATGGAGGATTGAGAGCTGCGCAGGGTGATGTGATTACCTTAGGTGTTGTAATTGCTTTTATTGAGTTATCTCAAATGCTTTTTAGACCACTGCGACAGATAGCGGATAAGTTTAATACTCTACAAATGGGTATGGTTGCGGCTAATCGAGTATTTGCAGTATTGGATACACATTCTAAGATAAATGATTTAGGAACGATAGAACTTCAGAATATAGAAGGGAATATTGATTTTAATGATGTTCGTTTTAGTTATATAGAAGGAGAAGAAGTGTTAAAAGGAATCTCGTTTTCTGTTAATTCTGGAGAAACAGTTGCAATTGTAGGGGCCACTGGTGCAGGTAAATCGACAATTATAAATTTGTTAAATAGGTTTTATGAAATCGACGGAGGAGTTATTTCTATTGATAAAAAACCTATTGATACCATTGATTTAAAATCTTTGCGAAGCCATATCGCTGTAGTTTTGCAAGATGTGTTTTTGTTTGCAGATACTATTTTTAATAATATAACGCTAAATAATACGAATATAACAGAGGATCAAGTTGTGAAAGCTGCTAAAGAAATAGGGATTCATGATTTTATAAGTAGCCTTCCTGGCGGTTATCATTATAATGTGAAAGAAAGAGGGGTGATGCTCTCTTCTGGTCAAAGGCAATTGATATCTTTTCTTAGAGCTTACGTTTCTAATCCTGGTGTTTTAGTTTTAGATGAAGCCACATCTTCTATAGATTCTCATAGCGAACAATTGATCCAGGACGCTACCGACAAGATTACAGAAGGTAGAACTTCTATTGTTATTGCTCACCGATTAGCAACCATTAAAAATGCTGATAAAATTATCGTTATGGATAGCGGTAAGATTGTAGAACAAGGAAACCATAATGAGCTGTTGGAGGTTGAAAACGGCTACTACAAAAATCTTTATGATGTGCAATTTTCAGAAGTCCGAGAAGCTTAGTTAAGAAACCCGTATTCTTCAAGAAACTTTGTAGATAGAGCCATCGCAACTGCTAATCCGATAAAGATTAAAAGAATCAATAAGAATCCAATAAGTCCTTTTACGATAACCTTTATGTATTTAATTTTATATAAATTTTTGAATAAAAATGTTGCGTAAATAGCCTGGATCCCTAAAAAAACAAAACTACTTTCTTCTATATAATCACCAAAGCTAAACGAAATTAGATAAGGAATAAAGGTTAATATCGTTAGATGTGCTATTAGGTATGTGTTTATTACGATATGTTCTGTGAAATTATACTTCTTATATTTTCTAAATATAAATTTGGATATAAACGAGTAAAAAGGTATTAATAAAAAATAACCAAGTGTAGGATATTTTTCTGTTACTTCTATAAAAAACTTCAATGTTTCTGATTGGTCATCTAATTTTTCATATTCAGATGCAATGTTAAAAGCTTTTTCCTTTAAGAAGGTTAAGATAGTCGATAATGTAAGTGATAATAGAAAGTATGAAGGTAGATTAAGGTGTTTTTTTCTGACACCATTAATATAATCATCGATTACTAAGTGAGGTTTTATAGTAAGATCTCTAATTGTTTTTATAAAAGTGTTATCTACATTAAGATAGACCTCACTTATTTCTGTAAGTAAGTTTTTAAAAGTAATACGTTTTGTGATTTTTTTAGCACCACAGTTAGAACAGAAATTAACATTTTTTATATTATCTCCACAGTTCTTACAATTATTAACTGCAACAGTTTTATCCATTATATATTACGCTTGTTTTTTTAAAATATTAATTAAATAGAAGATGTTGATTCACCGGTCATAACACCTGTTTTCATCATTACAATTGCTACGATTATGCTAAAAATCACAAATAAAACAGACATAATTATAATAAAAAACAAGGTCTTAATTAGCATTTTTTTTAGATTTATCTCATAAAGACTTTTAAGTACGTATGCAATATAAATAATGGAAACGGGGAACTGAACCCATAGAATTAAGTATATGTTTTTAACGGTTAGAAGTAGTGGTAAAGTAATAAAACTTATAACCATAGTAATATGTGAGTACGCATATAAGTAGATTACAAAATGTTCAGTAAGGTTATATTTTTTATAGTTTATAAATACCAGTCGCGATATCAAAGCTAGAATCGGTATGGTTAAAAATGAGATCACAGATTGATATTCAAACGAAAAATCAGAAGCTACTTTTGAGGCTTTAATTTGATTGGCATCTGTAAATACATTCGAGAAGATTACATCTTTATACTTACCGAGAATGAAACTATATAAACTTGATATAGTTAGAGAAATAGCAAAGTAACTAAAAACATTTACATATCTTTTTCTTAGACCATGAATGAATCCGTCAATTACAGTATTCGGTTGGGTGAATAGGTGTATAAATGTTCTTATAAATGAATTGTCAAGATTAAGAAATCGATCACTAAATTCTTGAGTTAAGTTTTTAAATGTGATGCGTTTCGTTATTTTTTTAGCACCACAATCAGGGCAAAAGGAGTAGTGATCAATCTGAAAACCACAATTTTTACAATGATTTATATTAGTTGGGTAGTTGCTCATTATTGTAAATCCCTTGTTATTTTTTCAATCAATTCTTCAGGAGTTTTAAAAATTACAAACTCTCCATTTTTAACATAAGATATTTGCCCCGTTTCTTCACTTACAATTAATGCTAGTGCATCTGTTTTTTCTGTTATACCTATAGCTGCCCGATGTCTTAATCCAAAACGTAAAGGAATGTTTCTGTCGTTAGTCACAGGGAGAATTACTCGTGTAGCAACAATTCTATTATCTTCTACAATCATAGCACCATCGTGTAATGGACTATTTTTATAAAAAATGCTTTCTATTATTGGTGTCTTTACTAAAATATCAAGTTCATCTCCTGATGTTTTTACAAAATCTAATGATGTATTCCTCTTAATTACTATTAATGCACCAGTGAATGTGTCTCCCATTTTCGTGCAAGCTTTAACAATAGCAGCAACATCCGTAAGACTATCTTCTGGAGTGTCTCTAATAAATTTTAGTTGTCTTAGAAATTTTCTTCGTCTTCCAAAATTTGTAGATCCAATCATTAATAAGAATTTTCTTATTTCTTGCTGAAAAACAACAATTAAAGCAAACATTCCCACCCCAATAAACTCTCCTAAGACACTACTTAGCATTTCCATGGCTAGAAACTGCGTAAGCTTCCAAACCAAGTAAATCATTACGATACCTATAAAAATGTTAATTGCTGCTGTTCCCTTAACCAACTTATAGATATAGTATAGCAAGAGTGCCACGAGTACGATATCTAGGACATCTAATATTCTAAGGTTGATTAAATCCAAATGCGGTCTTTTTGTAAAAATAGAAAAATTAGTGAAACTCTGATTTGAAAAGCTTGAAAAAGCATCGTTTTAAAAAACTTTAAGTCTGTACTTTATATTTGTTCATTAGTGTAATACATTCCATAGCTTCTTTTACATCGTGTACCCTTAAAATCGAAGCACCTTTTAGTAACGCAATAGTGTTTAAGGATGTTGTGCCATTTAAAGATTTAGATGGGTCAATTTTTAATGATTTGTAAATCATTGATTTTCTTGATACGCCTATTAGAATTGGTAATCCTTGAAGGTTGAATAAATCAAGTTTTTTTAGGAGCTCAAAGTTTTGGTCGATATTTTTTGCAAAACCAAAACCAGGGTCGATAATAATATCGTTAATTCCTTCTTTTCTGGCTTCGATTATTTTTTTAGAAAAATAAAGCTGCACGTCCTTAATCAGATTATCATATTGATTTAAAGATTTCATGGTTTGTGGTGTACCTTTCATATGCATCATAATATAAGGGACTTTGAGCTTACCGACAGTTTTAATCATCTCTTTGTCTAGACTACCAGCAGAGATATCATTGATAATTGATGCACCAGCTTCTATACATTGTTTTGCAATTTTACTTCTAAAGGTATCAATCGATAAAATAGTATTAGGAAACTTAGAGAGAAGTAATGTAATTATTGGTAAAATTCTATTCTCTTCTTCTTCGATCGAAATATGATCTGCACCTGGTCTAGATGAATATGCTCCAAGATCTATAAAGGTCGCTCCTTCTTGCAGCATTTTTTCGGTTTGATGTAAAATCTGTGATTCGTCTTTGTATTTTCCTCCATCATAAAAAGAATCTGGTGTTAGATTTAAAATACCCATCACTTTTGGAGTAGAGAGATCGATTAAAGAACCTTTGCAATTAATAGTCATAGAAGAGTTTATACTATATTTTTAATGTTTATTTGGTATAATTGCCATATTAAAGCGAAATTTACGCAAAATTCAACAGTAATATGCAAGATACGTCAACACAATATGACGCGGTAATTAAGAAATGTCGTGATCTCTTCATTAATAAAATGAAAGACTACGGTAGCGCTTGGAGAATTCTAAGATTACCATCACTTACAGATCAAATTTTTATAAAGGCACAACGAATTAGAGGTTTACAGGAGAATGCTGTAAGAAAAGTAGATGAAGGAGAGGTTTCTGAATTTATTGGAATTATAAATTATAGCCTTATGGCTTTAATACAATTAGAAAATGGAATTGCAGAACAACCGGATTTGTCGACAGATACAGCTACAGAATTGTATGATAGACATATTGATATTACAAAGACACTAATGATGAATAAAAATCATGATTATGGGGAAGCTTGGCGTGATATGAGGGTTAGTTCATTGACTGATTTAATTATTCAAAAATTGTTACGAGTAAAACAAATTGAAGATAATAAAGGTAAAACATTGGTGAGTGAAGGAATCGATGCGAATTATCAAGATATGATTAACTATGCAGTTTTTGCGATGATCCATTTAGGTGAAGCGAAATAATGCAGGTTTTATAAAATACTGTTAAACTAAAAGTAACAAGATGTAAACCTATTATCTTGTTCAAAATAAATTATAATTACTATTCTAATGATGAAAATACTTGTTGGTTTTTCCAGAATATTTGTAGCAGCTCTTTTCTTATTTTCAGGCTTTATTAAACTTAATGATCCTTTAGGATTCTCCTATAAACTACAAGAATATTTTAGTGAAGGCGTATTAAATATGGAGTTCTTGATTCCAATTGCTTTACTTATGGCAGTATTCCTTTGTATTTTTGAGATAATAGTTGGAATTACGTTGCTTTTAGGGTATCTACCCAAGTTTACGGTATGGTCATTATTGGGTATGATTATCTTTTTTACATTTCTCACCTTTTATTCGGCATACTTTAATAAAGTCACTGATTGCGGATGTTTTGGGGATGCGCTGCCATTAACTCCTTGGGAATCTTTTACTAAAGATATTATTCTATTAGTGTTTATTCTAATATTATTCTTTGGAAGAAAATATATAACTCCTATTCTCCCGGAAGCTTCTCATAAATGGATTGTGTTTGTTTCTTTTACGGCCTGTTTAGCATTTTCGTATCACGTATTAATGCATTTGCCTTCATTCGATTTTAGAGCTTATAAAATAGGAACAAATATAGAAGAAGGAATGTCAGTTCCGGATGGGGCTCCAGAGGCAGAGTTTAAGTACTCTTGGAAGTTTGACGTAAATGGTAAAGAAGAAATTGTAACGACTAGTGGAGAATATCCACAAGTTGATGGCAAGTATATCGGTGTAGAAACAGAAATGATTAATGAAGGATACATACCACCTATTCATGATTTTGCCATTGAAAAAGATGGAGAAGATTATACCACAGAATTTTTAGAAAAAGAAAATGTTGTGCTTATTGTAATGTATAATTTATCAAAAAGTGAAGGAGAAGGAATGAACAAGATAAAAGGGCTTACTGATAAGGCTATGGCTCAAGGGTATGATGTAATAGGTCTTACAGCATCTTCTCCTCAAGAAGTTTCTCAGAAAAAACAACAGTATAATTTAAGTTTTGATTTTTATAGTACTGATGAAACTGCTCTTAAAACAATATTAAGATCAAATCCTGGAATAGTAAAACTAAATACGGGAACCATTACAGAAAAACTGCACTGGAATGATGCTGATCAGTTAATTTTGGAAAAAGTAGAACCGCCTAAACCTAGAATTAATGTACGATTAAAATCTCAGTTAGATAGTATCGCTAAACTAGACCAAAAGTTTAGAAAATTAATGCAAGCTAAGACAGTAGAGGAGCGAGATAGTATTGCTAAGTTAGTTGGAGCAACAGAAAAGGAAGTAACTACAGATCTATGGCAACAACAGAGTGCAATAGATTCTTCGAATACAGTGTTTATAGAACAAATCTTTAAAAAACATGGATACCCTGGTAAAAGTTTAGTGGGAGAACCGACCAATAAAACCGCTTGGTTTGTGATTCAGCATTCTAATAAAATAAATGAATACCTTCCATTGATTAAAAAAGCTGGAGAAGAAGATGAAATTCCTTTTAGGTTAGTAGCTATGATGGAAGACCGACATCTAATGAGCATTGGTGAAGAACAAGTATATGGTACCCAAGGAACAACATTGAATCATAATACGAATACACCAATCAAGATTATTTGGCCAATTAAAGATGTCGAAAATGTTAATCAACGCCGAAAAGATGCGGGATATAATACTACAATAGAGGAATATGCTAAAAGATTATATGGAGATACTTTTAAATATAAAGTCTATACATTAGAAGAGGTCGAAAAGTTGAAAGAAAAGACAAATTAGTAATGACTAAATACTTCTATAAATTTGGGTATGCATTACTTACTTTATTAGGAGTAATTACTGTTATATTTCTTCTGTTTACTATTCTTCCTGGAGATCCGGCGCAAATGATGATGGGACAGAATGAAAATAAAGAACAATTAGACATTATTAATAAAAAATATGGCTTTGATCTTCCTTTGAGTACACAATATAGATATTATCTTAATGATCTTTCGCCAGTTTCATTTCATAGTATAGAAGAAAATGACTTTTCATTTTTTGACACCGAAAAATATACAGGCCTTTCATTATTTACAATTGGTAAAACAAAAACAGTTCTTAAGTACCCATATTTAAGAGAGTCCTTTCAGAAGAACGGTAAAAAAGTAAGTCAGGTGATTAAAGAAACCTTACCAAATACAGCAGTACTTGCTGTGTCTGCTATTTTAATAGCTATATTTCTAGGGATTTCTATGGGTATCGTTAGTGCATTGACTAAGGATCAATGGGCAGATCGATTAATTCAATTGATAAGTACTATTGGTATGAGTGTCCCTTCTTTCTTTAGTGCTATTATTTTTGCTTGGTTGTTTGGTTATGTCTTACACGAGTATACCAACCTTAATATGACAGGAAGTTTATATGAAGTAGATGATTTTGGAGAAGGAACTTATATTCAATGGAAAAATTTAATATTGCCTGCAATAGTTTTGGGAGTACGACCATTAGCAGTAGTAACTCAATTAATGAGGAATTCATTATTAGAAGTGATGAGTCAGGATTATATACGTACAGCTAAGGCAAAAGGCTTATCACTGTTTCAGGTAATTAAAAGACATGCATTAAAAAATGCGTTAAATCCTGTAGTGACGGCTATTTCTGGTTGGTTTGCATCCATGTTAGCAGGAGCCGTTTTCGTAGAATATATTTTTGGTTGGAACGGTCTTGGTAAAGAAATAGTAGATGCATTAAATACATCAGACCTTCCTATTATTATGGGAGCTGTAATCGTAATCTCCTCTGTATTTATCTTAATCAATATATTTGTAGATCTTATATACAGGTGGCTAGACCCTAGAATAAGGGTGTAAGTATCTTTTTTAGAATTGTAACCAAATAAAAACCACACACATAAATTAAAATTAATGAGAACAAAAATTGTAGCAGGAAACTGGAAAATGAATAAAAATCTTGCGGAGACAGGAGTTTTACTTTCAGAATTAAAGGCAAAATTTGAAGATTCACCAGAAGCTAAAATAATCGTAGCTCCAACCTTTACAAATCTTTATTATGCTTTCGAAGAACTTAAAGAAGTTGATATCGATGTAGCAGCACAAAATATGCATCAAGAAGAAAGTGGCGCATTTACAGGAGAGATTTCTGCGGATATGTTAAAAAGTGTAGGTGTAGAAACAGTTATACTTGGTCATAGTGAGCGTAGAGCTTATTTTGGGGAAACAGATGAGTTGTTAGAAGAGAAAGTAAATACAGCGTTGAAGTATAAAATGACTATTATCTTTTGTTTTGGAGAAGAACTAGAAGATCGTAAAAGCGGAAACCATTTTAATGTAGTAGAAGGGCAATTAAAAAATGCTTTATTTGAATTAGATAATGATGCTTGGAAGCATATTGTTTTAGCATATGAGCCAGTTTGGGCGATAGGAACAGGAGAAACTGCAAGTCCAGAACAAGCACAAGAAATGCATGCTTTTATTCGTAAAACTATAGGAGACGCCTTTAATACAGAAATTGCAGAAAATGTTTCTATATTGTATGGAGGAAGTGTAAAACCTGCAAATGCTAAAGAGATTTTTGCAAAACCAGATGTAGATGGAGGACTAATAGGAGGAGCTTCATTAGACCCTGATAGTTTTGCAGCTATCGCTAATTCATTTTAAATTATATTTTTGAAAATAAATAAGAGGTATTCGTAGGTGCGAATACCTTTTTTGTTAGTCAAAGTATTAACTTTGCTGCCTAATTTAAATAAAGATGACTACACCTATATACATAGGCTATTATTTTAATATTTCACCATTGCAGCCCGCTACAGAAATTCTGATAGCAGAATTAGGGAATGCTGGTTTTGAGAGTTTTGTTGAAACAGAAAAGGGGTTAGAGGCCTTTATCCAAAAGGAGGAATGGAAAGAGAGTATTTTAGATGACATTTATATACTAAGCTCCGATGAATTCGAAATTACTTTTTCTACTAAAGAAATAGAACAGGTAAATTGGAACAAGGAGTGGGAGAAGAATTTCACTCCAATCGTAGTCGATGATACTTGTGGTGTAAGAGCACCTTTTCATGAAAAGCCAGAATTACAATATGATATCGTGATAGAACCGAAAATGTCCTTTGGAACAGGTCATCATGAGACAACTCATATGATGATTCAGCACTTACTTAAACAAGATTTACAAGATAAAAAGGTTTTAGATATGGGATGTGGAACTGGTGTTTTGGCAATTTTAGCAGAGATGAAAGGAGCACAACCTATAGATGCAATCGATATTGATAATTGGTGTTATTTAAATACAATTGAAAACGTAGAGCGAAATAATTGTAAACATATTACCGCTTATGAAGGAGATGCTGCGTTATTACTGGGTAAAAAGTATGATGTAGTGATAGCTAATATTAATAGAAATATATTGTTGAAAGATATTTCTACCTATGCCAATACATTATGTACTGATGGTGTTCTTTTGTTAAGTGGTTTTTATAAAGAGGATTTAGAGTTAATTACGAAGCAATGCAAAGACAATAATTTGGAGTTTGTTGAGTGTTTTGATAGAAATAATTGGATAGCAGCTGGTTACAGGTTAAAATAATGTGAGAGACGATAATTTTTTCTTTTCGAAATAGTATATTTGCATAAAATTAATGAGATGAGCACTCAAGAAAAGGTTTTAGAAGAAGTTTTAGAAAAAACAGTAGAACAAAATAATAATGAAATTGTTTTGTATAACGATGATGTCAATACATTTGATCATGTCATTGAAACATTAATATATACGTGCGAACACACACCAGTTCAAGCAGAACAATGTGCAATGTTAGTTCATTATAAAGGAAAATGTACGGTAAAGACAGGAGTTTACGAAGAATTGGTGCCTAGATGTTCCAAGTTACTTCAAGCTGGATTAAGTGCCGAAATCGTATAGAAAAGTATATTCATAGGAATAATTGTTCAATAACATTGTTTATTGAACTTTTTTTTGCCCAAAAATTACAATATATATCATGATGATACTAAGTTATTGAGGTTCCATATTTGTCTATTTCTTTAGAAGAATGAAGTTTTATAAGATTAGACCACATATTTTTTTTTGAAAAACAAGTGCTAAAGCCGATATTAATTTTTTTTTAACACTTTTTAGTTAAAAATTTATAATATGAAAGAAAAAGACTACATTTTTTGTGAAAAATAAAATACTTATGAATTCTATAACATCTCTTATATTATCATAATTTTTTGCTTAATCGCTAAGTTGAGTGCTAATTTTAAATATGCATTTAATCGGTTTTATTGTGTAATTTAAGGATATGTATTTGTTATTAATTACACTACTTTATTGAATTAAATATATGTATTTGCCTTATTATTAGAGGATTGTTTAAATATTTAACTGATATTTTAAAAAAATTATCATATCTTCAACCCGCTTAAAATTTAAAAAGGTTCAAAGCTTTACTAAATTAAATGCAGGCAAAATAAATTTTGTTGAAGATTTATTTTGTTAATAGTAACTACACAAACTCAACTTTTTAAAAATGAAGAAAATCAAAGTATTAGCGCTTTGCGCTATCGCGGCTGGTGTAATCACATCTTGCCAAAAAGACGAAATTAACAACGAAACACAACCTGAAACTGCAGCATTGACAAAAGCCCATTTGGATGCACTTGCTGATGCTGGACTTAATATTGCGGATGCCGAGTATTTTACAATGGAAGGTCTTCCAGGAGATCCAGCTGTACAAGGTGTTAAAGCTTCTGATGTTTTTATTCCATTAACAGAATTAACTTCTGGTATGCACGCATTAGGTAATGCAGAAGACGGAGTTAATAAGCAATACAGAACTAACAATTTGGTTACTGGTTCCAATCGTAGCTTTAGAGTTGTTGGATATACGGGATCTTGTTGTGCGTTAACGAGCAAAATGAGAACTGCTTTACAATGGGCTGTTAATAATTATAATAGATTAAATACATCTCTTAACTTATCTCTTGTTTTCCAAAGTAACTTTAATAACACCGATATGGTTGTTTATAATAATGGCCGTAGTGGTGGAGGTGGATCTGCTGGATTCCCATCTGGTGGACAAGCATTTAAAAGAGTTCAGATCAATGCTGGTACGGATTCTTTTAGTACAAATGTAGTAGAGCACGTAATGACTCACGAAATCGGTCACTCTGTTGGATTCCGTCACCAAGATTGGAGAACTCGTCAGAGTTGTGGACAAAATACTAATGAAGGAACTGCTGGAGTTGGAGCAATCTTAATTAACGGTACTCCAAGTTCTGATAGAGCGGATTCTATAATGTTAGCTTGTTTTAGTTCTGGAGAAGACGGAGAATTCACAAGTACAGATATTACTGCTTTAAACGCTTTATACTAAAACTAAGTATACAGTAAAAATTATATAAGATAAAGGCTTTGAATCTTTTTATAAGACCATCTTGATAAAATTTCAAGGTGGTTTTTTTTATGAAGGATATTGAAAATAAGATTGTTATAGATTTGTTTTCTTAAATTATGGAATTGGTATTTTCGTGCCTTTTTAAGGTTTTTTAATAAATTTATTTTATAGTTTTTTCGTATTTGTAATAAATTATTCAAGGTTTTTGTTGTTTCATTGAAATAAATGTATAACTTGCAAGCTGCAAAAATTTTCAAAAAAGTTCAAAGCTTTCACAAAAATATTTGCTTACAGAATAGATTTTAAAACGGATCTATTCTGTAATAATACACAAACTCAACAATTTAAATGAAAAAATTAAAATTTTTAGCGCTTTGCGCTATGGCTGCGGGTGTGGTTACATCTTGCCAAAAAGACGAAATCACAAATGATGAACAACCAGTTTCATTAGAATTAAGTAAAGATTTACAGGATAAAATATGGGCTACAGGAGTTAATCCTGGTAATGCTACTATTGAAAAGATTACACTTCTTAATGGAATAGAAGAGGAATACGTTCTTTCTGGAGATATTATGATGAAACTTTCTGAGATTGAGAAAGGAAGTTATGATTTAGAAGATTCAGAAGATGGTGTTAATAAGCAATACAGAACGAATAACTTAGTTTCTACTGCTAACAGAACTATTGATATTTTAGGATATACAGGATCTGGTAATGCATTAACGAGTAATATGCAGACAGGTTTACAATGGGCTGTTAATAACTATAACAGAATTAGTACTACTTTAAATTTTAGATTAACTTTTGGAACTAATTTCCAAGCTGCTGATATGGTTGTTTATAACAATAATGGTAGCGGAGCTGGTGGTCAAGCAGAATTTCCAGAAGGAGGAAGACCAGGAAAGTTTATCCAAATCTTAAATGGAACTGGAACTTTCGGTGGAAGTAACGTAAATAATGTTAATGAGCATGTAATCGGACACGAAATAGGTCACGCTCTAGGTTTTAGACATACTGATTATGCTCGTAGAAGATGTGATAACAGTAACGAAGGAACTGCTGGTAGTATCGGAGCAATTAATATTCCTGGTACACCTACTGCAAATCAGTGGGGTCAGAGCGGTTTAGATTCAGGTTCTTTAATGATCTCTTGTTTTGACGGCAGTGAAGATGGAGAATTTAGTAGCTTTGACATCGTAGCTTTAGAATATTTATACTAATAATAAATTATAGTATAAAATAAAGCTTTGAACTTTTTATAGACCATTCCAAACTTGTTGTTTGGGATGGTTTTTTTGTTTTAAAAATCTATTCTAAAAGATATATTAGGTGTAATTCCGGCAGAAAAGGTGTTTACTTCTTGCAGTAAGTAAGTGTTATTATCAAATCTAACACTATATGTTCGATTTAAAGTATTCTCTCTATCATAAAGATTAAATAAGGATAAACCTATTTTGCTTTGCCAAGCGTCATTTTTTGATAAATTAAATTTATAAGAGGCAGAAAAATCTAAACGATGATAAGTGTCTAACCGATCACTATTGACTTCTCCGTAGTCAATAAGAATAAATTCATTAGTTTCTGTAATACCTAAAGCGGGAGTATAAGGTCGACCAGTTCTTGCAGTCCATCCTAATGAAAATTCGAAATTATTCCATTGATAGCTGTGTATCCAAGATAAGTAGTGTTTAATGTCAAAATTACCTCGAAAATATTGGTTGTCATTTACATTTTCAAATCTGAAATCTTGATCTGTGTATGAATACCCAATCCAAGTTCTATAATTTTTTATTCTTTTTTTGATTAATACATCTATTCCAAAAACTTTACTTTCTCCCGTTTCTAAGTCTAAAACCCCATTAAAACCATTAGCAAATGAAGTAAGTCCGCTAGTTGATTTATGATATCCTTCAATATCAATATACCAGTCGTTTTTGTTAATAGTAAATCCAGTAGATATTTGATCACTACTAAGCATGGATACAAACTCTGAATCCGCCAATAACCATATTTGATTATCTAGGTTAAAATCATTTGGTAAATAATTAGATATTTGGCTAATTACTTGATTCTTTCTTTCGGCAGCCAATTTTGTTATGATGTTTTTTGATAGGTTGACCTCTAAGTTTATTCTAGGTTCCCAATATGTTTTATTAAGAACAGAGAAATAATTACCTCTAAATCCGGCGCTTATTTTAAGTTTTTCATTGGCGTTAAATTTATATTCTCCGAATATGGCATGGGTAATATTACTGTTACTTTCATCAAAAGAAAAATTGTCAAAAGAATAGTCAGCTTTATATGCTACATCATTGGTTGAAAAATCATAACCAGAAGCAAAACTGTGTTTAGTATTTATTGTCCAATTAGTATGAATAGAGGCACCAGAATCTCTAATTGTATTCTCCTCTACTATATTATTATCAAAGAACAGAAACCCATCAATACTTGCTCTAGATTCTCTTAATCCGTTATAGTTAAAATCATAATTAGAAAAATAGATATTAGCTGAATGAGAAAAATTATGGTTCCACTTTTTTTCCCATTTTATATTAGCTCCTTGATTTACAAATTCTAAATTGTCTTTTTGGATTTCATCAAATGGTTCGCTAAATCCTTGGATATTTTTAATGTTGAGTGTGTAGTTAAGGTCATTATTGGTAAAAATCGAACTAATTACTAATTTGTCATCTTTAGATAAGTCTAGAATTGCTTTGACAGTTAGATCAGTAAAATAAAATACGTTTTCATTTTCTACAGTTTCTTGATCCAGTTTTTGATTGTCTACAAAAAATCGAATACTTTGAAACGCACGATCAGAATAGCTGCGAAATGTAGATGTTTCAATAAAGTCAGTAAACGCTCTTCTTGCGGATATAATCACGCCAAAATCATCATCAATAGGAGCTTCGATATAAGCATCAACATTAGTCATATTAAAACCAAAACCAAAGCCGAAATCTTTTGGAATCTCATTTTTGGATTCGATATCTACAACTCCAGAAATTCTATTTCCATATTTAGCTTCAGTACTGCTTCTGTAGAGTTTAATGTTTTCAGTTATGTATGGATTGAAAATGGATAATAAATCAAAAAAATGACCTGAACTATACATTTTTATTCCATCCCATAAAATTAAATTATGATCAGGTGTGCCACCTCTAATATGTAATCCAGAAGCGGTTTCAGTAGGGCTTTGAATACCAGGAAGAAATTGAAGTGTTTGTAGTACATCGGGTTCTACTAGTCTAGGTAAAATTCCTAGCTTACTGGGGTCTATGTTTACTGCACTACTAGCTCCTTGTCTAGATATCCCAGAAGTCACATACTCTGTAATTACTACTTCGCCTAATTGGAAATCATCCTCGGATAGTAGTATTTTGATACAATCACTATTTTCTAATTCTTTAGCAATAAACTGTTTGTTTTTGTACCCTAAAAATTGGATATTAATGGTGTCATTGGGGTTTGATAAGAATAATTGAAAATAACCTTTATGATTTGATGTTGTAGATTTAGCTTGGTTTTTATTATTAATAAAAGCTTCTGGTAGCGGTTCTTTTGTTAAGTTGTCTAATAAATACCCACAAATTGAAATTCTTCCTTTTTGATTCTTTTTTCTTATTACATAATACCTGTCATTGATTTTTTCAAAAAGAATAGAGGTTTGAGATTGAATCTCTTTAAGAACTTCTTCTAGAGATGTTATTTCAGAAATATTGATTGATTCGTTTTTTACTATTTCAGGATTAAAGGAGAATTTAATTTCATTGGATTTTTCCAAGATTTTTAAAAACTCTTGTAGTGATATATTCTCATATCTTTTGTTGACCGTAGTTTGAGAAAAACAGTTAATATAAATAAGTACAAAAAAAGATAAAAAAAAAGATTTCATTTATTCCTTAACGAGAACTATGTGGTTTTCGTTGTTAAAAGTATATGAAATTTCCATAGGAACAAAGATTGTTTTTAAAGCTAGTTCAATATCATTGTGATTGTAGCTACCTGTAAAACGTTTATCTTGATTAATGTTTTTCTTATCAAAAGAAATTTTAAACTGATTTTCTAAAGATTGTATTACTTGTTTTAAGGGAGTGTTTGTAAAGGTTGTTTCTCCAGACATCCAACTAGGTTCCGTTATTTCGGTCTCCCAATTTTCAACTATGTTATCTGCAACTCTAAAGGCTTTTCCTTTGGTAAGAATAACTTCTTTAGCAGTATTATGCTCTATAGCTTTTACTTTACCTTCAGAACATATTACCTCGAAATAATCTTTTTGTGCATTAACATTAAATTGTGTTCCTAGTACTTTAACCTTTCCGGATTCAGTTTCTACAACGAAATTAGATCCTTTTTTAACTTTGAAAAAAGCTTCTCCTGTCAGGGTAACTTTTCTGTGATTTTCCCAATCTGATTCCTTGAATTTTAATTCCGATTTTGAATTTAAAACGACTTCAGATCCATCTAAAAGCTCAATGGTGATTTGTTCTCCATAATCTGTAGCGTGAGTAGTAGTATTGTTAAAGAAAAAAAAGAGTCCTATAAGAGCTAGCAGGGCCGCCGCGGCGCCATAAGTCCATTTAGTAATAAAAGTTCTTACTTTTGGTTTTTCTTGTAATTCATTTTTAATAGTGTTAAAAACTTCTTTCTTGTTGTAGTTAGGAGATTGTAATTTATCTATTTTATCAATAATAGTGATGTATTTTTGATAATCTTTTGATTTTTCAAATTCCGCTTTCTCCTTATCATTTAGATCGTTATTTAACCACCTTGCTAAAAATGTCTCGTCTGAATATGGATTTTTCATTAATTTTTCTTCTACTTCGTTTAGGCTTCCTTAATTATTAACAGGCTTATACTATATTACCCTACAAATGATTACAAAATATCTCCTAATTTTTGCCTTAAGCTTAATAAAGCATAATGTATTCGCTTTTCTATAGCTTTAACGGAAACTCCTGTAATTTCGGCAATTTCTTTATATGATTTTTTATCAATTCGTGATAATAAAAATGTTTCTCTTTGTTTTTTGGGGAGACTATTTATTGCATCATTAAGCTTAATCATAAATTCTTTCTCTTCAATAATAAATTGAGGATCTTGATTGTTAAGATCTGAATGAGGTCTTTGTTCGTATCTTAACACAACCTTTTTATGAGCAATATGATTTAATAAGTTGTTATTTGCTACTGTGTATAAATAAGATTTGGCTTTGAAAAAAACTACTTTTTTACAGTTCTTCCATAACTTTATAAATGCATCTTGTATTATATCTTCTGCTAAATCAATATCTCCACATTTATAATAAATAATATTCCGCAGTGACTCAGAACAATCATCAAAGATTGATTCAAAATTTTTTTCATCACAAACAGATTTCTTTTCCATATATTTTTCGAAGATATTTATTTTATTGATATATCAAAACAGAATATAGTTTACTCTCTAAAAAATAGTACTCTATCTTTTAAGAAACACATTTTATGATTTTTAATTTTATGTATTAATGAGAAAATTATGATATTTTAAGTGAAATAGTGTATTTGATTGATTATCAGTATGTTTTTAGTTTTTGGTTTTGAAAAAAAATAGAGTATGTTAGCGAGGTAAAAAAAACAGTAGAAAAGTAGGGTTTTATCTTTTTTACCTGTTTATTATAGAAGTAACTCAACAAAATTTGTTAAAATGAAAAAAATTATTCTTTTAGTTGTAGCATTATCTTTCTCTTATTTGGGTAGTGCTCAGTTTAATTCAAAGGCTCCTTGGATGAAGGAGTTAAATGCGCAAAAAAAGTCCTCTGGGACAGATGAGCCCCTTAAGTTTCAGGAAATTGTTGATGCGTTCAATGAGTATTGGAAGGATAAAGATCATACCAAAAAAGGTTCCGGATATAAGCCTTTTAAAAGATGGGAAGATTTTTGGAAAGACTGCTTAAACGATGATGGAACTCTAATGACTGCAAAACAAATATGGGATTCTGGATTACAGAAAAAAGCATTACAAAGTAAAATGGCTGATGATAGTAATTGGGTAGCATTAGGGCCAGATGATATTATTGATAGATCATTTTCAAGTGCAAATATTGGTAGGGTAAATGTTGTTATTGTGGATCCAGTTGATACTAATAAATATTATGCAGGAACACCTGCTGGTGGAATATGGAGATCTTTAGACGCAGGAGCATCTTGGACTCCTTTGTCTGATGAATTACCACAGATTGGGGTTTCGGCGATTGCTATAGATCCTGTAGATACCGATATTATATATATCGGAACTGGTGATGATGATGCTAACGATACCGTTAGTGTTGGAGTCTTGAAATCAACGGATGGAGGTCAGACTTGGAATACAACAGGATTAAATTTTACAGTATCTAGTGCTAATAACGTTAGTGAAATATATTTAGATCCAACTGATAGGAATAAAGTATTCGTTTCTACAAGTAGAGGATTTTATAAGTCGACTAATGCTGGGACTAGTTTTGTTAGGGTTTTTAATTCAGACTTAAATGATATGAAATTAAAGCCTGGAGATTCTAACATCATTTATGCTGTTTCGGATTCACAAGTTTTTAAATCTGTGGATAATGGAGATTCTTTTTTAACTATCTCTAGTGGATTGCCACTTTCAAGTACAAATACAAGATATGCTATTGATGTAACACCAGCTGATCCTAATTATGTTTATGTATTAAGTGCAGGAGCTGGTAGTGCTTTTCAAGGGTTGTATAAATCAACTGATAGTGGTACTACATTTACAAAAACTGCTACTACTGAAAATGTTTTCGGAGCAGGACAGGCTTGGTATGATATGGCGTTGGCTGTTTCTGATACTGATGCTGATGAGGTTTATACAGGAGAGTTGGATGTTTGGAAATCAACAGACGGAGGTGATAATTTCACTCAGGTTAATAACTGGTCGGTAAGAACAGCATCTTATACGCATGCGGATATTCACTTTTTAAGATTTTTTAATGGAGAATTGTATTGTGGTAGTGACGGAGGTATTTTTAAATCTACTAATGGTGGAACGACTTTTTCTGATCTAACGCAAAAAATGCAAATAGGACAGTTTTATGAGATAGCAGTTTCTAAAGCTAATGGAAAATCTAAGAAAATGGCTGGAGGTTTGCAGGATAATGGAAGTTTTGGTTTAACAACCTCTGGAGAATGGAATGTTTATGGAGGCGGTGATGGAATGGATGCGGCTATCGATCCTAATAACGATAATAATTATTATGGTTTTATGCAAAATGGTCAGAATCTTTGGATATCTACTAACGGTGGATTAACTCAAACTGCAAGAGTTGCGCAACCATCAGGTTCAACAGGAAATTGGATAACTCCTCTTTTAATGAATAAAGAAAGTGAGTTATATGCTGCTTATAATGCTATTTATAGATTAGATGGTAATGCTTTTACTCAGGTTTCCCCTAATTTCACAGGCAGTTCTGACACTAGAAACAGAATAGATCAATTTGAAATAGACCCTTCAAATTCTGATATTATGTTTGTTACAATTAATGAAACAATGTGGAAAAGTATAGATAGAGGTCTAACTTTTTCTGAAGTTGAAACTTTTGCTCTATCTGTTACTTCTGTAACGGTACATAGTAGTGATAGTAATATTGTTTATGTTACTACTTCTGGGAGATCAGGTAAAGTGTATGTATCTAATAATGGAGGGGAAGATTTTACTGATATAACAGGAGATTTACCAAGTATTCCTAAGCTTGTTATTAAACATCAAGATTTACATTCAGATAATCCCTTATTTGTAGGTACCTCTACTGGTGTATATAGAACAGATGATACTACTCCTGGCGTATGGGAAGCATTTGATAATAATTTACCAAATGTTCCTGTTAGGGATTTAGAAATTAATGTAAACGATGCCAATATTACGGCGGCTACTTATGGTAGAGGTGTTTGGCAATCAACAATACCAGTTGAATTAGCACAAGATGATATTCGTTTAGTAGCAATCAATTCTCCAGGAACAGAAATTAATTGTGGAGCAATATCTCCATCATTTACTGTTAAGAATAATGGAGTAAATCCAATTTCTTCAATTGCTATAGAATATATTGTAGATGGTAATTCTAATACAACTTCTTGGACGGGTAATATTAATTCTAACGAAACAGCAATTATAGACTTACCTGAAATGAATTTAGATTTAGGAATTCATAGTATAAGTGTTATCGCCTCGGTTACTAACGATACTAATGATGGTAATGATTCAATTGAAGTGAGTTTTAATACAAATAGTAGTTTTGATATCGCTCAAGGAGTTAATGATTTTGAGGATAGTGAAGATGAGTTGTTAACTAGTGGAGGTGTTTTATGGGAGCGAGGTGTTCCTGCTGGAGCTATTTTAAATACAGCTGCTTCTGGGCAGAATGCGTACGCAACGAATTTGGATGGTAATTATATTGATGGTACAACCAGTTATTTAGTTTCTAATTGTTATGATATGACAACTGTAGGAGATAATCCTGTTCTAAAATTTAATATGGCATTTGATATTGAATTAGATTGGGATTATATCAATGTTGAGTATTCAACTGATGGGGGAGCTGTTTGGAATATTTTAGGAACTGCTAGTGACCCAAATTGGTACAATAGTAATACTGCGGTTAATTTAAGTAATTGTTCTACTTGTCCTGGAGCTCAGTGGACTGGAAGAGATGCTACTATGAAAGAATATAGTTATGATTTATCTGCTTTTTCAAGTGAAAATAATTTCGTTTTTAGATTTAACTTCGTATCAGATGGTGCAGTTAATAATGAAGGAGTAGTTATTGATGATGTAATAATTGAAGGTAATACATTAAGTGTTGGTGAATTTGAAAATACTCCTGTGTTGAGTCTTTTCCCAAATCCTTCTAGCGATGTGTTTAATATCCAGTGGAGAAATGCTAATAATGTATCATATACAGTTACAGATTTAGCTGGAAAATTAATTGCTTCTAGAAACGCGGTTAGTTCTTCTGAAAATACTGCACAAATTAATTTATCTAGTTTTGCGAAAGGAATGTATTTCTTAAATGTAAATTTAGATGGCGTAGAAGAAACAATGAAGCTTATTAAGAACTAAGAATATTAATGATTTAGAAATAAAATTTCTAAAGCTGTTATAATTTTACAAAGGCTACCAGATAATAAAATCTGGTAGCCTTTTTGTTTAAGATGATTCGTTATCAAATTTTTATCGATATCATTATTTAATATAAAAGTTAAAATATATTATTAGATTAAATGTTGTGAGGTTTTTTATTTAATATCGGAAATATTAGTTTCCTCTTAATGAATAATAAAATACCTAAAATGAGGTATGATATGCTTTTTAATCCATACCCTATGGTAAATTGATAATATGCGCCTGATGGAATACCTCCACCTGGTTCTATGAGAATTAAAGCATTCAAAAATATTCTAATGACACCATAGCAAATAATCAGGATGCTCCAGTACTTTATGATTTTTTTTAAAGTTTTTTTCTGGTTTAAAAAAATATAACCAAAAGGTAAGAGGAAAATAATACTGAGCAATAATGGGTAATATAAACCTATAATCATGTACTCTAATCCTTTGTTAAGAATGAGTACAAAACTAATTAGTAATAGTATTTCGTATATATTATATTTTACAAACTTTTTTGATGATTTCATTGCACAAGAGATTTAAAAATTTGAAAAATAAATTCTGTAGATGATGCTAAATACTCAAAATTTACGGTGTCATAAGTATCCATATTAGTATGGATATAAGGTGTTGTGTCTCGTTTAGCATACTCTTCTGTGATTCCGAGGGTATTAAATCCTAAATCAATGAAAGATTGATGATCCGAGGATCCTATTTTAGTCACCTGAATAGGAATGTTATATTTTTGTGCGTTTCTCTGATATAAATTTTTTAGGATAGGTGATGGGAGTTCTATTTCAATACCAAGATTATTATCGTCATCCCAACCCATCATATCTATCGTATGAATAGAGTGTATTTCTTTACCACTATTTTTTAACATTTTGGCATATGCCTTGCTTCCTACTGTTCCATCTTCTTCTTGATCAAATAGTACCACGATAAAGTTTTTATTACGTGTTTTAAGTTGCATAAGTTTATATGCAATTGTTAAACTCAGAGTAACTCCTGTTGCATTATCAATAGCTCCAGGACAATTTCGTTCAGAATCATAATGACTTCCAAATAAGATGTATTCTTTACTTTTTGTTGTTGCAGGTAATATGGCCGATACATTGACCCCATTCATCGGTTGTAAAAACAGATCAAGAAACAGGTTTCCGTTTGTGGTTTTGTAACGATGGTTTTCGACTTTCCATCCTATTTTGGATAGATAATTAGATAAGTAGTCAGCAGTTAATTTACGTTCTTCTGGTGATGCTCTTTGTGTTATATATATGTTTTCATTTATAGGTTTTTCTCCTGTAAGTTTCATCATAATTTCTTTTTGTATTAATATCGTATCTAAGTTATTCTCCGAGTCAGTTTGAGTGAAACTTAAAAATGGTATAAGAACAAGGTTATATCGTATAATTTTTAGAAGTAGTTGCTTCATATGGCGTTTGGTTTTATCCAAAGGTATAAGGGGCATTTTTAATATTCTAAATATTATGACAGATACCAATAATAAGAGGGTCAATTCTTAAAGTATATATATAAAGATCAATTCATACAGTATTTTAAAGGATTCGACGATGATTTTAGCTTGTCTGTCCAATTGGTTGATTTAGAATGTCAAAAACAATACTTTTGATAGATGTTACGACCTTTTCTTAAATATTACCAAATCATAATTCCTCTTTTAGTGATAATTATCTCTTTGATTGGAATGGTTCGATTTAAGAGATTAGGAGAAATGTCTCGACTTGAGATTCATGATTATTATTTTCGTGTATTTCAGCTTGTGTTTTTTCTTTCTATTGTGTTTTTTGTAGTGCGCTGGGTCTTTAATCTTTGGAAAGAATACCAGACGTTAAAGAATGATAAAAATGAAGCAGAACTTATGCTCTTGAAGAGTAAGATAGACCCTCATTTTTTCTTTAATACATTAAACAATTTGTACGGTTTAGCTATAGAAAAATCTGATCAAGCTCCAGAAGTAATATTAAAACTTTCTGAAATCATGCGATATACTATTTATGAAGGAGAACATAAATACGTAACGTTAAAAAAGGAAATTGAATATCTAGAGCAGTATTTAGAAATTCATAAATTACGATACAAGAAGCAAGTTGATATTTTTTTTGAACAGAAAATTGATGATGATCAAGTAAAAATAGCCCCTTTAATGTTTATTATTTTATTAGAGAATGCCATAAAGCATGGAGCCGAAAGTATGGTCGATAGTGCATACATTAGGATAAATCTTACTGTTATGGGAAATGATGTGTGTTTTGGAATAGAAAATAATTTTAAGTCAAGAACTGAAAAAGTAACGGGTATTGGTTTGAAGAATTTAAGAAGAAGATTGCAGTTATTATACCCTAAAAGGCATGAATTAGTAATGATATCTCGTGAAACCGAATATAAGGCAATACTTAAAATTAAAATATGATTAGATATGTTATTTTAGATGATGAGCCAATTGCACATCGCATAATAGAAGGTTTTGCACAAAAGCTAAATCAATTAAAAAAGGTTGGGAGCGCTTATGATGCTTTTGAAGCTATTACTATGCTGCAAAAAAATAGTGTAGATCTTTTGTTTTTAGATATAAATATGCCTGAGTTAAGCGGATTCGAATTTTTGAAAACTCTTTCTAATGCACCTAAAATAATTGTTACTTCTGCGCATAAAGAATTTGCTTTAGAAGGATACGAATTTGATATTACTGATTATTTATTAAAACCATTTTCTTTTGAGCGATTTCTAAAGGCTGTTAATAAAGTAATTCTTTTTAAAAAGAATGAGATATACATAAAAGGTCCTGAAAAGAATCAATATATATTTATTAAATCAGGTAAGAAACAATATCAAATATCTTTAGATGATATTCTTTTCATTGAAGCTTCTGGGAATTATAGTAAAGTTTATTTAATAGATGAAATGGTTCTTACATTACGTAAAATTTCAACTTTCGAGAAAGAGTTACCAGTTAGATTTCTGAGAGTTCATAATTCTTTTATTGTATCTAAAAATAAGGTAAACGCTATAGAAGGGAATAAAATCATAATAAACGATCATAACGTTCCAATTGGTCAAACTTATAAGAGTACTATAAGTAGATTATTTACTTCTGGAGGTAATCAATTATAATTATTTTAAAGGCGAATTGAGTTTTATAAGGCTTATTGAGTACTGTTTTTTAGTATTGGCGCATCAAAACCATTTGATTTAAGCTGTTCATATTTTTCAGGATCGAACTGATATAAAAATGCACCTTTTTTAGATGAAGATTTATCTTTTTTCTTTGTGTTTTTTAATAAATCTAATGATAATATCTTTTTTCTGAAGTTACGTGCATCAAATTTTTTTTGAAAAATTTCTTCGTATAATAATTGTATTTGAGGCAAAGTAAAGTTATTAGGTAGTAGTTCGAATCCTAACGGGAAAAATTTAGCTTTATTCCTTAATCTTTCTAGTGCATCGGCAACCATTGTATTGTGATCCAATATAAGATTAGGTAATTCATTTAATGGGAACCAAAATGCTCCGTGTTTCTCAACTAGATCCTTATTGTCTTGATCTATTCGGATCAAAGCATATTGTGCTATACAAATACATCTAGCTCCAGGATCTCGATGTACGTCTGAGTATGTTTTCAGTTCTTCAGTAAAAATTTGTTCTAGGCCTGTAATGTCTTTTAAAATTCTATTAGTTGCTTGGTCCGAGTTTTCATCAGATCTAACAAAACTACCAATTAATGACCAAGAACCTCTCAAAGGCTCAATTTCTCTCTTAAAAACTAGAAGTTTTAAGATTCCATTGTCAAAACCAAAAATAATACAATCAATAGCAACAAATATTTTCTCTTTGTTCTCGTACCATCGATTCTGTTGATTTTTAGCAAAATCCATAAAAATATTATTGATAAATATAATAAATGTATTTTTTACATTTATTATATTTGTTACTTAAATTTGATATCTATATCATGAACAAAGAAAACAATTTTAATCCTGAGATCATAGTTGATTCTCCTGGACGTATAAACTTCATTGGCGGGCATACTGATTATAATAATGGATTTGTACTTCCTGCAGCAATTGACAAAAAAATAAAATTCGAATTTAAAAAGAACGGAACATCCAATATATGTAATGTTCTGAGTAAGAATTATAATAAATTTCTTGTTGTCGATCTTGCTAAAATCAAGCCCAGTAAAGAAGGTTGGGAGAATTATATTCTTGGAGTATTACAACAATTATTAGATCGATCAGATCGTGTTAGGGGATTTGATTGTGTTATAAGTAGTGAATTACCTATAGGATCTGGATTAAGTTCTTCCGCGGCCTTAGAATGTGGATTTGCTTATGGAATTAATGAATTATTTGATCTTAAATTATCGAAATTAGAAATAGCACAGTTATGCAGAGATGCAGAACATGAATATGTAGGGACTAAATGTGGAATCATGGATCAATATGCCTCTGTTTTTGGCAAAGAGAATATGGTTTTGTTTTTAGATTGTCTCTCTTTAGAATATCAGTTGATTCCTATGCAATTAATAGATTATAGTGTTTTAATTATCAATACTAATGTAGAGCATAACCTTTCTACCAGTCACTATAATAAAAGAAGGGAAGAGTGTGAAGAAGGAGTTGAGGTGATTAGAGAAAAATACAGCTCGATTTCTTCTTTAAGAGAAGTGACGCTAAGTATGTTGGAAGAAGTAAAGAAAGAAATGTCACCTGTCGTATACCAAAGATGTTTATATGTCATCCAGGAAAACGAGCGCGTACAAAAAGCAGCAGAATATTTAAAAAGTAACAATTTTAAAAATTTCGGAGAACTGTTATATCAATGTCACGAAGGATTAAGATATCAATATGAAATTAGCTGTAATGAACTGGATTTTTTGGTTGATTTCTCTAAAGGAAAGAACTTTGTTTTGGGTTCAAGAATGATGGGAGGTGGTTTTGGTGGATGTACCGTTAATATAATTCATAAGGATTTTGTAGATACCTATATAGAAGAAATAGGCTGGGCTTATGAAGATAAGTTCAATGTAAAATTAGATGCTTTTAAGGTAGCACCTAGTAACGGAACAAGTCACCAGTTACTTACTGTTAAAGAAAATCAATAAAGATGGAAGAAGTGATAAATAATAATCCGCATAGAAGATATAATATATTGACAGGAGATTGGGTGTTGGTATCTCCTCATAGGACTAAAAGACCTTGGCAAGGAAAACAAGAAACTGTGATTGTAAAAAAAATGGCTTCTTACGATGAGACCTGCTATTTGTGCCCAACAAATACGAGAATGAGTGGTAATAAGAATCCAGATTACAAAGATCCTTTTTCTTTTGTAAATGATTTTTCTGCATTATTATCAGATACTCCAGAACAAAATTATGATAACGGTCTTTTACAAGGTAGTTCTGAGCGAGGCATTTGTAAAGTGGTTTGTTTTTCACCTGATCATTCATTGACATTGCCTTTGATGAAAGAAGAAAACATACAAAAGGTAATTAAACTATGGAAAAAGGAATATAAAGAACTAGGAGAACTGCCATATATTAATCACATACAGATATTCGAAAATAAAGGAGATGTTATGGGATGTAGTAATCCGCATCCACATGGTCAAATATGGGCTCAAGAATCCATCCCTCTGGAATCTTCTAAAAAGACAAAACAACAGGATGAATATTGGGGTAAACATCAAAAGAGTTTGTTGCTATCTTATCTAGAGCAAGAACTAGAGACGAAAGAAAGAATAATCTTCGAAAATGAGGACTTCGTTTCTTTAGTTCCTTATTGGGCAGTGTGGCCTTATGAAACTTTAGTGTTGCCAAAAAGACATATACAGAACCTAAATCAATTAACAGAAGAAGAGATTGTCTCTTTTGCAAGTATTATTAAAGACATAACCATTAGATACGATAATTTATTTAACGTGAGTTTTCCATATTCTGCGGGGATTCATCAATCTCCTACTGATCAGGATAGTCATCCAGAATGGCATTTTCATATGTCATTTTACCCGCCATTATTGCGGTCAGCAACTGTAAAGAAATTTATGGTTGGTTATGAGATGTTTGCAGATCCGCAACGTGATATTACGGCAGAACAAGCAGCAGAAATGCTAAGGTCTTTACCTTCTGCACACTTCAGTAATAAGTAACGTTAGATTCTTGATGTAAGGTGCGTCAAGAATATATTTTGATTATTTCTGATTTCTATCCAAAAAAAGAAAAGGTGTTTGTTTGGAGTGTTGATTTTGTAAAATATATGACATTTATTTCTTTACTATTTTTACTACAACAGATTTACTAATAGGAGTATTGCTTTTATCAGCATAATGGTTATGCGGCACTAAGATATTTGTTTCCGGAAAGTAAGTAGCAATATTTCCTTTTGGGATATTATAAGATATTATTTTGAAATTTTCGGCTTTTCGAGTTATGGTATCATACGTACTGGTTAGATCAACAATTTCTAATGGAATAAAACCAAATTCTTTTATATCATCTGAGTTCATTAATACTACTCTTCGTTCATTAAAAATGCCACGGTATCGGTCATTCATTCCGTAAATGGTAGTGTTAAATTGATCATGTGAGCGTATGGTCATCATCAGAAATTCATCCTGTTGTAGTTGATGAGTGGGTAAGGAGCAATTACTAAATTGTGCCTTTCCATTTGGTAGTTTGCTAAAATCTAATTTGCGTACATTATTTGGTAAGTAAAAACCGGATCCTTTGGATTTTTCTTCTAATCCTTTAAAATCGCTAATAACTTCTTGCAACTTTGTTCTAATAGAAGTATAATCAGTACTTAAATTTAACCAGTCTACTGAATGGTTTCCTTTAAAATATGCGTGTGCAATGCTTCCAACAATTTCAGGTTCACTTTTCAGGTTTTCAGAAGGTGGTTGTAGCATCCCTTTTGATCTATGTACTTTACCCATACTGTTTTCTACGGTAAAAAACCTTGGTTTTCCGTCTTTTTTGTCAAATTCAGACCTTCCTAAAGTTGGTAGAATCAATGATGTTTTACCAGCTGTTGTATGTGTGCGGTTTAGTTTAGTGCTTACCTGTACTGTTAATTCGCAATTTTGTAAAGCATCTGCTGCATATTGCGTATCGGATACTGCGGAGACAAAATTTCCGCCTAGAGCAAAAAAGACTTTAGCTTTCCCTTCATGCATAGCTTTTATTGAGTGTACAGTATCTAATCCTTCTTTAGTAGGTGGTGTAAACCCAAAAACTTTTTTGACCGCATCATTAAATGCTTTTGATGCATGATGCACGATTCCAACAGATCGATCTCCTTGTACATTGCTATGACCTCTAACAGGGCATGTTCCTGCTCCTGGTTTTCCAAGACTTCCTTTTAATAATAATAAGTTTACACATTCCTTGATGTTCTCAACTCCATTCTTATGTTGTGTAAGCCCCATTGCCCAGCAAATAATGATTCTTTGTTTATTTGCTAATAAGTTTACTACTTTATTTATTAATAAAACTGAAACTCCAGATTGTTTAATGAGTTCGTTTTCATCGAAACTCTGTAAATGCTCTAAAAACGATTGATAGCCTTGTGTATAAGTTTCAATAAAATTATGATCGAAGATATCATTAGTTTCCTGATCTAGCGCTGCAAGTTTTATTAGAATAGCTTTTAACAAAGCTACATCTTGATTTATTTTTACTTGCAAGTGAATATCTGTTAGTGCTTCACCACCAGCGATAATACCTTTTATTTCTTGAGGATTTTTAAATCGGATAAGTCCTGCCTCTTCAAGTGGATTTATACTTACGATTTTGCCACCTTGCTCTTTGCACTTTTGTAACGCTGATAGCATACGAGGGTGATTGGTGCCTGGGTTTTGTCCGAGTACCATAATTACTTCGGCTTTTTCAAAATCATCTAAAGTAACAGAGCCTTTACCAATTCCTAAAGTTTCTTTTAGTGCTACGCCACTTGACTCGTGACACATATTAGAACAGTCAGGCATATTATTAGTACCAAAAGCTCTTATAAAAAGCCCGTACAAAAAGGCAGCTTCGTTACTGGATCTGCCAGAAGTATAGAACACAGCTTCATTAGGGTCATTTAATTCGTGTAGTTGTTCTGCAATTAAGTTAAATGCTTTGTCCCAACTTATAGGTTGATAATGGATGCTGTCTGGGTATAAAACCATTGGTTCTGTAATTCGTCCACTCTTTCCGATTTCATAATCTGTCCATTGCGAAATTTCTTCTACAGAATACTTTGAAAAAAAATTGGCATCAACCTTTTTATTGGTAGCTTCTTCGGCTAATGCTTTTGCGCCATTTTCACAATATTCGCCTACTTTAGAAGGTTTTTCTGGATCCGGCCAGGCACAACCTGGACAATCAAAACCTTCCTTTTGATTCATTTGAGCGAGTCCTGTGAAAGATTTCACTATTCCCATTTCTTTAAAAGCGTGCTTGAGCGCTACTGTAACTGCTTTGGTACCTGCAGCATATGTCGAAGGTTCCTTTAATATTAACTTAGAAAATGCTGTTGATCCAGTTACGGAAATGTCTCTTTTAGAATGACTCATCTAGATTAAAGAAGAAATTAATAAAATTTAATATACAATTATTGATGTAATAAATACAATAGTTCTTGAAAATAAATATTACTAGGAAATGTGTTTACTGAAGTAAGCTTGTAGCTTAAAAGATGAATTAGGCTATGTATGTAATAGTAATGTTCTGGGATGTAGTTTTTTGCTTTCTCAAGTTTTCTAATGGTAAAAAAGCCTGCAAAAAAATGCAGACCTTTTATCGATGCTCCCCAGGCATCTAGAGTTCAAACTTTTCGATGTACGAATTGTTTGAAATTGAAAAATCGAATTTTATCAATTACTGTCTTGAAAAAAATGAAGTCAATTTTATTTTCTTGTTAAAGTACGAAGTGCGCAACCGTGGTCTTGAGTATGACCGCATTCGCCTGCGTAGTATGTATAGATCATGTTTCCGCCGATGATTTGTTTAAACTCAAGCTTAGAAATGACTTCTTTGTTTAGTTTTAGTTTTTGCAGTTTACTGTTTTTTTTCATCTTTATTAATAGTTTAAAGGATTATTTAATTACCGATAAAACTATGCCTGAAGAGGGGTGAAATGGTGAAGCCTTATAAACTTTTACTTTTAAAATGATAAAACGGTATTTAGGAGAATAAAAAAAGCGGACAAAAAGTTAATTTTAACTTGTTTGTCCGCTTAAAGTGACCTCGGCAGGATTCAAACCTGCAACCTCTTGAGCCGTAATCAAGTGCACTATTCAGTTATGCTACGAGGCCTTTTTTGCGGGTGCAAATATATGAGTATTTAATAAAATATAAAACTATTTTGAAATTTCTTTTTTAAAATTTTCAATGATTTCACTAGCTTTTTTGGCATCATCGTTATAAATGAATAGCTCAGTTGAACCTTCAATAGCTCCAAAACCTGCTAACCTTCCAGATTCTTTGTGATCTTTTATAATAAAATGAATATTTATTTCATCTAATAAATAAGCTAGTCTGTTAATTATGATAGATGTTCCTGTATATATATTTATATGCTTTTCCATATGTATTATGTTTATTTAGTTATTAGCGGAATGAAAATGTTTCATTCCGCTTTTTTTTAATGTTACTCTTTGGATGTTTTTTGTGACATCATCTTTTTGGCAAGATCAGCACCAATCAAAGATTGTAGTAGGTTGCCGTTGGTTCCCGATTTACTTCCATCTTGGATATAAATCTCTGGAAGCTGTAAATCTTTAAGCTGTTTCGCAACATTGACAGAGGTTTTAAATTCCCACTCCGCTCGTTCCTGTGGCGTAAGTCCTGCTGTTACTAGTTTTGCGTTTTCATAAGATTGTGCATCGGCCATGGTTTTCTGAGTTTTGGCCTTAAACTGTGCCACCTCATAATTTTTACGCTCCTCAATAAGGTTAAATTCTGCTACTTTGGCTTTTGTTTCGGCTTCAATAGTTTTCTGAATTTGCTCTTTTTCTAATCTAGCTCTTTCTGCGGCTTTTTCAGCTTCACCTCGTGCAGTTTCTTTTTGAGCACGATAAAATTCACGTTCTGCTTGTTGTTTTTCTAACTGAGTCTGCGCAACTTCTTCTTTTTGTAACTGAAGACGTTTGTCAAATTCTGGTTCCCAGTCTATTTCTGTAACAACAGCTTGTACAACCGTTAGACCGTATCCTTTTAACGAGTTTCCTTTTTCTCTAACAGGTTCTCCATTATGATATTTAATTCTAAAACGTTTTTGCTTTGATTCCTTGTTAACAATTGTTCGGACTGTAGCACTATCACCAATGGTTTCTCTGTTTTCATTAGCAATAAACTCCTCTAGAACATACATTCCATTTTCTAATTGATCTTTAAAATATCTATCAAAATCCGAAGCTTGTCCAGATATATAATCTTGAGCATCCATAAGCTTACAGGTGTTTTTAATAGATTGGTCGATATTAGGAATGATTCTGGATCTAATCAAGTTTCTTTCGGTTTTGTTACGATCAGCAACAGATAAAAATTGATTTTGATCTGCTGTATTGATACTGATAACTACCGAAGTTGCAATTCTGGCTTTTACTGCATCACTAAACGCCCAATATTTAGCTTTGTCAACATTAGCGTATTTACTTTGCTCTCCTAATTCATTTTTCTTGTTAGGGATTACATATTTAATAGGTAATTCGAATTGAATAGGGATTAATCGTCCCCACATTTTAGTATGTATTCCTTGATGTACAACCGCTTTTTGACTCCCCCAAGGATACTGAACTGCATAAGCGGTTCCTGGTTCTGCATAAAAGAACATTCCCGAAATTACACTCATGACTAATCCAATTATAATCATTGAGATATTTCTTTTTCGAGTGAATTTATGTAGTGTTTTTGATTCTTTAAAAAAAGGTTTGATGATAAAGATGGTGATTCCTATAAACACCATGATAATTCCTAGATATGTTAGCATAGTTATGATGTATTAAATTTTATTAATTAATTATTTAGTTAATAAGTGTACATCGTTGACTACATGATTTCTATGCTTTTAATAGTGAAAAAGTTGGTTTAATTAATTCTCGTGCATGTAAGATATATAGGTTGTTGTAATTAGAAAAATATTTATATTAAAATCTATAGAGGTAAATTGATACTGTAAGCTTAAAGATGATTTTAGTTTTGGATTGAAACCTAATATGTTTATTTGTTGTTTTAAATTGTAATATAATATTTATTTTTTTAGGTATAAATGTAATTTTTCAAGAGGTGTTTTTGAGATGATTTTTTAATTGTAGACCATTTTCATAATTTTTGGTACTCTTTTTTCTAATTTCATTATTTTGCGTTCATGAATTTAGAAGAATTAATTAGAGATGTTCCTGATTTTCCGAAGGCTGGTATTGTTTTTAAAGATATTACACCGCTTTTAGCGAACTCAGAAGCTTTAGTGTATTGTGCGGATCGATTAGCTGAACAATGTCCTACGGGTGTAAAAATTGATAAAGTTATTGGTATTGAAGCAAGAGGTTTTATGTTAGGCTGTATGATTGCAGAACGATTAGCCGCGGGTTTTATTCCGGTGCGTAAGAAAGGGAAGTTACCTTCTGAAGTAATTTCAAAAAGCTATGGGTTAGAATATGGAGAAGATATTTTAGAGATCCATAAAGATGCAATCAAACCGGGGGATAACATTTTGATACATGATGATGTTTTAGCAACGGGAGGGACAGCAAATGCTGTTTGCCAACTTGTAACAGAACTCGGTGGAAATATAGTACAATGTAATTTTATAATGGAATTAGGCTTTCTAAATGGGAAGGAAAAACTTAACTGTAATGTAGCTTCGTTGTTAAGTTATTAATAAAAAAGAAACAGCTTTCAGTATTATAACCTGAAAGCCGTTTCTTTAATAATTTGGAATCTTATTTTTTAGAAGTTGCGATAATAGCACCGTCTTTTGCTTTGTCACCATATAAACTTATTGCAGTAGTAGCTTTTAGGAAGTCTACTGCTTCTAGTTTATCTGCTTTAGCTAATTCGTCCAATGTTTTAAAATCAGATTCTTTTCCGTCAATGATTATTAGCTTTTCTATGTCTGGATCATCTATAAAACTAAACTTTTTAGATTTGCTAAAATGCGAAGGGAATTGTTGTCCATTAAAAATTAGGTTTCCGTTTTCATCTTCTTCAAATTCGAAAGAGTTCATGATTTGATTTTTTAAACTACCTATATCAAAATGTTTTCCATTAAAAAATATGGAGTCACCTTCTTTGTCAAAATCAAAGTTAAATCTAAAGTTTTGGTTTTTTAAAATACTATCTAAATCAAAGTTTTGTTTGTTAAAACCAATCTGGTTTCTCCAAGAAGAAATGTCAAACATGCCAGAGTTAGTAATGTAAAGATTTCCATTTTTATACCCAAGCTCAACATCAGATATGGGTTCGGATGATGATGAGGAGTATTTGCTCTTAGCATTTCCTTTTTTTAGAACAATGTTTAAACTAGTGATTTCATTTTGACTATTAAACTCTATATTTTCAATAATTAGTTCAATACCATTTTCTAAAAAAAACATTTTAAGGTCCTCTAACTCCTTTTCAGTGGTGTTCTTGTTTATTGTTGCTATAATTTCATTAAACTCAGATACTAACTGTTGAGGTGTGTTTGTAGTCGATCCTGAGGTGAATGCTGATAGGGAAAGTATACCTAGTATACCCATTCCAAAAATGATCCATTTTTTCATACTAAATATTATTTTGATTTTCGATTTTTAATTGAAATGAATTCAATATAAATACGAAAAAGGAAAATGGATGTTGCAGAATATAATTCTTTCTTATCTGAGCTTGTTGTTTGTATTTAAGTGAATACTAAAGAGCTCTTTTGGTTACATATAATCTCCAACCAAAAATTAGCATTTGTAGTTTAGAAGCTTTACTAAGATCCAGTTGTCGTTTTGTAAAACTAGGAAGTAATAGTTTGTTTAATTTTGCTAAAAATATAAAAAGCTGTTTTTTCATATCTCTAAAATAAAAAAACTCACTTAAATTTAAGTGAGTTTTTAAGTAATTGTGATATTGATTTCGTTATTTCAATATAACTTCTACAACACCATTTTCTCCTTTAGAACCAAATTTAGTGATTGCTTTTAAGGATTTATAGACATTTACAGATGCTATATTATCCGGATTTATGTTGGTGAGTTCACTGTATTTAGATTCTTTTCCATTAATAAAAATTAAGGGCTTCGGTTCGTTGTCATTAGATGATCCAATTTGGATATCCTCTTTATCTATTCTAATATCAAAACCAGTTTCTTTTTTCGCGCTCTTTTTTGTTGTAATATGAATGACACCATCTTCTCCTTTTTTTCCATATTTCATTACATTTTCTTTTCCTTTGGATACATCTATACTTTGTATCTCATCAGTCTTCAGCTTTTTCACTTCTTTTTTACTAGCTTCTTTTCCATCGATAATGTATAAAGGGTCTTTATCAGAATCATTATCAAAATCAAAAAGTGTTTTGCTACCGTTGGAGTGAAAAGATAAATGACTTTGATTGTCATCAGTTTTTATGAAAATTGTGTTTTTTCCATCTTTTTTTCGTGATACTTTTCTTTTTTTCTTTTTATCACCTTCTACAATAAAAATACTTTCTTCGTCATCATCAGAATTAATTTCTATAATATGTGTATCACTATGTTTACTTCCCTTATTCTTGCTGATCCAAATGTTATTGCTGGATTGTCCGATGTTTATTTTGTCTTCTTTACTATTATAGGATAAAACTAATGGTGTAATTGGAGAATCATTTGATAATGAAAAATTAGCATTACTGTTTTTAGATGATACATCAACACTTATACTAGTGATGTCATTATTACTGTCGCGTTCGACATCACTAAAAGTCACTTTTACGTTATATTCATTTTTTAAAATCCGCTTTATTTTTTCAAGATCTTTTTTTGTGGATTTCTTATTGATTACAAACTCAATCGTATTTTTCTTACTTTTTGCAAGGACTTCTTTTTTTACACCGGTTTTGTTTTCTTCAATATTTTCTTGTTTAGGGAACTTGGTTGATAGGATTACTTTTTCTTTGTTAGGTGTATTATTGGTTGGGTACTCTTTTTTAGAATCCTCTTTCTTTTTTACAGGAAATTTCTCCTTTTTAATAATATTATCAGTTTCATTAGGTGCTATATCTTCTATAGTAGTTGTGGCTTGATCAGAAGTTTTGTTTTGGATATATTGTATTTCTGTTTTAGTGTTAAAACTCCATAAAAATAAACTTAGCAATGGTAAGATGATTGTTGCTTTCCATAAATTTTGATTTTTTGATTCCTTTTTGTTTAGCATAACGATTCGTTTTTTGATTAATGATTGATAAAAATTATTGGTGATAGATGAATAATTATTAGATGATACTTTGACCAGTGTTAATTGATACTCTTTTTTTGAAGGAATATCTCGTACGGCCTCTTGATCAGCGATAAATTCTAAATTTTGCTGTAAACTTTTTTTGTATATCCAAGAAAAAGGGTTGATCCACTGAAATATCACAAAAACATTGGCGATCAGTATATCTAGTGTATGATATTGTTTGGCATGAATTTTTTCATGTTTTATGATCATTTCTAGTTCTTTAGATTCGTGTAATGTGGGATTGAATATGATGTATTTAAAGAAAGAAAATGGAGCGATATCTTCTTCGGTTTTTAAGAAAGAAAACCCATTATTTCGTTTATTAGGACTTTTTTTAAATATCCTTTGTAAGGATACAAGTTGAAAAATAAATCGTATTAATAAAATGGAGGTAATAGTGATATATGTGCTAAAGATTATAACCCACCAGTCTATCGACGTTGTCTGATTTTCGGAAATAGAAGCAGTTGAAGAATTAACTTCTATTATCTGAAAATTAGGTTGTTCTATAAATTCTATTGTTGTGAATTCTAAGAGTGGTAGTAATAGAGCGCTTACAATTCCTGTAAGTAAGAAGTGTCTATTAACTGTAAAGAAAGTGTCCTTTCTTAAAAGAAAAAAATAAACAAGATAAAATAAGGATAATACAATACTGGACTTAACTAAATAGATTAAAAAAGCTTCCATAAGTTTATTTTTTTTGTTCGATTACATCTAAAATCTCTCTCAACTCTTCTGCGGTTATTTTCTCTTCTTTAGCAAAAAAAGAAACCATGTTTTTGTAAGAGTCATTAAAGTATTGACTCATCGCTTTACTAACAAAGTTGTTTCTGTACATTTCTTTTGTAATAACAGGGAAGTATTGGTGTGTTTTTCCATATGCTTTATGATCAATGTACCCTTTTTCTTCAAGGTTTCTTATGATAGTCGATACTGTATTATAATGAACAGTATTTTTTAATTCAGCTTGAACCTCTTTAGCAAAAGCTTTTTCTAATTTCCATAGCGCTTGCATGATCTCCTCTTCCTTATTAGTAAGTTTTTCCATTTTATCTTTTTATATGAGCTCAAATATATAACTACATAATTAGTTTCACAACTATTTTTATAGTTATTTAACTATTTTAATAGTTTTCATTTGTTTTTTAAGCAGAGTTACTACTAAAAAATGATTGTTATATTCATTACATATGGTATACTTATTTTATATTCGCAAACAAATTAACAGCATATGATTCAGAGTGTACTTTTTGTAATTATAGGATTTGTACTTCTTGTAGTTGGAGGAGAATATTTAGTGCGTTCTTCGGTAGCATTGTCGTTTAGATTAAAGCTTTCAAAAATGGTGATAGGCCTTACAGTAGTCTCTTTTGCTACTTCTGCGCCAGAGTTGTTAGTTAGTTTACAGGCTGCTTTAGGAGGCTCTGCTGATCTTTCTTTGAGTAATGTGATTGGATCAAACGTTGCTAACATTGGGTTGGTTTTAGGTATTACTGCATTAATTGGTCCATTGGCTATAGATAAAGATTTTTATAAGTTTAATTGGCCAGTGATGATGCTTTTGTCTTTAGTACTTTATTTTTTCTTAGATAATGATGGTGTTCTTACCAGAGTTGAAGGAGGGGTATTATTAGGATCACTTTTTGTGTATATGTTTTTGTTGATAAGAAGAGCAAGAAAGCACGCTGATAAAACGGTAGAAGATGTTGATGATTCGTTAGAAAAGATATCTAATTTTAAAATGATTCTCTGGTTGCTCATTGGTGGTGTAGCTTTGTATTTTGGTTCAGAGTTGTTAGTAGAAGGAGCCAAGGATATAGCAACTAGAATGGGAGTTAGTGAAGCTGTGATTGGTCTTACGATGGTTGCAATTGGGACTAGTGTTCCTGAATTGGCAGCTTCAGTAATTGCAGCATTGAAACAAGAAAAAGCAATTTCTCTAGGAAATCTTATAGGTTCTAATATTTTTAATATCGCATCTGTTTTAGGTGTTACTTCTTTAATTCAACCTATCGCTGTAACAGATACTCGTTTAATGAATATAGATATATTTTGGATGTTAGGATTTGCAATGATTTTATTGCCTTTGGCATTTATTCCTAAAAAAATGGTTTTAGGTAGACCAAAAGGATTTTTGATCTTTTCTTGTTATTGCGTATTTATTGCCTTGGTTTTTTTAAAGTAGATAGTTTTATGTAAGCTTAATGGTTTCTGTTAGTTTGTTTTAAATTGATTTATTTACTGTTAGTTTGATTTTTTCTTGCAATAGAAATTTATACACATATATAGTTATTGCGGGATGTAGCTTATTCTTTTTTTAGGTTTAATAAGATGTAATCTTTGTTTTTAATGAGTTATTAGTACAATGGTAGTTTAAATTGGTATTTTATTTAGGATAAGAGAATAAAAAAGCCTTCAAAGTACTTTGAAGGCTTTTTTGCGTTTAACAAACTTTTAGTTAGTTACACTTGCATCAAATCAATTATGCTGTTACTGCTGAAATATCAGCTGTTTTAACAGTCTTAACGATTCTAGCAGCGATTTTATAAGGATCACCATTAGATGCAGGACGACGATCTTCTAACCATCCTTTCCATCCATTCTCTACAGTGATAATAGGAATTCTTATTGAAGCTCCTCTATCCGATATTCCGTAAGAAAATTCATTAATAGATTGAGTTTCATGTTCTCCTGTTAATCTTTGGTCATTAAATTCACCATAAACAGCGATATGCTCCTTAGTTACTGGTCTAAATGCTTCACAAATAGTTTCGTAAACTTCTTTAGAACCACAAGTTCTTAATACTTCGTTAGAGAAATTAGCGTGCATACCAGAACCATTCCAGTCACCTTTTACTGGTTTTGGGTGGTATTCAATATAGTATCCATATTTTTCTGTAAGTCTATCTAGTAGGTATCTAGCTACCCATATTTCATCCCCCGCTTTCTTAGCTCCTTTAGAGAATAATTGAAATTCCCATTGTCCACTTGCAACTTCTTGGTTGATACCTTCGAAGTTAAGGCCAGCATCAATACATAAATCAGCGTGTTCTTCTACAAAGTCTCTACCGTGAGTATTTCTACCTCCAACAGAACAATAATACATACCTTGTGGTCCAGGATATCCTCCAACAGGGAAACCTAAAGGTAATTGAGTGTTTTTGTCCATAATAAAGTATTCCTGTTCGAAACCAAACCAGAAATCACCATCATCATCAATTGTAGCTCTTGCGTTGGATTCGTGTGGAGTTCCATCAGCATTAAGAACCTCAGTCATTACTAGGTATCCATTTCTTCTTGTTGGATCTGGATAAATAGCAACTGGTTTTAATAAACAGTCAGAAGATCCTCCTTCTGCTTGTTTTGTAGAACTACCGTCAAAAGACCATACAGGACAATCTTCAAGCTTTCCACTAAAATCATCTTCAACTTTTGTTTTACTTCTTAGATTAGCAGTTGGCTTATAACCATCTAACCAAATGTATTCTAATTTAGCTTTACTCATAATTAACACTTTATAAATTGAACTCTTAAAGGTTTCAAAATTAGTTTTATTTTGTGATAACGGAAAAAAAATAGGGGGTCAATTGTAGTTTTTTTATTAATTTTTATCAACACCCTACTTTTTTGCAGGGTATTTTGGTTTTATTTTAATTTTTAAAGAGCATTTTTTTAATATCAACAATAAAAACTTCTTTTATATTTGTAAAAAACTTATTCAATTATGTCAACACTTAGATTCCAAGCATTAAAAGAAGCATTAAATCGTAGTTCTGTGGTAATTACAGAAACAGAACGTAGATCTGTCTTGTTTGGGGAGAATGTATTTAATCAATCAACGATGCTCCAATATTTAACTAAGGACGCTTATAGTAGCGTGATGGATGCGATTGATCATGGAACTAAGATTGATAGAAGAATTGCCGATCAGATTGCATCTGCAATGAAGGATTGGTCATTGTCAAAAGGAGTAACTCATTATACACATTGGTTTCAACCTCTTACAGGAGCAACTGCGGAAAAACATGATGCATTTTTCGAAACTATAGGTAATGGTTTAGGGATAGAAAAGTTTGGTGGTGGTCAGTTGGTACAACAGGAACCTGATGCTTCTTCTTTTCCTCATGGTGGTATCCGTAATACATTCGAGGCTAGAGGTTATACTGCTTGGGATCCTACATCACCTGCATTTATTTATGGAACTACTTTGTGTATACCAACTGTATTTGTTGCTTACACAGGAGAAGCTCTAGATTATAAAACGCCATTGTTAAGGGCTTTACATGCAGTTGATACTGCAGCTACAGCAATTGCGAAGTATTTTGATAAAAATGTAAAAAAAGTAAATGCTTCATTAGGATGGGAGCAAGAATATTTTTTAATAGATCGAGCTTTAGTAGAGTCTCGTCCGGATCTTGTAATGACTGGTAGAACTCTTTTAGGTCATTCTTCTGCCAAAGGGCAGCAGTTGGATGATCATTATTTTGGGAGTATTCCTAATAGGGCTTTGGCTTTTATGAGAGATTTAGAAATTGAATGTATGTTATTGGGTATTCCTGTAAAAACTAGACATAATGAAGTAGCTCCGAATCAATTTGAACTTGCTCCTATTTATGAGGAAACTAATCTAGCAGTTGATCATAATTCTTTATTAATGGATATTATGGAAAAAGTTGCTTCTAGGCATAATCTAAAGGTTCTGCTACACGAAAAACCTTTTGCAGGAGTAAATGGATCCGGTAAGCATAATAATTGGTCATTAAGTACGAATACAGGTGTAAATTTATTAGGACCTGGTAAAACACCAATGAGTAATCTTCAGTTTTTAACATTTTTTATAAATACAATTAAGGCTATTAATGAGCACGAAGAGTTGATGAGAGCAGGAATAGCTTCGGCTAGTAATGATCATCGGTTAGGAGCTAATGAAGCCCCACCTGCTATTATGTCTGTTTTTATAGGAGAGCAACTTACTTCTGTCCTAAAAGAATTAGAAGGTGTTACTGACGGTAAGTTATCTCCAAAAGAAAAAACGGATTTAAAGCTTAATGTAGTTGGTAAAATTCCTGAAATCTTGTTAGATAATACGGATCGTAATAGAACATCTCCTTTTGCGTTTACTGGAAACAAGTTTGAATTCAGAGCAGTTGGATCTAAAGCGAATTGTGCTAATCCGATGACAATACTAAATACTATAGTGGCAAAACAACTTGTGGAATTTAAGAAAGAAGTTGATGTGCTAATCGATAAGAAAAGTCTAAAAAAGGATGAGGCGATCTTTAATGTATTAAGAGAGTATATTAAGCAATCTAAAAGTATTCTTTTTGAAGGTAATGGATATGGAGAGGCTTGGGAGAAAGAAGCTAAAAAGCGAGGTCTTAGTAATAATAAAACAACTCCAGAAGCATTAAAAGCCAAGGTTTCTAAAAAAACAATAGACCTTTTCGAAGAAATGGGTGTAATGAATAAAATAGAAGCAGAGGCACGTTATGAAATCGAAATCGAAGAATATGTAATGCGTATTCAGATTGAAGGTCGGGTATTGGGTGATGTAGCAAGGAATCATATTATTCCTACAGCGATTAAGTATCAAAACATGCTAATTAGTAATGTTTCTGGATTAAAAAATCTCTATGATAAAGATTTTAAGAAATATGCAAAAGAACAGATGGAGATTATAGAAGAAATTTCTAAACATATTGGTGAGATAAATACTAAAGTCAATGAAATGACCGAAGAACGAAGAAAAGCTAACAAATTATCTAATATAGAAAAGAAGGCCTTAGATTATTGTAAGAAAGTAAAACCTCTCTTTGATCAGATTCGATATAGTTGTGATGAATTAGAGTTGTTGGTAGATGATGAGTTGTGGCCTTTAACTAAGTACAGAGAGCTTCTTTTTACTAGATAGGTAAGAATTTACTGACCATTTATTTTTTTTGTTTTATTCTTAACAAAAAATTAATATCTGTTAAACCCTTGACAAAATCATATAAAACTCTGGTTTTTATGGCTTTTCCGTAATGCATTTTGTCGAATTCTTACAGAATATGTAAAAATACCCTTAAGGTTTTCATAAATTTGCTTTGTTCGGCAATAGCGCATAAATATTATTTGCAGAACGACTCCCCCAGATTTTTTATAAGGAAAGAGCGTTAGGTATTGATAAATATCTATCACTCAATCGTACGCCCCAAAATGTTTATTGAGAATTGAATTATTAATCAAATTTAATATATTTTACGTATGAAAAAAGTAATTTTTAGTCTAGCAACTTTATTAAGCGCGTCAGTGATGGTTGCACAGTCAAATGCTAGTAGCGTTGATCAATCGGGTGATATGAATGCTGCTAACATTACGCAAGTAGGTTTAGCAAATACAAACACTACAACTCAATTAGGAGCAGGTAATAATGCAGAAGCTATTCAGGGTAGTGAAGCATTCGCTTCTAGAAACGGAATTGTTACTCAAATGCAAACAGGAGATAAGAATAGCGCATTCGCTCAGCATGAAGAGGACAGAAATGAAGTTTATCAAGTACAAATAGGAAACGGAAATACTGCTTCTGCTACTCAAAATTTATTAAATTTTGGTGGAGATAATCTTTCTGAGCAACTTCAAGAAGGTAATGGTAACAATGCTACGATCTCTCAAGAAGGAGCTGGTTTCTTCGGAAATGGATCATTAAATTATGCTGGTCAAGGTCAGTTTGGAGATGCTAACACAGCAACTACTTCTCAAGGAGGTGAAGAAAACTTTAGTTTAATTATTCAGGATGGTTCTTTTAATACAGCTTCTATGGCGCAAGTAGGAGATGTTAATACTGCTGACCAGAGACAAGTTGGTGAAGCTAACTTAGCAAGTGGAGAGCAGTGGGGAACAAATAATACGTTAATTCAATCACAAACTGGTGGAGGTAACGTAGCTACTTCATTACAAGGTAGTAGTTTCTTTGATTCTAGAGGTGGTGTTGTTGATCAATTACAGTCTGGAGACGAGAATGAGGCATTTGCTCAACACGAAGAAGATAATAATTTTATTATTCAAACTCAGTTAGGTGATGGAAACTCTGTTTCTGCAACTCAAAATTTAGCATTTTTCGGTGGAGATAATATTGCAAGTCAGTTCCAATCAGGTAATGGAAATGTTGCTTCAGCTTCTCAAGAAGGTGACTTCGGTATTTTCGGAGAAGGAAACTTAGTACTTCAAGGACAAATAGGAGATGAAAACATTGCAGAATCTTTACAAAATGGAGCTAGTAATATCAGTGATATTTTCCAATTAGGAGATTCTAACTTTGCACAAGATACTCAGTTTGGAACAGGTAACACTACTTTTGTAACTCAAACTGGAGAGTCTCATAGTAGTATCATTCTTCAAAGTGGAACAGGTAACGCTGCTGTTGTAACACAGAGCGGTTCTGGAGGAGAGCTTTAAGAAATATTTTTAATATATTTGAGAGAGTTACACTGACCTTTAGTTAGTGTAACTCTTTTACTACTTTTAAAACCCTTTTACTAATGAAAAAATACTTCACATTTTATATCATAGCGTTAGGCTTATTTCTCTGTGGAAATTCCTACGCTCAGAATAGCGAGAACCGAGATGAATCATTGGTAGGGAGTCAAGAACGATTCATAACACTGAATCAAATAGAAAGTAATACTAATGTGCAGCTTGCAAGGGAGAGTATGATAAATAATAGCGCAGTATTTATCCAGCAAGTAGGTGCTAATAACCAGGTGTTTTCTAATATAACAGCGGAGCGGTCCGATATTCGTTTAAGTCAGAATGGAGAGCAAAATTTAATTGATATAAATGAAACTTCTCGCGAAATTGAAAAGTTAATAACTCAGAACGGTAATAATAATTCAGTAATAGATTTTTCATTTAACCGAGATATTTCAACAAATCTCGAAATTCTTCAAGAAGGAGATAATCTGTCATTCGAACGATTTGGTAGTAACGAGCTAACTAAAAATTTAAAGTTTAAAATGACGGGTAATGCTCGTACAATTATTGTTAGGAGTTTTTAAACGATATTTTATTACTTCTTATGAACTTTAAACTGGTCATACTGTTTTTTTTGGTATTTCAATTCTCGAATGGTCAGCATACCAATATAGAAGTAGTCGCTAAGATTAAAACAGAAAGAATAGATGATATTGTTTCTATTAGTGCAGAAGCGACAAATGCTACAGAGGTTTATAAAAGTTTAAAATATACATTTTCAGTTTTTAGAACAGACAGTAAAAATAATGTTACTAAAAACAATCAAGAAGAAAGATTTACATTAGAAGCTAATGAACAAAAGAGTCTTGCTGCTACATCTGTAGGTGTCGATGAGCAAGATAAAATTGTGATACTTTTGTTGATTTATGAAGAAGAAACAATAGTGGGTAAAGATCGAATTGCCTTTAATGAAGAAACGAAAAAAAAAGAAAAAGAAGAAGAGTACGTAGAAGATGATGGTATCGAATTAAAAGGTATTGTTATTGAAGAAACAAAAACAAAACCTGGAAAGGATTTTTATGAGTTTTTTTATAATTCTTATACACTGAATAGAATAAATGGTTCTAAAATAGTTGGAGTTTATGAAAAACTTAGTTTTGGTAGAAGTACAATTATCCAGGTTAAAATAGAAGATAGAGTCATTCATGAATTCCTTGGAAAACCAGATGTAGAATATTTAGAGCAAATGTCTAAAATTTCAATACGTCGGGTCTACAAATATTTTAAAGATCTTAAAAAACAAAAAAGAGATATTTTTCAGTATTAATTACTTATTAAAACATATGAAGTCAATCATAGTAACTACTTTGCTTGTTTTCTCAGCTTTTCAATTTAGCTATGGACAAGACTTAGTATATCGGCCAAAAAACCCTGCTTTTGGAGGTGATACTTTTAATTATCAATGGCTGTTAAGTTCTGCAGAGGCCCAGAATACATTTACAGATGAAAATGATCCGAACGCTGATGATAGATCAGAGTTAGAAAGATTTACAGAAAGTCTAAATAACCAATTATTAAGTCAGATATCCAGAACTTTATTTAATGAACAATTCGGACAAGAGGGACTAACTGAAGGTACTTTTAGTTTTGGAACATTGTTTATTGAGATTTTTCCCTCTGGAGAAGGATTGGTGATAAACATTTTAGATACTAGCACCGGAGATCAATCTCAAGTAATAATTCCTAATTAATTTTTAATGCGTCATAAGTTTTATCAAGTAATTCTAGTAATTTCTTGTGTCATATTGTTGTCCGGATGTGGAACCTATTTTAATCAGCCTATTACAATAGAACAAGCAAGAATTGGGGAGGATACACAGTTTACTCAGACTTTAAGAGATTTCCCCAGGCCTACGGAACCTGTAGTGGTAGGAGTGTATAAATTTAGAGATCAAACAGGTCAGTATAAGCCTACTGAAGCAGGAAGTACATTTAGTACCGCTGTTACTCAAGGGGCAACTACCATTTTGGTAAAAGCCTTAGAAGATTCTAAGTGGTTCGTACCTATCGAAAGAGAAAATCTTAGTAATTTATTGAATGAGCGAAATATTATTCGTTCTACTAGAAAAGAATATAGAAAAAATAAAAATTCTAAAGAACCTCAATTACCACCATTATTGTATGCTGGAATTATTTTGGAAGGTGGTATTGTTTCCTATGACTCTAATATCATTACGGGAGGATTGGGAGCAAGATATTTTGGAATAGGTGGTTCTACTCAATATAGACAAGATAGAATTACGGTATATTTAAGAGCTGTTTCTACATCAAGTGGTAAAATTTTAAAAACAGTTTATGTCTCTAAAACAATATTATCACAGGCATTAGATGCTAGTTTTTTTAGATATGTTAAGTTCAGTAGATTGTTAGAAGCCGAAACTGGTTTTACCAAAAATGAACCCGGACAGATAGCGGTTTCTGAAGCGATAGAAAAGGCAGTTGAAGCCTTGATAATAGAAGGTATAGAAGATAAGCTTTGGAGTTCCAAAGCAGAACCAGAAAAAGTAAATGCGTTAGTAGCAGATTATAATGAAGAGAAGAATGAAGCACATAATACTGGGCTCTATGAACGATATTTTAAAGAAAGACGAGGAGAAAAATCATTATTCGCTAACGGAGGAATGGCTCTTATTAGTGGAGATTATAATAACGCGGATTTATCATATTCCATAGGAGTAGGAGGTAAGTGGTATTTTAATCCATACTTAAATGCTAATGCAAGTATTAGTAAGTTTGAATTGCGAAATGAAGGAGCATTCTCAGAGGGGTTTCATGCAATTGATGTAAATGCAGAGTTGACTCTATTGCCTTTTGAAAAACTTACACCTTATTTCTTTGGAGGAATGGGAACTGTAAATAGTGATGATTTTGATAGAACCTTTTTTAAATTTCAATATGGAGGAGGTATCGAATATTTAGTCTCTGATCATATAGGAGTGTCGCTAGGTGCTACCCATAATCTTGTATTAGGTGATAAGTTAGATAATGTTACTCAAGGTAAAAGAGATGATCAATATTTTAATTTTTCTTTAGGTTTAAATTGGTATTTTAAAACTCCTTTGAAAATGGATAAAGAACTTCGTAAACAAAAACGAAGAGAAGATAAAGAGCTTAGAAAACTAAAAAAAAGAAATCGACAAGTAATTGAAAATGGTGAAGTTCCTAAAGGATAAAACCCTGATGAAAATGAAAAAATACATAATAAAAATAATAACAGTATTTATGGTTTTTGCTATCACTTCGTGTAGCGAAGATACAATAGATTTAGAAGGTTTGGGTGCTGTTAGAGGAAGAGTCGTGGCCGTGGGAACCAATGAGCCTCTAGAGAATGTGAAAATATCTACAAACCCTTCTTCAAGCACAGTTTTTACTGATGCTGATGGAGAATATATTATTGAGAATATTCCTTCTGGTGATTATTCTCTTGCCGCTCAGAGAGATGGATTATTAGCGCAATTTGAAGCGATATCAATTATTGCTGATCGAGAGTTGGAGATCGTTTTTGAGATGGATGTAGAGACGGCTGGTAATAGAGCACCTGATGCTGCAATCTTAGATTCGCCAGCAGATAATTCTGTAGATCAACCATTGGAGGTTACATTAGTTTGGACAGGTTCTGATCCTGATGATGATGCTCTTACTTATACGATTACTTTGCGTAATGATGAAAACTCTGAAGTAGAAGTTTTTGAAAATATTACGGATACAACCTATACGCTTACCAATCTTTCCTATAAGGTTAAATATTTTTGGCAAGTAAGTAGTAATGATGGGATAAATGATTCTGTAAACAGTAGTAGTTTTGCTTTTGAAACTATGAGTCCTCCAAATAATCGAATTGTGTATACGAGATCAATCGATGATAACGGAGTAATTTATTCTGCGGATGAACAAGGAAGTACAGAGATCCAACTGACATCAGAAACTAAGAATAGTTTTAGGCCTAGACGTCATGTGGGAACAGGTAAGATTGCTTTTCTACAATCTGTTGGTTCGCAGACGCATTTGTTTACAATGAATGAAGATGGTTCTCAAATGATGCAGGTTACTTCTCAAGTTTCTGTTGCTGGATTTAATTTAGGAGAAATCGATTTTTCTTGGACAGAAAATGGTGCTAAATTGTTGTTCCCTAATCAAGATAAATTATATAGTATTAATGCTGATGGAAGTGGTCTAGTTTTAGTTTATCAAACCTCTAACGGAGATCTTATTTCAGAAGTAGATACGAATGATAATAATAATGTAATTGTACTTAAGACTAATAATTTAGAAGGTTACGAGGTAACGATTTTTACGATCAATACATCAGGAACTGTTCTTGATACAATATTGTCAGGAGTTTCCGGAGCTGCAGGAAGTATAAATCTTTCTGTTGATGGGACTAAACTTTTATATAGTCGTGATATTTCTGGTTTTGAAAGCAGTGAATATAGACAATTAGATTCTCACATATTTATATATAATTTTGATGATAGTTCTAATTTAGATATCTCTATTGAAAAACCGGCTGGGACTAATGATTTGGATGGAAGGTTTTCTCCAAATGAAGCTTCCGTTATTTTTGTAAACACTTCTAACGATGGAATATCACAAAAAAACATACAAACAATGTCAATTTTAGAAATAGCTAATAGAGCTGATTTAATTACGAGCGCTTCTATGGCAGATTGGGAATAATATCTTTCTAGAGATACATGTTTTGTGTCCCAAATTCAAGAATATTAATACTTGAATTTGGGATTTTTTATATTGAGTTTAGTGATTGAGGTAAATTCAATTATCTTTGCGGTTTACTATCCGTTTAATACTGTAATAATGAGTCAAGAAGTAAGTAAACGCTACGCTCAGCGTGGAGTTTCGGCATCTAAAGAAGATGTTCATAGTGCTATAAAGAACATAGATAAGGGTCTTTTTCCAAAAGCATTTTGTAAAATAGTTCCGGATTACCTTACTGGTGACGAGGATTATTGTTTGATAATGCATGCGGATGGAGCAGGTACCAAATCTTCTCTGGCTTATATGTATTGGAAGGAAACAGGAGATGTTTCTGTATGGAAAGGTATAGCTCAAGATGCTTTAATAATGAATATAGATGATTTATTATGTGTTGGAGCAACTGATAATATTATGTTGTCTTCTACTATTGGAAGAAATAAGAATTTGATTCCTGGAGAAGTAATTTCTGCAATTATTAATGGAACTGAGGAGTTATTAGAGGAATTAAAAGGTTTTGGAGTTACTATCCATTCTACTGGTGGAGAAACCGCTGATGTAGGGGACTTAGTGCGAACAATTATAGTAGACTCTACGGTAACAGCTCGTGTAAAGCGTAAAGATGTTATTGATAACGCTAATATAAAAGAAGGAGATGTGATAGTAGGTTTGGCTTCTTTTGGTCAAGCGACTTACGAAAAAGAATATAATGGCGGTATGGGGAGTAATGGTCTTACTTCTGCTCGTCATGATGTATTTCATAAGATTTTGGCGGAGAAATATCCTGAAAGTTTTGATGCTGCAGTACCTTCTGAATTGGTGTACTCTGGAAAAACAAACCTTACAGATGAGGTAAAAAACGCACCAATTGATGCTGGTAAATTAGTATTGTCTCCAACGAGAACTTATGCACCTATAATAAAAAGTATTTTATCTAAGTTTAATAGTTCGGACGTTCATGGAATGGTTCACTGTAGTGGAGGAGCTCAAACTAAAATTTTGCATTTTGTAGATAATTTACATATTATTAAAGATGATTTATTTGATGTACCTCCTTTATTTCAGTTAATCCAAGAAAATTCTGGTACGGATTGGAAAGAAATGTATCAAGTTTTTAATATGGGGCATCGAATGGAGTTATATGTATCTCCAGAAATTGCAGATGAAATTATTTCAATTTCAAAAAACTTTAATGTAGACGCTAAAATAGTTGGACGTGTTGAGGGATCAGATGAAAAGAAACTAACAATAAATAGCGAATTCGGAACATACACTTATAACTAAATTATATTGTTGGATTGTCCTATCTGTATAAAACAAGTATAAAACTTGTGAATACTAATTTTTCAAAATCTTTAAGGATTACCTGTTTAAAAATTCATTTTATCCCAATACTTGTTTCTAAGAAACTCTAATTTGGGTTGAATATATCGTATGCAAAACGGTTTTTTTGGGTCCTTCTTGTAGTAGTTGGTTAATTCTGTTCTCGAAGGTTTAAAAGAATTAAATTTTAAAACTTTTGTTATTAATCGATTTTGAAAATTTTCATTTAGTTGAATAATAATTGTTTCAATAATTGGCTTTTGTTCATTTTTGAAATAATAAATCGCACTTCGGTATTTTTCTCTAAAACTATGATTAGAGGTGCTTTTGTGTGTAAGTAAATGAATTTCAATTAAGTCCTTTAGACTTATTATTTCGGGTGAGAATACTATGATTACAGCTTCCGAAAAAGAGTTGTTGTTTCCAGTGCTTTTTATATAACCTTGTTCAACGGAGGTTATACCTTTTAAGGATTGAAAAACGGCTTCTGTACACCAGTGACATCCTCCACCTAGTCCTATTTTTAAATTACCCATTACATTCAAAAATCGTAATTTAATTTCTAATTATTATATTGAATTTTATAAAGTTATATTATGGGTAATCCAATTATTAAAGTTGAAAAGGGATTGATAGATGTTTTGTTAGAAATAATAATGCTAATTGGTTTGATTACTTTGATTTTAATTCCGTTGTTTTATTATAAAGATCTTCCAGAAATGATTCCAACTCATTTTAATGCAAAAGGAACTCCAGATGATTATAATTCTAAATCCATGATTTGGTTTCTTCCGATTATTGGTTTGTTTCTCGCGGCAGGTCTTTTTGTTTTAAATAAATCACCTCATGTTTTTAATTACCCTAAAGCATTTACTAAAGATAATGCATCTAAATATTACAGGAATAGTACGAGGCTTATTCGAGTGTTAAACCTAACTATTACCTGGACTTTCGTTTTTATTTTATATAAATCTGTTCAAGTTGCATTAGGTCATTCTGAAAATTTAGGGATATGGTTTTTACCAGTTTTTCTAATTATTATTTTTGGAGCTATTATTTACTTCGCTTTAGGGGCAAGAAAAATAGCATAGATTTTCAAGAGTCTAGATGTTTGTGTCTAGACTCTCGAATACAGAATTTAGTTGTTTTGCCTAGTTTATTATGATCCTAGTTCGTCATTGAACCGAACTGTTTTGGTTTCTGTTTCTTCTTCTTTTGTCTCTACAAGTTCAATTGTGTTCTCATCATTAAACTTTCCTTCTTTTTTTTGAAAAAAGATAGGTACAGGAATCATAGTTACCATAATAATGAATAGCAGTAAGACGATACGTCTCATAATTTTTTTTAACCTTTTCATTTTAGGAATAATGTAATATGTACTACCAGTTGTTGGTAATGGTGTAAATAATTATTTTTTTTGGCTAAAAAGCCTTTAAAGAAAGGGATTACCCTATATGAAAAGAATTTTCCTCAGAAGTGTAATTAGTGTTCTTTGGAAAGAATATTTTATGTTTTAAAGTTAAAGAAATAGTATTGCTAAATTCTTTACCCTTAACAATGTGGATGCTATTATGGAATCTTACTAAGAATTGTAAATCAGAATTATAATATCTAAATTTCTGGTCACTCTTTATGACTTTGTTGTAAGAAGTAGTTTTAAGATTATTTTCCTTAGAAGAAATTACTAATTCGATAGTATTTTCATAAGAAATTGGTTGGGTATAATTTGTATAGCCACCAATACCTAAGAAAAGTAAAAGTGTGATAAACCAACTAAAAAGTAGTTTGTGATTGTATGTGTACGAGCCTTTTAGCATTTGAAGGATAAAAATACAACTTTTTTATATTAATAATTATACCCCAGAATATTAAAAGTCAATATGACCTTTGGACAAAAAAACGTATTTTTGTAAATTCTACTTACAGGATAGATAGAACTATGATTGATAAATTAAATATTGTAAAGCAACGATTTGATGAGGTAACAGATCTTATTATTCAACCAGATATTATTTCTGATCGAAAAAGGTATGTGCAGCTCAATAAAGAATATAAAGATCTAAAAGCATTGATGGATGAGAGAGATCATTATATAGAGTTGACTGATAATAAGAAAGAAGCGGAAGAGATCATTGCAGATGGTAGCGATGCGGAAATGGTGGAGATGGCAAAAATGCAATTAGAAGAGGCCAAAGAAGAGTTACCAGCTTTAGAGGAAAAAATACGGTATATGCTAGTGCCTAAAGATCCAGAAGATGCTAAAAACTGCGTAGTGGAGATTCGTGCCGGAACGGGTGGTGATGAAGCAAGTATTTTTGCTGGTGATTTATTCAGAATGTATACCAAGTATTGTGAAGGTAAAGGATGGAGTACTAGTGTGGTAGATCTTAGTGAAGGAACTAGTGGAGGGTATAAAGAAATTATTTTTGAAGTAAATGGTGAGGATGCGTACGGAACAATGAAGTTCGAAGCAGGAGTACATCGTGTACAACGTGTTCCTCAGACGGAGACTCAAGGACGAGTGCATACTAGTGCAGCAACTGTTATGGTGTTGCCAGAAGCAGAAGAGTTTGATGTAGAGCTCGATATGACAGAAGTAAGAATTGAACGAACTACGTCTACAGGTCCTGGAGGACAATCTGTAAATACCACATATTCTGCGATTAAGTTGCATCACGAGCCAACAGGTATGATTGTTAGTTGTCAGGATCAGAAATCATCTCATAAAAACTTAGAAAAAGCTTTAAAAGTACTACGTTCTCGTTTATATGATATTGAATTAGAAAAGAAACAAGCTGCTGATTCAGAAAAACGTAAGAGTATGGTTTCTTCTGGTGATAGATCTGCAAAAATTAGAACATATAATTATCCGCAAGGTAGGGTAACTGATCATCGTATAGGATTAACTTTATACGATCTTGGTAATATTATTAATGGAGATATCCAGAAAATAATAGATGAGTTACAACTGGTAGAAAATACAGAGAAACTAAAAGAGTCTAACGAGGTATTCTAATCGAATAGAGTTGGGTGATATTTATGGGATTGAAAAAGGTTGTGTAAAAATATTTGCACAACCTTTTTTCTGAATAATTTTGGTTAAAAAAAATCGATCACTAGTCAATAAGAAATTGAATTATTATGTCCTGTTGGTAGCAAATGAAATTGTTTCCACTCTTTGACGTGTATTATTCGAACCTCCATCAGGCATATAGGCTCCATGCTTCCAATAAAAATTACCATCTAATCTACTCCAGTCAGAATCAAAACTAAAAGTGTTTCGAGCTCTTTCTCCAGTGTCTAGGTTGTCAATTCTTACATCTAGATTTCGTGAGCCATTAGGGGTCTCCATTCTAATTCTGTACCGATCATTTTGTCTGAATGGGATGGTTTCTGCAGCGGTTGTAGTACTAGATCCTGTAGGTGCATTCGTTCTTTGTAGGCGAATTCTTCCGTTTTCTGCCACTACAGTTGCATATGGTCTACGAGCGTCTCCATGATCATTATGTAGTTGTGCTAAAATAAGTTCGTGTCTGTTGTCATAACCTCTAACATCAAAGGTGAGATCTAATCGATTTCTACGATCCATATCAATATTGGTTTGATCTCTATATTCGGCTCTTCTTCTTTCATTACCATTTGGACACTGTAAGATTAATCGACTACCGTCAACATAAATGTAATCAGTGATGTCAAAACCATTGTCGTTAGGATCATCCTTATATTCGCGTTCATTCCAATTATGAGCTCCTCCACCATCATTGTCAACTTGAAAATCATCATTACTGGAGTAAGAACTATCAAAATCCCAAGGAGTATCAGAAGATGCTTTAGAGAGATTATTAAGATCGTTGTCTTCTGCAATATTGGTTATATCCGTATCCGATATAGCTTCTTCTTCACATGAAATAGCAGTCAATAAAAGAACAATGAGTACTGTTGGTTTAAATAATAAATTGATAATATTTCTTTTTTTGTAAATTAAAATTGTCATAATCGTAAAATTAGTAGTTATAATTTGTGTTATATTTATTTGGTTAACCAAATTATATATTGGTCAACCAAAAACAATAAAAAAAATGTTAATTTCACGCTTTTAATGTATTTATTAACAATAATTAACTAATAAACTTGTAAAACACATGGTGTAGATGGTTTTTTTTGAGAATATCAAATATTTGAATATTAGTTTATAACAAGGTAACTCAGTTGAATATGTTTCTGTGTATATGTAATTTTATGCATATTGTTTCTTCTGGCGACAAATCTGCAAAAATTAGAACATGTAATTATTTATAAAGTAGGATAACCGATCATCGAATAAGATTAATTTTATAGGATCTTGGTAATATTATTAATAGAAATATCCGTAAAATAATAGACGAATTATAATTCGTAGAAAGTAGAGAGAAACTAAAAGAATCTAATGAGGTTTTTAAATAGAATAACCTAGTTATTACTCTCTTTTTTATAAATGGCGTGTTTTTTATTTTAAAGTATATGACTTTGCGTCTTCTTTAATTTTCTTAGCTGTTACTACAAAATAGAGTCCAACTAATATAAAAGGTATGCTTAGCCACTGGCCAGTAGAAAGTATTCCGTTAGGTCCATCTCCAAATCCATCCTGGCTTGTTTTTACATATTCTACAATAAAACGAACAATGAATATAAGCATCATATACATTCCAAATAAAAACCCTCTGTTGTTTCGTTTGTCTGTTTTCCAGTATAATAGCCAAAGTATTAATGATACAAAAATATATCCAAATGCTTCGTATAATTGAGCGGGGTGACGATATGGAATTGCTTCTAGTAGATTAGCAAATTTAGGATTGTTTACAATAGCGGAGTACGCTTCATTAATATTTTTAATTCCTGTTTCTCTTACAACTTCTCCTTTGCTTAAACCATCCCTTATAAACTTTACTCCAAAGGCAGAGTCTTCGGAAGGTTCTCCGATAATTTCTGAATTAAAAAAGTTTCCTAGTCGAACAAAAATTCCTCCGAAAGCTGCCGGAATCGTTACCCTGTCCATAATCCATAAAGGATGTTTTTTTAAAACATTTTTAGAGTAATAATACATAGCTATAATAAATGCTATAGCTGCCCCGTGACTTGCAAGTCCTCTAAATCCTATAAATTCAAATGTTGGATTGAATTTAAAAGGTAAAATGATTTCTAGTAAATTATTTCTGTAATAATCCCAATCATAAAAGAATACATGACCTAATCGAGCTCCTAATAAAGTACCTATGACTGCATAGATAAATACAGAATCTAGTTTTTCCATTGAAATTTTTTCACGGATATATATTTTCTTCATTAAATACCATCCTAATGAAAAAGCAACTACAAACATCAGACTGTAAAAACGAATAACAAAAAAACCAAGATCAAATCCTTCTATAGGATTCCATACTATTTTAGAGAATATCATGTGGAAAATTATTTTTCTAGGGTAAATATAGGTATTTAATTGAACTCAAAATTATAAATAAAACATTAATGAGATAAACAGGTGTGGGGATAAGTTTAACTTTTCCTTTTTTCTTTGGTGTCGGCATCCGGAACTGGGTCATATCCACTACCTCCCCACGGGTGACAACTAAAAATACGTTTTATGGCTAGTTTTCCACCTTTAAACAATCCATGCTTTTCTAGTGCCTCTACAGTGTAATGCGAGCAAGTAGGTTGATAACGACAGGTAGCAGGAGTTAAAGGTGAAATTACATGTTGGTATAATTTCACAACTCCAATAAATGGTAGTATTAAAACCTTTTTTAAGGTTAAATTTGAACCCAAAATAAAATATTAAATTAATTTAGAGTAAAAGTAGTTCCCTCACGGCCATCCTTTAGTTGAATTCCCATAGCTAATAACTCGTCTCTGATTTTATCACTAGTTGCAAAATCTTTATTTGCTCTTGCTTCTGCTCTTAGATGAATTAATAATTCAACCGTACTAGAAAGTTTATCGCTAATATCGGAAGAAGCTTCGTTAACATTTACCAATCCTAAAACATCGAATACTAGTTCACTTATTTTAGTTTTTAGCATTTCATAATCTTCTTTTGATACAGAAGATTTTTCTTCTTTTATTGAATTAATGAATTTTACCGCTTCAAAAAGTTTAGCAATTAGAATGGGACTATTAAAGTCATCGTTCATAGCAGCATAACATTCTGTTACCCAATTCTGAACATGAAATCCTTCTGTAGTGTCACCTATTTTTAGATTTTCTAAAGTTTCAATTGCCTCCATGAGTCGATAAAAACCCTTTTCTGAAGCTTCTAGAGCATCATTAGAAAAATCTAAGATACTTCGATAGTGCGCTTGAAGCATGAAAAATCTAGCAACGCTAGGGGCGAAAGCTTTGTTAAGTTTGTCGCTTTCTCCATTAAAAATTTCAGCTGGCGATAAGATGTTTCCTGTTGATTTAGACATCTTTTTACCATCGAGAGTTAACATATTAGCGTGCATCCAGTAATTTACAGGACTAACACCACAAGCTGCTTCTCCTTGGGCGATTTCACATTCATGGTGTGGAAACTTAAGGTCCATTCCGCCTCCGTGAATATCAAATTTTTCGCCTAGATATTTAGTACTCATTACCGTACATTCTAGATGCCATCCAGGAAAACCATCACTCCAAGGAGATGGCCATCGCATAATATGCTCCGGTTCTGCTTTTTTCCATAAAGCAAAATCCTGAGGGTTTTTTTTATCACTTTGTGCAGTTAATTCTCTGGTATTAGCAATCATATCTTCAAGATTACGACCACTTAATTTTCCGTAATCATTAGTTTCATTGAATTTTTTAACATCAAAATATACAGAGCCATTCGTTACGTATGCAAAACCATTATCAATTATGGATTTAATCATTTCAATTTGTTCAACAATATGACCTGTAGCAGTTGGTTCTATGCTAGGAGGTATGTTGTTAAATTTCGCTAAAATGTTATGGAAATCTAAAGTGTATCGCTGCACTATTTCCATAGGTTCTAATTGTTCTAATCTTGCTTTTTTAGAAACTTTGTCTTCTCCTTCGTCTGCATCATTCTCTAAATGTCCTGCGTCTGTTATATTTCGAACATAACGCACCTTAAACCCTAAATGTTTAAGATATCTGTAAACCAAATCAAAAGAAATAAAAGTTCGACAATTTCCTAAATGTACATTACTATAAACGGTTGGGCCACAAACATACATTCCAATATTACCTTCAGTAATTGGAATGAATTCTTCTTTTTGACCCGAAATTGAGTTGTAAATTTTTAGTTTTTGAGTTTTGTACAATGGAGCTATTGCCATGATTTTAATGAGTTCTTGTGATTATTGATTGAATAAATATAAAATTAAAACGTGGTGTCTAATTTAATGTAGTCTAGGAATTCTCTGCGTACAGCTTGATCTTTAAATTTCCCTCCAAATTCGCTAGTTACTGTGCTGCTTTCGATATCTCTTATTCCTCTAGAATTTACGCATAGATGTTTTGCATCTATTACACAAGCAACATCTTTGGTGTTTAGGACTACCTGAAGATCCTGAACAATTTGCATAGTTAAACGTTCTTGTACTTGAGGGCGTTTTGCATAATAATCTACTATTCGATTCATTTTAGATAATCCCACAACCGTTCCGTTAGAAATATATGCTACGTGAGCTCTTCCTATAATTGGGAGTAAGTGATGTTCGCAAGTAGAATATACTGTGATATTCTTTTCTACTAGCATCTCTCCATATTTGTAGTTGTTGTCAAAGGTAGAAGCCTCTGGTTTTCTTTGTGGATGCAAACCAGAAAAAATTTCATTCACAAACATTTTCGCAACTCGTTGGGGAGTTCCTTTAAGACTATCATCATCAAGGTCTAATCCCAAAGTTTCCATAATATGCTTTACATCTTCTCTAATTAAAGCGATTTTTTCTTTATCACTTAATTTAAATGCATCTTCTCTAAGAGGAGTTGTTGCGCTAGTAGCTACATGATTATCACCTAGCGCTTCAATAGCTTCAAGGGCCTTGTCTATCTTCACAAGTTCAAAATTTTATTATTATCAAATAAAAAGAATTATGAGTAGAAACATCAATAAATTAAATTACTAATTATTACTTTTCAATCAGTATTTTCTATTCAAAATTGAAAGTAAAATTATTTACAATTCCAACGTATTCTTTTTCTAAATTTCCTATAGTTTTAGTGTTGATTCTTATCAATAAATCTAAGTGATTTCTCGAAATCGAATAAAATCAACTATAAACAGGCTGCAAAGATACGATTTTGTCTTTTTACTTAGTGAAAGCTATGTTAACAATTATAAATAATATGATACTTTTATACGCACTATATATTAAAATTAGTAAATTTAATTCCTACACAAGAAAATAGACGAACCTACGTTATATAAAACATGACAAAATTACTACCTCAAATCTTATTATTGTCTGTACTGTTTTTTTTTAATAGTACACTAACAAACGCGCAGGACTTTGATGTTGCCTGTAGAAACGCTCAGCCATTCTGTTCAGATGCTTCTTTAGAACTAACATTTCCCAATACAATTGGTGATATTGATGGGTTAGGAGAAGTTGGATGTTTAAACACTACGCCAAATCCTTCTTGGTACTTTTTGCTTATTGATGAATCCGGAGAACTGGTTTTTGATATAAGACAATGGATGGATACCGATGGAGATAATCGTTTGGATCGTGATGAAAGACAGCTTGATGTTGATTTTATTGCATGGGGGCCTTTTCAAACTTCTTTCATTATTAATTGTGATGACGAGTTGTCAAGAGGGTGTGATCTTAATGGAGATGGCGATAATATTAGGCCAGCAGAATGCGTAAATAATGCTGATGAACCTGATTTTTATATCGATGATGAAGATAATACAAACATTGTAGATTGTAGTTATGCTAGAACATCAGATGATAATTTTATAGAAACATTTACAATACCAAATGCTCAGACAGGAGAATTTTACATAGTATTGATTACTAATTTTTCTGATGAAGCGGGAGTAATACAATTAGAGCAGACAAATCTTGGAGAAGATGGAGCAGGAACAACCGATTGCAGTGTGCTAGAGCCAGGTATACCTCAGGATAGGATTGCTACTTGTGGAGAGTTTCCTTTAACAATAGAAGGAAGGTTTCCTGCAAGTACTGGACCTCCAGCTGTACCTGCTGCGGAAACTTTTCAATGGTCTAGAGCGGATTTAGGAGATACAAATTTTGTGGATATTCCAGGTGCTACTTTTCCTTTTTACGATAATGTTACTTCTAACGGGATTTATAGATTAAGAGGTTTTGATGCCAGCGGTATAGAAGTGCCAGATTCTCCTGATCAAGTTTCTGTGTTAGATGTTTCTCAAATTACATTTCAGGTTGGGTATACCATTACAGAAGAATCGTTTGCGGGGAGTTATACTATAACGGCAGAAATATCTACGGACCCAATCGTAGAGGCAGAAGGATTTACTGATTTTGAATATCGATTAGATAGAGATGTAAATATGGATGGTAATTTTGTAGAATCTAGGCCTTACCAATCTTCGCCAATATTTGAAGGGGTCCCTCCTGGGGATTATCGTATCGTTGCTAGATATGTTAATTGTCCAGATAATGAAAGAACATCTGTTGATATTATGATCTTAGGGTATCCTAAATATTTTACTCCTAATGGAGATGGTTTTCATGAAACATGGAATTTAATCAATCCAGAAGATCAACCTACTCCCGCATTGGTTTATATATTTGATAGACATGGAAAATTGTTGAAACAATTGAATCCAACTGGAGCTGGGTGGGATGGTACTTATAATGGAAATTTAATGCCTTCTTCGCAGTATTGGTTTAGGGTGGAGTTTAATGAACAGTCCGATCGTGATCCGAATAGAGGAAGAAGGGTGTTTGCAGGTAGTTTTTCTTTAATTAGATAATTTAGAATAGATTTATTTTGTAAACTTTTAGGATTAAAAAAGGTTTTTAAATGTAGTCTATTGATATAATAATTTTGGTTACTACACTATTCCGGTTTTATTATATTATTTGTTAGGGTTTCTTGTAGTATGATTGTTTTTATATAAGAAAGCCTTGGATTTTATAAACAAAGCTATTTTATCATTTATTTTAAAGACTGGTAATGAGTAAAAGAATACCTGTATCGATATTATTTTTGTCATTTTTCATTTATACAAATTTTAGTATAGCACAAGGTTCTGTTTGTGCTGATTCTGTAGGGGATAATGGTGCTGATCCTTTTTGTAGTACTACTGGTATTGTTTTCCCGAATTGTAATAGTACTAATAGTAGCTGTGTAAATAGCTCTGAAATTGGTCCTAATTATGGATGTTTAACTACACAACCTTTCCCTGCTTGGTATTATTTGCAGATAGATGATACAGGAGCATTGACTTTTCGCATTTCGCAATCTACTAATGAAGATGGGACTGGTACCCAATTGGATGTGGATTTTATATGTTATGGACCTTTTACCGACCCTGTTTCTCCTTGTACTGCTGAGCTAACAGCGGGTAATACTGTTGATTGTAGTTATTCGCCAGACGCAGTAGAAGCGATGAATATTCCAGCTGCAACTGCTGGAGAGTTTTATCTTGTATTGATTACTAATTTTTCAGAGCAACCTGGTTTTATAAATTTTCAGCAAACTGGGGGTACAGGTTCTACAGACTGTTCTATACTAGAAGCAGCGCTAGGGCCTAATCAGGATATTTGCGGTTCAGACCCTGTTGTATTGGATGGTACATCAGATGGAGCTATCAGATATGAATGGTCTGTTTATAATGAGACTACCATGGTATTTGATATTATTTCGGGTGAAATTAGTCCGACATATACAGTTACAACATCAGGGAGATATCAGTTGCTTATTGAAGATGTTGATGGTAATACAGAAGTTGATGAGGTTGTGATTACATTTTATACTCCTCCTATTATTGCAAATACACCTCAGAATTTATCGGCTTGTGATGATGATGGAAATGGAATTGAAACTTTTGATCTTACTCAGAATACATCTGTTATTTTAGGTGTTCAAGATCCAACTGAATTTACAGTGACGTATCACTTTACGCAGGAAGATGCGGAAAATTATACAGGCGCAGCAGGTGATAATATTATTACCGATCCAGATAATTTTGTAAATACTGTAGCAGACCAAGTTGTATGGGCTAGAATAGGTGGAATGAATCAAATATGTTTCGAAATAACTTCTTTTATGTTGAGGGTATATGAGAATCCTGTAGCGAATGTTCCTATGGATATAGAATTATGTGATAATGTATTGGATGGTAATGATACTAACGGTGTTGTAGAATTTGATCTTTCTAATATTGCATCAGAAGTTCTGGGAACTCAGAATTCTGCAGGTTTTTTAGTTTCTTTATATGCATCTCAAGCTGATGCGGATGCTGGTGTTTTAGGGACAGAATTACCTAATAATTATACCAACATAGCTAATCCTCAAACTATATATGCGCGAATTGAAAATGTTTCTGAACAAAGTTGTTATGAGACTACAAGCTTTCAATTGATAGTTAACCCCCTTCCAGTGGTAGTGCCAGTAGTATCTTTATTACAGTGTGATGATGATACTGATGGTATTTCGTTATTTAATTTGTCAGAAGCAAACACGCTAATTTCTTCAAATGCTGCTAATGAGTTCTTTTCGTATTATCTTACCGAGACTGCAGCAATAAATGCTGATCCTGCGGATCAAATTATTAACTTTACTACGTATCCTAATCCCATTCCGATAAATAGTACAGTGTTTTCAAGGATAGAAACTGATAAGGGATGTTTTAGAACGGCCCAGGTAGATCTAGTAGTATCTGCAACGCAGATTCCTGCAGGTTTTGGATTATCTTATAGAACTTGTGATAATATCGATGTAGATAATGATGACGCTAACGGGATTGCTACTTTTGATTTTAGTGATGCTACAAGTCAAGTTACCGCGCTATATCCTTCAGGACAAAATTTAGTCATTACATATTATGAAAATTTAGCAGATGCCTTAGCAGAGGAGAATGCAATCGTAGATCCGACGAATCATAGAAATGATGCATCACCTTTTATTCAAAATTTATATGTACGAGTTGATGATGGTACTAATAACGGATGTCTGGGTTTAGGACAACATATTCAGCTAGAGGTTGTAGGGTTACCTGAAAATAATTCAGTAACTGATTTTGTTTTATGTAGTGATGATCCTAATCAAGCAACTTTTGATTTAACAGAAAAAGATGTCGAAGTGATTGGTTTTCAAGCGGGAGCATTATTAGTTAGCTACCATAGAACACAGAATGAAGCTATAAATAATACAGGACAGATTACAGGTGCGTTTATGAATGAGTCTAACCCGCAAACAATATGGGTAAGAGTACAATCAGATGATAATAATAATGGAGCTGCAGATGTTGATGAGTGTTTTAGGTCTACAATTTCATTCGATTTAGAAGTACTGCATAATCCAGAATTAATTAATCCTGATCCTATTAGTTTATGCAGTGATCAGGTTGATACTGTTTATAACTTAACCCTTAGAGAAGACCAGATTACAGGAGGTGCTACCAATATTGTTTTATCATATTATGAGTCCCAAAACGATGTAGATAACGATAATGTTATTCCTAACCCTGCTTCTTACCTGAGCACTACATTAACTAGAGATTTAATAGTTGTGGGTAGAGATACAGATAATAGTTGTTTTTCTAGTGTAACATTGCAATTACGTACTACATTGTATGATGATTTTGATTTGTCTCCAACTTCATTGGAAACTTGTGAATCAGATCAAGAGGGTGTGGGGATTTTTGATCTTACTTTGACGGTACAAGACATTCTTAATTTAAATGATGCAGACATATCTAATGATTTGAGTATTTCTGATTATGATATTGATTATTATGAGTCGATGCAAGATGCTGAATTAGGTAATACTAATACAATTTCATCTCCTTCAGCATATCAGAACGTACAAATATTTAATCAAGTGGTTTATGTGCGTGTTGATCCATTAGCGATGGGTAATGATTGTTTTAGGGTGATTCCAGTTCAGTTGATTGTTAATGCACTTCCTGACTTTACTTTAGAAGAGGAGTATGTACTTTGTTTAGAAAATGATGGTGTGATTATTAACTTGATTCCAACAGATGTGATCGATACAAACTTAGATGATACTGTTTATGATTTTCAATGGTATGTTGGAGCTACAGCAGCAACAGGAAATGAGATTCCAGGAGAGATCGAACCTACTTATAATCCCACGACTGCGGGTCAGTATGCTGTATTAGTCACTAATAATAGTACAATGTGTGTTTCGGTAGTAGTAACAACGGTTGTAGAGTCATATCCACCTCAAATAGAAGATTTTGCTGTAGAGTTGCTTTCTGGTGCTTTTTCTGATAATGCTACTATTGAGGTAATGGTAGATTCTGATGCAATAGGGGATTATGAATATAGATTAGATACTGGCGATTGGCAATCTTCTCCGGTTTTTACTAGAGTGACTAGAGGAGAACATTTTGTGTATGTAAGAGATGTTTTTATGTGTGGCGAAATTGAACTTCCAGTAGAATTTGTGGTTGATTACCCAAGGTACTTTACGCCTAACGGAGATGGTTTTCACGAGAGTTGGGGGATTGTAGGAAACGATAATGTTCAGATTAATGGAATTCTAATTTTTAATAGATCAGGAAAACTTTTAAAGGATCTGGGGTCTTTAGGTACGTGGGATGGAACTTATAATGGAAATTTGTTACCATCAAGTGAGTATTGGTTTAAAGTGAGGTATACAGAAAATGGTGTTATGAAAGAATTTAACGCTAGTTTTTCTTTAATAAGATAGAGGATAATATACAGGAAAAGCAAAAAAGGAGTGATGAACATCAACTCCCTTTTTGCTTTTAAAGCGACTTATTTTTTTTTATAAATTTAAACTTAAGGTGAAAGTTAGGTTATCTCTGTAACTTTCTACTGTTGCAAAATTTGTGAAAGATGTATTTGGATAAAATTGTTCAATACGCTCCTGTTCTGAATAGTCATATGCGACATCAAATTTTACTTTCCCGAAGTTATAACCAATACCCATAGAGAGTCCAGTTCTATCTCCCAGAATGAATTCATTTTCATATGGACTTTCTTCATAGCTATAACCACCTCTAAAGCTCCAGTTGCCATTTCTTAATTCTCCTCCTATTCTAAGGGTAGAAGCTCCTTGTAAACTATTTTCAATTTGTCTATTTATATCAGAAAAATTCACGCCTTCATCAGAATCAAATTCGGTAGATGAATAATCTTTATATGAATAATCTAAACTAATTAACCCACGTTTTCCAAAAAGAACCGCAATACTTCCAGTTGCTTTTGCTGGAGTACGTAATTGATATTCTGGAAATATGTTTATTACGTTAGGATCTAAATTAATTCTTCCATTTACTCCGTCGGTAACTACTCTTTGCGTTGTTTCTTCTTCGATATAATACCAAGTTGGAGATTCTAAAGAAGCACCTAGTCTAAGCATGTGTGAAACCTTTAGTATTCCTCCTACTTGTGCAGAGAAGCCTGCTCCAATAGTAGATAGCCTATTTGTAAAAATAATTTCATTAACCACACTTCCTGTATTATTATTGAATTCGTCAAACCTCGTGATTTTATCATAGTTAATAAAGTGCGAATTAAGGTTAACTCCAACATAAAATCTATCGTTTATTTGGGCTCCTCCATTAATGGTGAATTTCCCATTTAAACCTGTACTTTCGTAATGGTAATCCTGGTCAAAAACTCCTGGAGCTACATTTGAGAAATATGATGTGTTATTGGAGTCTGTAAGATCATTTCCTTCGATAATAAATGATTCGTGACCAAGAAATGCTTGTTGAGCTCCATAACCTTCTGTTTCTCCTAAAAAACTGTAAAGATCGTCTGGACTTTCTCCTGCTCTAGGGGTTAATAAATCGAGAGGAATGCCTTGTGCTTCTGCTAGAAAAAAATTATCGATTGAATTGTTGCTTCTTCCGAAAGCAAATAGTTCTTCGGCAAAATCTGTAGTTTGATCATATGCAATACCTAATGATACCTTATTAAGGATAGTTGATTCATTACGGTTATTGTATATGAATACAGCACCTATCTGATTAAAGTTAAAATTAGAAGATGATGTTTCGCTAAAACCATCAAAATAATTTGTATCATTTTGGATATTTGACGAGGATAATGTTATTGAACCAGAGGAACCTAAAAAGACTGCTGATCCTGCAGGATTTATTTGTAATGCAGACATATCTCCTCCTAAAGCACCAAATGCGCCACTCATTCCTCTAAAACGTGCAGTACCTAAAATTTCTTGTTGAGAATATCTTACTGCATCTGTAATATCTTGGGCATTTATGAAGGATAGAGATAATAGACCAACGAATAAAAATATCTTTTTCATATATGTTGCAATATTTGATTTAACTATTGTTACTACACAACAGATTATGGATTTAGATAAGACACAATTTTTAATCGATTGTATATCTATCTAAATCCAATAAACTTTATTTTTTTTGAAAATTTTTAAAGAATTTAAAAGTGGATTTTAACCTCTTCCGCCACGGCTTCTTCCTCCTCCACGGCTACCGCTAGATCTAGATCCGCTACTTCTACTAGATCCGCTGCTTCTGTAAGATCCAGAACTTCTGCTGCTACTTCTAGATCCAGAATAACTCCTTGTACCTGAACTTCTGGAACTTCCTCTGTATGATCTAGTGCTGCTTCTATTAGCATTGTTTGATCTTGATCGCGAGTACGCGCCATTATTTGATGATCTAGTTGCTCCAGAATATGTTGAGGTTCTTGTTCTTCTATTATTGTTAGCGGAGATTCTTCTTCTATTATTGTAGCTACTGCGATTATTGTACGAGCGACTTCTTGATCTATTATTGTTATAGTTTCTAGATCTACTATTGTAGGCACTTCTGCTTCTGTAATTCCCTGCATAAGCATTTCTAAATCCTCGATTTCTAAAACCTCTATTGTATGCGATTCGATTTCTTCCAAACGCACCATATCCATAGTTATAATATGGAGGACACCAAAATCCACCACCATACCAATATGGATTTCCCCATCCAAATCCAGCATTCCATCCCCAGCCGGCGTTCCATCCAAAACCAGGTCCCCATCCAGCATTCCATCCCCAGGAGTTATATCCCCAGTTATTCCATCCCCAGCCTATTCCAGGGCCCCAGGCATTCCATCCCCAGTTATTCCATCCAGTATTTATTATGTTTACAGAAACTTCATCATAATCACTTCCCCATGCAGGTTGTCCGCCTTCATAAGCTAAAGCTACATTTGTCGTATCAGAAGCGTTGTAGTTTTCACTAGAATAAGAATCTATATCAGTGAAAATGGCATCTTGCTCCATAACATTGTCAATCTGAGCAGATTTTTCTGAAAAGTAATTAGAATAATAATTTGAACTAGTTTCGGTTTTGGTAGCGGTTGGTTGTGGTTCATAACTTCTTTGGCTTCTTGCTTCGCCATAAATACCATCATCATAAGATACATACTCATAAGAACCGCAAGATGTCAACATAAGTAGAGAGGCTGCAAGGAAGGTCCCAACAGCTCCATTTTTTTTAAAATAATTTTTAAGTCGCATATCTCCTTATTTTATTGTTGAACAATACAAATTTAGTTAGTTTTGCCCTAACTATTTTTTATTTAACAAAGTCACAACATTTGTGCCAAATAGCAGATTATGAGCAAAAATCTAACAAAACGTAGTGAAGATTATTCTAAATGGTATAACGAATTAGTCGTAAAGGCTGATTTAGCTGAGAATTCGGCGGTAAGAGGGTGTATGGTAATTAAACCCTATGGGTATGCAATTTGGGAGAAAATGCAAGCGGAATTAGATAGAAAATTTAAGGAAACTGGACATCAAAATGCATATTTTCCTCTTTTTGTTCCTAAAAGTCTGTTTGAAGCAGAAGAAAAAAACGCTGAAGGGTTCGCAAAAGAATGTGCAGTGGTAACTCATTATAGATTAAAAACTGATCCAGAGGATACCTCAAAATTAATAGTTGATCCAAAAGCTAAATTAGAAGAAGAGTTGATTGTTAGACCTACTTCTGAGGCAATTATATGGAATACCTATAAAGGATGGGTCCAATCGTATAGAGATTTACCAATTTTAATAAATCAATGGGCAAATGTTGTTCGATGGGAGATGAGGACTCGTTTGTTTTTAAGAACAGCGGAGTTTTTGTGGCAAGAAGGGCATACGGCTCATGAGACAAGACAAGAAGCAATTGCTGAAACTGATCAAATGAATAATGTATATGCTGATTTCGTTGAGGACTTTATGGCAATTCCGGTAATTAAGGGAAGAAAAACTGAAAGTGAACGTTTTGCAGGAGCTGAAGATACGTATTGTATTGAGGCATTAATGCAGGATGGGAAGGCCTTACAGGCAGGAACTTCACATTTCTTAGGCCAAAATTTTGCCAAGGCTTTTGACGTTAAGTTTACTTCAAAAGAAGGAAAACTTGATTATGTATGGGCTACTTCTTGGGGTGTATCTACTAGATTGATGGGGGCTTTAATTATGACGCATAGTGATGATAATGGATTGGTTTTACCGCCTAATCTTGCTCCAATACAGGTGGTTATTGTTCCAATATATAAAGGAGAGGAACAATTGAATCAAATTTCTGAGGTAGCAAATGAATTAGTTAATGATTTAAGATCTAAAGGTATTTCTGTGAAATTTGATAATAGAGATACGCATAGGCCAGGAGCTAAATTTGCACAATACGAACTTCAAGGAGTTCCATTAAGAATAGCTATTGGGCCTAAAGACCTAGAAAAAGGTACGGTAGAGCTAGCAAGACGAGATACTCTTTCTAAACAATTTGTAGATAAGGATCAGGTTGTAGACACGATTGAGTCTTTATTAAAAGAAATTCAAGAAAGTTTACATCAAAAAGCTACTCAATTTAGGGATGAGCATATTACCGAGGTTGCTTCATTTGATGAGTTTAAAGAAGTTTTAGAAAATAAAGGTGGTTTTATATCAGCTCATTGGGATGGAACGGCAGAGACAGAGCAAAAGATTAAAGAGTTGACCAAAGCCACTATACGATGTATTCCGTTTGATGCAAAAGAAGAAAATGGTAGTTGTGTATATAGCGGAAACCCCTCTAAAGTAAGGGTGTTATTTGCAAAAGCATATTAATTTTAGAAAAAAATAAAATAACACTTGCGCCATTAAAAAATAGTTGTATTTTTGCATCCGCAATTAGACAAACAACTATGGCCCGTTCGTCTATCGGCTAGGACGCCAGGTTTTCATCCTGGTAAGAGGGGTTCGATTCCCCTACGGGCTACGAATTTTATAGTAAAGAAATTTAACAAAGAAAAGATGGCAAATCATAAGTCAGCATTAAAGAGAATTAGAAATAGTGAGACTAAGCGTCTTAGAAATAAATATCAGCACAAAACTACACGTAATGCTATCAAAAAATTGCGTGAAGCTGATAAGAAAGAAGCTGAGACTTTGTTTCCTTCTGTAGTTTCTATGATTGATAGATTAGCAAAGCGTAATATCATACATGATAACAAGGCAGCTAATTTAAAGTCAAAACTTGCTAAGCACGTAGCTGCTCTTTAATAAAAAGAGAATTCTTAAAAGATATTAAGCTTCTTCACATCAGTGAAGAGGCTTTTTTTGTTTTCAATAATCTATTTTTTTTGTTTTTATTATTAATTGTTTGTAACCTGAATTTGTTTGATATCGTCTTATGAGAAAGTTGTAAGATGAATTCTAAATTTTCTTATTATATAGAGCTTGCTGCTAGATGGTATGTTTTTATGTTAATTACCATATATGGATCTGGTAAGTTGTTGGGAGGGCAGTTTTACAGAAGAGGTGTTTTACCCGAAGAAATAGCTATGATTCCTTTGTCTGAAGTAGGAGGGTTTGATCTAGCTTGGACTTTTATGGGGTATTCCTATTCTTATATATTGTTTATTGGTATTTCGCAATTGATTGGAGCCTGTTTATTGTTGTTTCAGAAAACAAAGTTATTTGGGGTTTTTGTTCTCATGCCAATTCTTATTAATATAATTGTTTTTGATGCTATATTTTTTGATACATATGGAGCATTGGCGAGTGCAATGCTTTATCTTTTGTTATTGTTTTTAGTACTCTTTCTTAATAGGGTTAGGGTTTTAGAAATAATTAGAGTTCTCTTAGGTTATAGGGCAAAGTTTGATGATGAGTTAAAGTTTAGTACTCTGAAAACAGTTGGTTTTGTGTTTTTATTAATGGTTTTACTTTTTGGGATTGATCAGTTTTTTGTAAACCTATTAGGGCATTAGTTGTTCTTGTTTTTTTCTTCAATCCACCGAGACATAAATTCAGTGCTTTTCATGGTGTGATGTTGTAGCATTGAGCCAATGAAATTTTGATGACGATGCTCTTCTAAATTATCTTTTAATTTAAAGATTCGCTGAATTAGTTTATTGCTAAGTTCTTCTTTTTTGAAACGAGTGTTGATGATTTCTATTCCATTTTGTTGTGCTTGATTCCAGATATTTTCATTGTTGTATAGTTTGATGGCTGCTTTTGCAAATTCTTCTGGTTTATCTTTGATAAAGCCATTCCAGTCTGAGTCTTCTCCAAGCATCCCTTCTGCGCCTATAGTTGTTGTTATGCTAGGTGTTCCGTTTAGCATTGCTTCTGATAGTTTTCCTTTGATTCCTGCGCCAAAACGTATAGGGGCGATACATATACGTGCTTGCTGCATAACTTCTGCAGCGTTTTTTGTCCACCCTTTTATATGAAATCCTTCTTTTGGATTGTGTAGTTGAGTGGCTTTTGGTGGTGGGTACGCTCCATAGATGTGAAGTTCAGTTTCCGGAAGTTCTTTTTTTATCAGCGGCCAGATAGTTTCTTTTAAATATAAAACACTATTCCAGTTAGGTTCGTGTCTAAAGTTTCCGATAGTTATGAAGTGGCTTCTTTGGTTGTAGGGCTTCCAGTTATTTTTTGTTTGAGTGTTAATTGGGTCTAGTAGAAAAGGAAGGTATTGTAATAGTTCTTTTCTTATGTTGAATTGATTTCGTAAGATGTCTATTTCTTTACTTGATATAATTAAAGAGATATCAGAACGATAAATGCTGGCAATTTCTCTTTTTGCCATATCGCTTGATTTTAAATTAGAATATGTAAAGTCAATCTTTTTTTTTAAAGCTTCTTCTCTTGTCTTTCTTAGGCTGTGAAGATCTTCTGTGTTTAAGATCCTTAAAGCTTTCGGACAATGTTTAGCGATTCTCCATCCAAATTGTTCTTCGGACATGAATCTGTCAAACATAACAAATTGAGGTTTTAGGTTGTTTATAAAATTGTCAAAACTATTGTCATTAATAGCTATGGTAGTTTTGGTGACGCCAAGTGCATTAATGTCGTGCATGTGTTCACTTTCAGCAGCGGTACTTGCAAAAGTTATTTTAAAACCTTTAGATATGAATAGTTGAATTAGTTGAAGCATTCTACTTCCGGCAGCGGAGGAATTAGGTTCTGGCCATACATTGCCTATTATTAAGATGCTATCCATTTTTGATATTGTAATTTTTTAAAATAAAAAAAGCCTCAGAAACATCTGAGGCTGTAATATTATATAAAAAATTGGTTTATGACAATTTAGAAAACATTGTCTCCATTTTTTCTTTTTCTTCTTGCGCTAACTCTTGGTCTACTAAGATACGTCCACTATGTTCATCTGTGATGATTTTTTTTCGTGAAGCAATTTCCATTTGAACCTGTGGCGGAATAGTAAAGAAAGAACCTCCAGAAGCTCCACGCTCAATAGGTACAACAGCTAGGCCATTCTTTACGTTATTTCTTATTCTTTTATATGCTGCAACTAGCCTTTCTTCAATGTTGTTTTGGAAATCTTCAGATTTAGCAATTAAGGCTAATTCTTCTTTTTCCGTTTCTGCAAGTATTGCATCAAGCTCTCCTTTTTTGTGAGTAAGGTGCTTATTTCTCTCTGTTAAACGATCTTTAGTTTGATCTATAATCTCGTTTTTCTGGATGATTTGAGCTTTGAACTCTTTAATATGCTTTTCAGATAACTGAATTTCTAATTCCTGAAACTCCATTTCTTTGCTTAGAGAGTTGTACTCACGATTGTTTCGTACATTTTTTTGCTGCTCTCCGTACTTTTTAATTAAAGATTTAGCTTCTTCGATTAGGTTCTTTTTAGTCTTAATACCTTCGTCGATAGTTTCAAGATCAGCATTGAGTTTGTCTAATCTTTTGTTTAATCCGGCTACTTCATCTTCAAGATCTTCTACCTCTAATGGAAGCTCTCCACGTACATTTCTGATCTCATCAACTCTAGAGTCAATTAATTGCAAATCATACAATGCTCTTAATTTTTGCTCAACAGTAACTTCTTTCTTTGCCATATTTTATATGTATTGAATGGGATTGGTATTTTTATCCGATAAAATGATTGCAAAATTACTGATTTTTTTTCTAAGATAACTAACAATTAAGTTTTTTGTGTACTGTTCGCTTTCATAATGACCAATATCTGCAAGAATTAGTTTGTTCTCGGCTTCGTAAAATTGATGATATTTTAAATCCGCGGTTATAAATATATCTGCTCCAGCTGCTTGTGCATTTTTTATAGCAAAGCTACCGCTTCCTCCTAGTACAGCAACTTTTTTTATAGGTTTGCCTAATAAAGAGGAATGCCTTACACATCCCGTTTTAAATATCTTTTTAATATGCCTTAAGAATGTTGTTTCTTCTATTTCATTGGGTAATTCACCAATCATTCCCATTCCAATATGCTGATTTTTGTTTTCTAAAGTTGTAATTTCATATGCAATCTCTTCATAAGAATGATTTTTACGTAATGACTTTATGATAGTACTTTCTAAGTGTTTTGGAAATGTGATTTGTATTTTAGTTTCTTTTTCGTGATGTGTTTGCCCAATTTTGCCGATAGATGGATTGGTGTTTTTGGTTGCTTTAAAAGTTCCTATCCCATTGGATGAAAAACTGCAATTTTCATAGTTTCCAATAGTTCCTGCTCCTGCCTCGAATAATTTTGTTCGCAAGGAGTCTGCTTCTTTTTCGGGAGCAAAAGTTACTAGCTTCTTAATACTACCGCTTTGAGGGATTAAGATTTTACGATTTATCAATCCAAGTTGTTCACATATCATATCATTTACTCCGTGATATGCGTTATCCAGTGCAGTATGGATAGCAAAAATCGCTATATCATGTTTAATGGCTTTCATAACTACTCGTTCTACATAGTTATTGCCATTAAATTTTTTGATCCCTTTAAAAACAATAGGATGAAAGCTTACTATAAGATTACAGTTTTTTTCTATTGCTTCATCTACGATTGTTTCTAAAGTGTCTAATGTTACAAGAATTCCTGTAACTGTAGTGTTTTTATTTCCAACTAATAATCCTACGTTATCAAAATCTTCGGCATAACTCATAGGAGCTAAAACTTCAAGGTGTTGTATAACCTCTTTAATTTGCATTGGTGTCTGTTTTTGAAATATAAATTGAATGTAAAAAAACTTTTGTCAATAATCAAAGTTTCGTTTTATACATTTGCTATTATCATATTGTAAAAAGTAAGTTTATACATTTGAATTTATTAAGAAAAATACTTTTGCCGATCGTTCCTGTGTATTATTTCGTAACCTGGTTACGAAATAAGTTGTATGATTCAGGAATTAAGAAATCTGTTTCTTATGATTTTCCTGTGATAGCAGTGGGGAACTTAAGTGTGGGAGGTACCGGTAAATCTCCAATGGTTGAATATCTCATTAAGTTATTAAAGGATGAGGTGATTCTGGCGACATTGAGTAGAGGGTATAAAAGAGAGACAAAAGGATTTCAGTTAGTTCAAATAAATTCTACAGCTAAAGAGGTAGGAGATGAGCCATTACAATTTAAAACTAAATTCAAAAATGTTACAGTGGCTGTTGATGCTGATCGACGTAATGGAATATCAAACTTAAGAAATCAAGAAATAAGTCCAGAAGTAATTTTGTTGGATGATGCTTATCAGCATCGAAAAGTAAAAGCGGGTTTTTATATTTTGCTTACTCCTTATTATGATTTGTACAGTGATGACATTGTTTTGCCAACAGGGGATTTAAGAGAGCCTAGGAGTGGAGCTGATCGAGCGGATATAATTATAGTAACTAAATGTCCGACTACAATAAGTAGTGAGTTAAAGGAAAGTATTACAAAAAAGATGAATATCAAATCTACTCAGATTTTATTGTTCGCTACGATCGATTATGGTTCTGATATAATTAATAGCTCTAGAGAACGATCGGTATCTTCGTTAAAAGATACTTCGTTTACATTAGTTACAGGAATTGCAAACCCAAAACCTTTGTTAGAGTATTATTCTTCTTTAGGTTTAGATTTTACGCATATTAATTACCCGGATCATCACAATTTTACAGAAACCGAGCTTGATCAATTAAAAAAGCATGATTATATAGTTACAACTGAGAAAGATTATATGCGATTGGCTCCTAGTTTTTCCGAGGAAAAGTTATGGTATCAGCCGATAGAAATGAAATTTATTGATGATCAGAATGTTTTTGATACCCGAATATTAGAGTATATAAAAAAATGAGGTCTTAAAATAAGACCTCATTTTGTGTATTTTGGCTAACTCAAAAAAATAAAAAATGCTCTTCATTGTTTTTGAGTTAGATAATTATCAATAGGTGTGCCAAACTATGAACTTATTGTTTTTTTTGATAATGCTTTGTGTAATTTGGTAAAAAACTCTTCTGTCTTATAGGGTTTAGGAATAATATCATTGAAGCCATTATTGTAGAACTCATCTAGATTATCATCTAACGTTACTGCTGTTAATGCTACAATAGGTATTTCTGTATTGAACTCTCTAATTTGCTTTGTTGCTTCAATTCCACTTATTCCTGGCATGTGTATGTCCATAAGAATTAAGTCAAATTCATTATTTTTTGTTTTATTGATTGCTATATCTCCATTATCAGCAACATCACATATCATTTTGTTTTTCTCTAGTATTTTTCTTGTTATAAGTTGGTTGATTTTATTGTCTTCTACCACTAAGACCTTTTTATCGATCATTACGCTATAATCAATTTTCTTAGCTTCTTCTTGGTAATTAGAAACAACATCTTCAAACACATCAAATTTCAGATCAAAATGGAATCTAGATCCTTGTCCAAGTTCACTTTCTAATTTAATTTCGCTATCCATTAATGACAGCAAGTTCTTTACGATAGATAGTCCTAAACCTGTACCTCCAAACTTTCTGTTGATTTGCACAGATCCTTGTGTAAAGTTTTCGAAAATACTTTGTTGTTTTTTGTCAGAGATACCAACGCCGTTATCTCTAATTTCGAAATTTAGAAAAACTTTGTTTTCTATGTGGTTGATCATTTTAACCTTGATCCAAATATCTCCGTTTTGTGTAAATTTAATAGAGTTACCAATAAGATTAATTAGTATTTGAGATATTTTTAGAGGATCTCCCTTAAGTTTAGATGGGATTGATTTATCAAACTCATAGTGAAGTTTGTTATTTCTATCTTTAGCAGATTTTCCTAATGCTATTAAAACATCATTAATTCTTTTCTGCAAATTAAAAGAAGTGTTTTCGATCTCTACTTTATTTGCTTCTAGTTTATTTAGATCTAAAATGTTATTTATTAAGGATAGTAGGTATTCACCAGAAAACTTAAGCGAATTAAGATGTTCTTTTTGATTGGGAGTTGGGCTTTCTTCTAGTAATAAATGTGTTAATCCAGTTACAGCATATAGTGGTGTTCTAAGTTCGTGTGTTATTGTGGATAAGAATTGTACTTTGGCTTCACTTGCTCTTTCCGCATTTTCTTTTGCTAAAATAAGTTCAGTGTTTTTGTTTTGTAGAAGCTCATTTGCTCTTGCTCGGAGGTTGTTGTTTTTGTATAGAGAAAGTGTAAGTAACGATAGTATTGTTATTAGTGCGATACTTAATATAGTGGTAAGTCTTCCTAGCTTTAATGATTTCTGCTGTTGCTTATTCTCTTCCGTAAGTTCTTCAATCTTTACTTTGTCATCACCTATATTTAGTTTAGCTCTTGCTTCTTGCGCAATTATTTCTTTATTGATGTTAAATAAAGAGTCTTTAAATTGTTGATGAAATCTTAGATTTATTAGAGAAGTTTTGAAATCTTCTTTCTTTTCATAGATTTTGCTATATAACTCAAAACTTTCCGACTGTATTTCGGAATATCCCATTTCAGTTCCAATTTGCATAGCTAAATCATTCGTAGCAATTGCTTCATCAAGGGAACCTAAGACCATTTGAGCTTTGGCTTTGTTTGTGTATAATTTAGCTTTATAATAAGATTGTCCTAGGGATTCGATTTTAGGTAACCCTTTATTAAAATGAATAATTGCTTCTTCTGGTTGATTCATCTCCAGAGCGAGAAGTCCAATATTGATTTTAACAGGACCTTCTAGAGTTTCTAAATTATTTTTTTTAATTAATGAAGATGCAAGTTGTAAATGTTTTTCCGCATCTGTAAATTCTTTAAGCTTGGTGTGTATCGATCCACAAACGTTGTAAGAATTTGCTAAAGCAATTTCATTTTGTTGCTCGTTTTGGATTTCTATTGCTTTTTTTATTTGCTCTTTGGCGCTTTTTAGGTCTCCTAGTTCTAGGTATAATTCAGCAAGCACTCGATTGGTTTTTGCTCTGTATGTTTTGTCTTGATTTGCTACTGCCAGTTCCTTTGCTTTTGTAATATTGTGTAAAGCATTCGACAGTCTAGCTGTGTTGATAGCTTCCGATGCTTTAACAAGATAGTTTTCAATAGCATTTTTAACCTGGATACTATCCTTGGAATCTTCAATTTGCGAATAAGCAATGAAGTTACATCCAAGTATGAATATGATAATAAATTTTTTGATTCGGGTTGGCATTTTCCTTGAAATAACTCAACTAATATAGTTATTTCTTACAAATGTTGACAATTAAATCTATTATTCTGTTGCTATATCCTATTTCATTATCATACCACCCTATGATTTTTACCATTTTTCCGATAACAGAAGTCATTAGAGAATCAAAAATGCAAGAATGTGGGTTTCCTAATATATCAACGGATACAATAGGGTCTTCGGTATAAGATAAAATTCCTTTTAAATGTGATTCAGAAGCTTTTTTGAACGCTAGATTTATTTCCTCGATAGAAGTTTCTTTTTTTACATTAAATGTAATGTCAGTAAGTGACCCATCTGGAACAGGAACTCTAATTCCACACCCACCAATAACACTACTTAATTCAGGAAAAACTTTTGTTAATGCTTTAGCAGCTCCTGTCGTAGTCGGAACTATGGATTGACTGGCGGCCCTAGCTCGTCTTAAATCCCGATGTGGTTGATCGTGTAAACTTTGATCGGTGGTGTAACTATGAATTGTTGTTATGTACGCTTGTTCTATTCCACAAAGTTCGTCGATGACTTTTATCATAGGAGCGGCATTGTTAGTTGTGCAAGAGGCATTGGAAATTATTGTTTCATTTCCATCTATGATATGATCATTTACTCCTAGAACAATAGTTTTTATGGAATCTTCAAGGGGAGGTGCGGAGAGTATTACTTTTTTAGCTCCCGCTTTTATATGATCCAGAGCAGCTTCTTTTGTTTTAAATTTTCCTGTGGCTTCAACTACGATATCAACATCATAATTTTTCCAATTACATTCTATAGGATTTTTTTTGTTTAATAATGGGATCGATTTGTCTCCAATTATTATATGATTCTCAGTGTATGAAATATTTTGCGATAATACTCCGTGGATACTATCATATTTAAGTAAGTGACTTAATGTTTTAGTATCTGCAAGATCATTTATAGCAACAACTTCAATATCCGAATTGTTAATCAATAATCTAAAAAGATTTCGACCAATTCTTCCAAAACCATTGATGGCTACTCTAATAGGTATATTCATTAAATAATTTCTTCAAAAAATATTAGGTCAGATGCTTTTGTGCCTTATAAGAAGATCTGACTAATGCTCCACTTTCTACATGTCTAAATCCCATTTTTAGTCCAATCTCTTCATATTTTTTAAATTGATCTGGAGTAATGAACTGTTTTACAGGTAAATGTTTTTTGCTAGGTTGCAAATATTGTCCGATAGTAACAATGTCTAAGTCTACTGATCTCAGATCTTTTAAAACTTGTATGACCTCTTCTTCTGTTTCTCCAAGTCCAAGCATAATACCACTTTTGGTGCGGCTAATACCATTGTCTTTAAGATATTTTAGAACCTGAAGACTTTGCTCGTATTTAGCTTGTATGCGAACTTCTCTAGTAAGTCTTTTTACGGTTTCCATATTATGGGAAACTACTTCTGGTTTAACAGCAACAATACGATCTATGTTTTTTGTTTTTCCCTGAAAATCTGGGATTAAAGTTTCTAAAGTAGTTTCAGGATTCATTCTGCGAATGGCCTGGATTGTTTCTGCCCATATAATTGATCCTCCGTCCGCTAAATCATCTCTGTCCACAGAAGTTATTACAGCATGTTTTATATTCATTATTTTTATAGAACGAGCCACTTTCTCGGGCTCTTCCCAATCTACTGTTTCCGGTCTTCCTGTTTTTACGCCACAAAAACCACAAGAACGAGTACAAGTGTTACCAAGTATCATAAATGTGGCAGTTCCTTCACTCCAACATTCACCCATGTTTGGGCAACTACCAGAGGTACATATAGTATGTAAGTTGTATTTGTCAACTAAACCTCTAAGTTCTGTATATTTTTTTCCAGTAGGTAGTTTTACCCGTAGCCATTTTGGTTTTCCTTTAGGAGGAGTTACAGAAGTAACATCATTATTCATACTTAGCAATGTTTTATGCAAAAATACGAAGAAAGCTCATATTAAAATATAGTTTTCAATATTCTTAAGAGTTTCTGAATAAGTATTTTATTTGGAAATATTTTGGAGTATCTATTACTGTAAATAATCAGTATAGAATTTGCGTATAAATAAATTTTATCCTTAACATAAAATTTACTCATACACAATATAAAATCTATGTATTTGTTTTGTGTTAATAATATGATAATGATAGTATCATTATGGAAAATTACTCAAAAGGGAAATTTTGGGTAAAAAAACAGAGAAATTTTTTATTAAATAGATGTTGAAAAAAATACTTATAAAATTATTTTTAAACACTGATAATCAGGTTGTTAATTTGATTAAAACGCTCTATTTGATATATCTTTAGGGATTTTTTCTTATTAAAATTATGGCAAAACCGTAATTTTAATAAGGTTTTTATGGATTAATAAAATTTCTTTTCCTATTTTTGAAACACATAATTTATAGTATCATACTTTAAATCATGGTTAAAATTAGCTTAACCCCATTTTTTATTCATTAAAAAAAAGTTAAAAAACCAATTAAAAATGTCAAAAGAAGAATTAGAACAACAGAAACAATTACAGAAAAACAGAAAGAGAGTTGAAAAGTGGTTAATTAATAATCAAAATTTTATTAATATAACCGGAATTGAAAAAGAAATATCTGCGCCGAAAGGACTGGTCCAAAAGTTTATCAAATATGATAAGAAAATAAATGATAAGTGGATTAATCCTTTACACGAAGTGTTAAAAAGAATAGCGACTTTTAGTCTCAGATAATACAAGTGATTTATTTGTAGCAAATGAAAGAGGAATGATTGGTTTTATAAACTGAATTATTTCTCTTTTTTATTTGTTATTATTTCAGAAAGAAGTTTTCTTGCCCTTAGCAGTTTTACCTTGATATTATTCATTGGTTCATCTAGGACTTCTGAAATTTCTTTATAACTTAATTCTTGAAAATATCTTAAGTTTATTACTTCTTGGTAGTGTGGTTTTAGTTGTTTGATGTATCTAAGTAATTGGGCTAGGTTTTGTTCTGTGATTAATTTGTCTTCGGGAGTTGGGGTATCATCAATGATCTTATACACAACATCATCTACCTCTCTAGTAGTTTTAGAACGGATAGAAGCATTTTTTTTTCGTAAAAGATCTATATGGATATTTTTCGAAATTTGAATTATCCAAGTTTTAAAGTTATACTCCTCTTTAAAAGTGTCTATTTTATCAAATGCTTTTGAGAAACTTTGGATAGTAATATCTTCTGACTCATATTCGTTTTGAGTCCGTTTTAATTGAAAATTAAAAACATCATTCCAGAAAGTGTCTAACAAATAATTAAAAGATGCTTGTTTGCCTTCTTTAGCTTTTTTAATGTGATCTGAAAGAGTTAAAGATTCTTTTTCCAATGAAGTGCTTTTGAACGAAAGTATTTTTAAAAACTACTTAGAATGTCCTGTTTCATTGCAGTTAGCATATTGATCAGGAGTTTTTCCACACATAGAACAAGACTCACCTTCTTTGTTTAGAAAAGGACTTTGGCTTGCACAAGTTCCGGCAAATTTTCCATCTTTTTTAGCCCATAATTTAATTGCAATTCCTGCAAAAGCAGCTAAAAGAAGAGCTACTGTAAGTAGTACCAATTTCATAATATTATTCTCTCAAAATTCTTATGCAAAGATACGAAGAAAAACTACCTGAAAATATGATTTTAAAAAAATTACATACTTCATAAGGTTAAAAATAACTATTACTTAAATTATGTTTACCTCTGTTTCTAGAGAAATATCAAATTTTTCTTTAATAGTGTTCTTTATTTTTATTGAAAGCTCTAGGATTTCTTGTCCATTCGCATTGTTATGGTTTACTAATACTAATGCTTGCTTATCATGTACTCCAGCATCTCCCCATCGTTTTCCTTTAAATCCCGATTGTTCTATAAGCCATCCCGCAGGGACTTTTATATTTTGTTCGTCTACTTGGTAGTGTGGTATATCTGCGTATGATGTTTGTAAATTATTAAAAGCTTCTATCGAAATTACCGGGTTTTTAAAAAAGCTTCCGCTATTTCCTATAATAGCGGGGTCAGGTAATTTGCTTTTTCGAATAGCGATTACTGCTTCCGAAACATCTTTAATAGTTGGGGTGTTAATGTTTTTATCTTTTAGAGCATTTTCTATTGCGCCATAACTGGTGTTTAGACTGTGTTCTTTTGTAGATAATTTAAAGGTAACTTTGGTAATTATATACCTTCCTTTTAATTCACTTTTGAAAACGGAATTTCGATATCCGAAACTACATTGTTCTTTATTAAAAATTCTTTTTTTTCCGGTAGTTAAATTTATCGTTTCGCAACTAACAAAACTATCTTTTAGTTCTACCCCATATGCCCCAATATTCTGTATGGGAGCACTACCTACATATCCAGGGATTAATGAAAGGTTTTCTAAACCCCCATAATCATTATTGATACAGTATTGAACAAAATCATGCCAATTCTCTCCTGCAGAAGCAGAAACTAATACATGATTATCTGATTGTTTAGCAGTACTTATGCCTTTTATTGCAATATATAATACTAAGGATTCTAGATCTTTAGTTAAGAGCATATTGCTTCCTCCACTGAGAATAAAAATGTCCTTATTCTTGTGAATAGAAAGTGTCTCTATAAGCTCTTTTTCAGAATTGATTTTTATAAATTCTTTAGCTTTTACATCAATACCGAATGTATTGTGTTTTTTGAGAGATTTGTTTTGTTCTATTTTCAAAAAGGATATGGTTTTAGTTGTACGCGATTTTTTACTTATTCTGAAAGTGAAATATATGATTATTTATCATTTTATAGGCTAACTTTCTCTTTGATGATGCTAAAAGATTTTTGATCAGTATATTTTGCTAAAGCGAGTTTTAATATATTAATCGCCTTTTTTAAATCTCTTCTATTTAAAACATACGCAATTCTAACTTGGTTTAATCCTTCATTTGGACTAGAGTAAAAACCAGCAGCAGGAGCAAGCATAACGGTTTCGTTATTTACATGAAACTCATCTAAAAGCCATTTGGTAAAATGATCCGCATCTTCTATTGGTAATTCTGCAATGCAATAAAATGCGCCATTAGGTGTTGCTACTTTAACGCCTGGAATCTGTCTAAGTCCATCGACAAGCGTGTCTCTTCTGATTTTATATTTTGCTACAGTTTCGGTGTAATATGATTCTGGAGCTTCTAGCGCAGCTTCGCTGGCGATTTGAGCAAAAGTGGGAGGACTTAATCTTGCTTGTGCAAATTTCATTGCTGTTTCCATGACACTTTTATTCTTACTAACCATACAACCTATTCGTGCTCCACACATACTGTAACGTTTAGAAACTGAATCAACTACTATTGCGTGATCGTCAAGAATTCTTTCTTGTAAAATCGAGTAATGTTCTGAGTCATCATATACAAACTCTCTGTACACTTCGTCAGAAATTAAAAACAAATCATATTTTATTGCTAAATCAGCAAGCTGTTTTATTTCTTCCTTACTATAAAGATACCCCGTTGGATTTCCTGGATTACAGATAAGTATAGCTTTGGTTTTTGGTGTAATAAGTTTTTCAAAATCTTTTATTGGTGGTAGTGCAAAACCATTATCAATCTGAGAAATTACAGGAACAACAGTTACCGTTGATTGTGTAGAGAAACTATAGTAATTAGCATAGAACGGTTCAGGGACGATAATTTCGTCTCCTGGATCTGTAATACTACCCATTGTAAAGATTAACGCTTCGCTTCCTCCAGTGGTAACCAAAATATCATCTGATGATATCGTAATATCATGTTTAGCGTAATAACCAGCTAGTTTTTTTCTAAAGCTCTCAAAACCGGCAGAATGACTATATGCTAAAACATCTAGTTTATGATTTCTTACTGCATTTAAGGCCTCTATAGGAGTCTTTATGTCCGGTTGTCCGATATTAAGATGAAAAATATGCTTTCCTTCTTTTACCGCTTTTTCTGCAAAAGGAGCTAATTTACGAATTGGAGATTCGGGCATCGCTTTTCCTTTACTTGATATTACAGGCATTCCATTTAATTTAAAAAGTAAAATAGCGGTAAATTTCTTAAATTATTTAGGATTTAAGTTAATTATTATCAGGAATTTTCAAGTATTTTTCTATATTTATTGGAATGGAGATTTTGTACTGGGATTTTTATCATTTTCTTAAAGAGAAAGCCCTAATTCTATTTTTGCTTGTTTCTTTTACACTAAATGCTCAAGAAGGTTTTAAACTACCACAAGGTCAGACTAGTGATAAGATTAAATTTGAACTAGCTAATAACCTTATTATTATCCCTGTTGAGCTCAACGGAGTTAAACTATCTTTTATTTTAGATACAGGAGTAGGTTCCACTATTTTATTTAGTATTGATAAAAGGGAGTCTTTAGAATTAAAAAATGCTTCTAAAATTTACCTTAGAGGTTTAGGAAATGAAGCCCCTGCAGAAGCCATTAGATCTACCAATAATTTATTAAAAATAGGAGAAACGTATAGTGATGATCATACAGTTTACATGATTTTTGATGAGTCTATGAACTTTTCCCCTCTAATGGGTTTTCCAATTCATGGTATTATCGGATATGATTTTTTTAGAAAATTCATTCTTAATATTAATTATACAAAAGAGTATATAAAAATTTATGACCCGGAATCATATAGGTATAAGAAATGTAGAAAATGTTATCAAACTGATTTAGATTTAAGTAATGGTAGGAAAAGGCCATTGATTAAGGCTAAGTATAAAACAAGTGTTGGGTATTTGGATGTTAATCTTTTGCTAGATTCAGGATCTAGTTCTGCATTATGGCTTTTCGAAAACTCTGAAATTAACCTTAAAGCTCCGAGTGATTCTTTTGATGATTTTTTGGGTACAGGATTTAATGGAGAGATATATGGAAAGAAAACAAAAGTAAAAGGTTTAGCTATTGGAGATTTCGAGATCAAAGAGATAACAGCTTCTTTTCCAGATTCTCTGTATATACAGGGAATTTCTTTAAAATCACGTCAAGGTTCTATTGGTGGTAGTGTTTTAAAAAGATTTAATATGATTATTGATTATCCTAATAAAAAAATAACTTACAAGAAAAATAGTTTTTTTGATAAACCATTTCATTATAATATGAGTGGTCTTACAATTCAACATAGTGGGGTCAGAGTTTTAAAGGATTATAATATCCGTAGAAGTCCTTCTCGTCCTTCTTTAGATTTTGTAACAAAAGATAATGGTAAGATTTCAATCAATGTATTTAAAGCCGATGCAAGTTCCTTTGTATATTCATTACAGCCAGAATATAAGATTACTGAAGTTAGACCTGATTCTCCTGCTGCGATAGCTGGATTGTTAAAAGGCGATAAGGTCTTAGAAGTTAATGGTAGAGCATCACATTTGTACAAGCTCTCTGATATGAATGATTTGTTTTATTCAGAAGAGGGAAAAAAAATTACAATTAAGGTAGAGAGATTGGGGGTGGTCATTAAATTTACCTTTTATCTTAAAAAAGTGATATAAAAAAAGGTTTTACGAATAAGTCGTAAAACCTTTTTTTAGTATGTTAATTCTTTTTAATTCTTTTTTTCAAGAACACTCTTTGTGTCGTCTAATACCGTACCTTTTATTTTTATTGCTTTAGTAGATTCTTCTGCGTTAGAATAAACTGTTATTGTTTTACGAATTGGACCAACACGTTTTGTGTCATATTTTACTTCAATTACTCCTGTTGCTCCTGGAGCAATAGGATCTTCAGGTTTTTTAGGTATGGTGCAACCACAACTAGAATATACTCTGGAAATAATTAACGGAGCATTTCCTGTGTTTGTGAACTCAAATTGGCGAATTCCATCACTACCCTTGGAAATTTCCCCATAATCAATCACTTCTGTTTTAAAATCGATTTTCGCTTTGGCATCCTGAGCGTTTAGGGTAATTCCCAGAAAACCAATAAATAAAATCATCATTACATTTTTCATAACGTAGGTTTTTATAATGTGTAAAAGTAGTTACTTTTTATTCAACTTCAAAATTGCAAAAGACTTTCAAGTTGTCGTATATAATAATTACTTTTGCACTCTAAAATCCAAAAATCGGACCAAACTATGGCTTTAGCAGGAAAATATGATGCAAAATCAGTAGAAGACAAGTGGTATAACTATTGGATGGAAAATAATTATTTCCATTCTGAAGTTGATGAAAGAGAGGCATATACTATAGTCATTCCTCCGCCAAATGTTACAGGAGTATTGCACATGGGGCATATGCTTAACAATACAATACAAGATGTATTGATCAGGAGAGCTCGTCTGAAAGGATATAATGCATGTTGGGTTCCAGGTACCGATCACGCTTCTATTGCTACAGAGGCTAAAGTAGTTGCAAAATTAAAAGCAGATGGGATTGATAAAAATGATTTAACAAGATCAGAGTTTTTGGAACATGCTTGGGAATGGACTCATAAGCATGGTGGAATAATTCTAGAACAACTTAAAAAACTGGGAGCATCTTGTGATTGGGAACGAACGGCTTTCACAATGGATGACAATTTGTCTGCATCCGTGATCAAAGTTTTTGTTGATTTATATAATAAAGGTCTTATTTATAGAGGGTACCGAATGGTTAATTGGGATCCTGAAGCTAAGACTACTTTGTCTGATGAAGAAGTAATTTATGAAGAAAAACAAGGAAATCTTTATTATTTAAAATATAAAATCGAAGGAAGTGATGATACATTAACGATCGCTACTACACGTCCAGAAACAATAATGGGTGATACGGCTATTTGTATTAATCCAAATGATGAACGTTTTTCCCACCTGAAAGGAAAAAAAGCAATAGTGCCAATTGCTAATAGAGCTATTCCTATTATTGAAGATGAATATGTGGATATGGAATTTGGTACTGGATGTTTAAAGGTAACCCCTGCTCATGATCAGAATGACAAAGTTTTAGGAGATAAGCATAAATTAGAAGTTATAGATATCTTTAATGATGATGCTACTTTAAATTCGTTTGGGTTACATTATGAAGGTAAAGATAGATTCGTAGTAAGAAAAGAGATCCTTAAGGAGCTTGAATCTATAGGCGTGCTAGAAAAAACAGAAACACATCTTAATAAGGTAGGGACCAGTGAGCGAACTAAAGCTGTAATAGAGCCAAAATTGAGTGATCAATGGTTTTTAAAGATGGAAGGTTTGGCAAAACCTGCGTTAGATGCTGTTTTGGATAAGGATGTTAATTTAGTTCCAGAAAAGTTTATAAATACTTATCGTCATTGGATGGAGAATGTGCGAGACTGGAATATATCTCGTCAATTGTGGTGGGGGCATCAAATACCAGCTTATTTTTATGCTGATGGTAAAGAAGATTTTGTTGTTGCAGAAACTAGAGAAGAGGCACTTGCTTTAGCAAAAGAAAAAACAGGAAACGTTGCTTTAACCGATGCTGATTTAACTCAGGATCCTGATGCACTTGATACCTGGTTTTCATCTTGGTTATGGCCAATGAGTGTGTTTAATGGAATTTTAGAGCCAGATAATAAGGAAATCAATTACTATTACCCTACCAACGATTTAGTAACTGCACCAGAAATTTTATTCTTTTGGGTGGCAAGAATGATTATTGCTGGTTATGAATATAGAAAAGAAAAACCTTTTACGAATGTATATCTTACGGGTATTGTAAGAGATAAGCAAAGACGTAAAATGTCAAAATCTTTAGGAAATTCTCCTGATCCATTAGATTTAATTGATAAATATGGAGCAGACGCTATCAGAGTAGGGATGTTATTAAGTTCGCCAGCCGGAAATGATCTAATGTTTGATGAAGATTTATGTGATCAAGGAAGGAAGTCCTTTGTAAATAAAATTTATAACTCTTATAATCTTATTAGTGGCTGGGAAGTAGATTCGATTATTGAGCAACCAGAAGCTTCTAAAGTGGCGATAGAATGGTATCGATCTAAGTTTCAGAAAGCATTGATTGAATTAGAGGATGCTTATGCTAAATATAGGATAAGTGACGCTTTGATGATTACATATAAGCTAGTTAGAGATGATTTTAGTAGTTGGTTGTTAGAAATGATTAAACCGGCTTATCAGGCTCCAATTGATGCTAAAACGTATAAAGAAGTGATTGAGATCTTAGAGGATAATCTAAAAATTTCTCATCCTTTTGTTCCTTTTATTTCAGAAGAGATCTGGCAAGATATTACTAAGAGAACTCCAGAAGAAGCTTTGATAGTATCTAGTTGGCCTCAGATTACTACTGTAGATAAAAATCTGATTAAAGAATTTGAAGTTGCTAGTGATGTAATTTCTGGAATTAGAACGATTCGTAAAGAAAAGAATATCTCATTCAAAGATACCATTGAGTTATCAATAGTAAATAGTGAAAATACTCCAAAAACTTTTGATTCGGTTGTGTCAAAATTAGGTAATGTTTCTTCTTTGGTTTATGTAGGGGAGAAGGTGGATGGAGCGCTTTCCTTTAGAGTTAAATCTAACGAGTATTTTGTTCCTATATCTGGAGCTGTTAATGTTGAGGATGAGATTAAAAAACTTACTGAAGAATTAGCATATACCGAGGGGTTTTTGAAATCTGTTCAGAAGAAACTTCAAAATGAACGATTTGTAAACAACGCTCCTGAGCAAGTTATTGCTAATGAAAGAAAGAAAGAAGCAGATGCGGAAGCTAAAATAGCTACTCTAAAATCAAGTCTTTCTGGGTTGCAGTAGTAGATAAATAGCATATAGAATAAAAAAAGCACTTTTTTATAAAGTGCTTTTTTTTATATATCCGTAATGTATTTATTTACAATCTCAATGTATTTTAGTTTAGCTTCTTTTGGGGTAAGATTTTTAACTTGAAAAAGAGCATTTAGTTTAAATGCATTTCTCAATTCGCTATTCCCAGACGGAGTATAAAAACCTTCTGTATGCATTGCTTGTTTATAGTACGCATAGAAATGTAACATAACATCAGGAGGTAATTCTATAGTAGTACTACTGGCTTTATCAAAAGCCTTTTGGAAAGCGATATTTAATTCCTCATCGGTCATACTTATACATTAGCGATAATACTTTCTCCACCTCTAACTTTTTGGTTTAAAGTTACATTAACTTCTGTACCAACGGGTAGATAAACATCAACTCTAGAGCCAAATTTTATGAATCCACTATCAGAACCTTGTGTTACTTTTTCACCTTCTTCTGCATAATTTACAATTCTTTTTGCTAAAGCTCCAGCGATTTGTCGATAAAGTACTTCAATAAAATTGTTTTTTACAACTACGGTAGTTCTTTCGTTTTCTTCTGACGCTTTAGGGTGCCAGGCAACTAAGTATTTACCAGGATGGTATTTACTGAACTTAACCTCTCCATTTATTGGGTGTCGGGTTACGTGTACATTAATAGGAGACATGAAGATAGAAACCTGTAATCTATTTTCTTTAAAATACTCTTTTTCGAATACTTCTTCTATTACGACTACCTTCCCATCTACTGGTGCTACCACAGTATGGTCATTGATATCAGTACGTCTTTTCGGGTTTCTGAAAAATTGTAATATCAATATCAGAAAAACTAGCGTAACAGAAAAAATTGCAATAATCCATTCATCTATCTGAATTGATACATACGATGCTGCATTTATACCAAGAAAAAGCACTATTGCTACTGATATAATTTTATAACCTTCTTTATGAAACATATCTTAATATTTGTAAAAATGCGTATAAAAATGGACTCGCAAAAATAATACTGTCTAAACGATCAAAAATGCCACCATGCCCAGGCATTATTGATCCACTATCCTTTACTCCAGCTTGTCTTTTGAACTTGGATTGTATAAGATCTCCAAGAGTACCAAAAATACTCATAATTATACTTATAATCAACCAAAGAGGTATTGATAAAGTGTCTGAAAATATTGCTAGTAAATATCCAGCTAATAAAGTAAAAAGAAAACCTCCTATAAAACCTTCGATGGTTTTTTTTGGTGATATACGTTCTAATAATTTGTGCTTTCCAAAATTTTTACCAACTAAATAAGCAAAGGTGTCATTTGTCCATATCATAAGAAGAGGTCCTGCTATCATAATAGGATCATATGCATCGTTATAACACGGGATAAGTGTTAGAAAAACGATGGATGTGATAAGGAAAAATATACTAGTAAAATATTTTCTTTTTTCGAACATTGGAATGATCCTGATAGTTATAAGATCACGTACTAAGAATAATTGAGTAATAATGGTAAGTCCAAGAGTTACTAAAATAACCGATAAAGGTATTTTTAGATTTGGAGTATGGAATAAAAGTAAAAATCCAATAAATATAATATAAAGCCAAGTATTTTTTAGATGAATTAATTTTTGAAACTCATAAATACAGATAATTCCAAAGATTAAGAATACTCCAATAAAGGTATATTTAGAAATAAATATAGAAATTAATAGTATCGAGATGTATAAAAATCCCGATAAAGACCTTGTGAGCAGTTCCTTCATATTATAAATCTTCCAGCAGCAGCAAATATAGATTTTTTGAGCTACTTCCGTAACTTAAGAAGTCTTTTTCTTTTTGTGGTTCGAAGTTTTTTATAGTAGTAATATTCGAAGGAATTGAGTTTTTGTTTTTTTCTTTGATTCCTTTTAAACCTTCTCCAATACTTTTAACTAGTTGGCTAGTAGATGCTAGTATGATAAAATCATCTGGTAGCTCAGTTAACTTTTTTTCTCTAAGTTGATTAGAAGATATAAGAATGGCTCCACTATCTGCTATTAGATATTCGCAAGTGGCAAAAAAGAAAGAGGCTGGAGATTTTTTTATATAGTTAAGGTTGAAACCAGAAAACTTATGTTCTAATCCCATGTCGAAACAGCAAACATCTTTTTCATACCAATCATTTTCTAAAAGGATCTTATCAAAAGAATCTAGAACTTCTTTGTCACTATCACAATATAAAAATTTGCCTCCATTTCTTTTGAAATTAATCATAAAACTTTCATCAACCGGAAGGTTGATTTCTGGCATATATTTACTGCGATCTTCAGTGTGTCGTTCCTTACTCTTTTGGTCTGATTTAGATTTTGAGGAAAATATTCTTCTAAATAGACTCATTTTTAGATTCGATAGGGGATTTACGGGTTAACAATACTTTCAAAGATAAAAAAATCTTAATCTAAATAGAGTGTTAGATTAAGATTTTTTTAATTTACTAGTAAAATCGAAATAATCGTTTATGATGGTTCGATTATAGTTTCTTCTTTTTTATCAAACGGACGTTCTCCAAAAATCTTTTCAAGATTGTCTTTGAAAATTACTTCTTTCTCTAATAAAACTTCTGCAAGTTCAGTAAGTTTATCTTTATTATTCTCCAGAAGTTTGATAGCACGTTGATATTGCTGTTCGATAATATTGGAAATTTCTTTATCAATAAGTTCACTGGTCTGTTCGCTATATGGTTTCGTAAAACCATATTCATTTTGTCCAGAAGAATCATAATAGGTTAGATTTCCTATTTTATCATTAAGACCATATATAGTAACCATTGCACGTGCTTGTTTTGTTACCTTTTCTAAGTCACTTAATGCTCCAGTTGAGATTTCATTAAAAATCACTTTTTCTGCAGCACGACCTCCAAGAGTAGCGCACATTTCATCTAGCATTTGATTAGGACGTACAATAAGTCTCTCTTCAGGAAGATACCAAGCAGCTCCAAGTGATTGACCTCTTGGAACAATAGTAACCTTTACAAGTGGTGCAGCATGTTCTAACATCCAGCTTACGGTAGCATGACCAGCTTCGTGAAAGGCGATTGCACGTTTTTCTCCAGGTGTGATGATTTTGTTTTTCTTTTCTAATCCACCTACAATTCTGTCTACAGCGTCAAGGAAGTCTTGTTTTCCAACAGCCTTATTTCCTTTACGAGCAGCAATAAGAGCCGCTTCATTACAAACATTAGCAATATCTGCACCGGAAAAACCAGGTGTTTGTTTTGATAAGAAGTCAGTATCTAATCCTTCTTCTTTTTTAAGAGGTTTTAAATGTACTTCGAAAATTTCTTTACGCTCTCTTACATCAGGAAGGTCAACATAGATTTGTCTGTCAAAACGTCCTGCTCTCATTAATGCTTTATCCAATACATCAGCTCGATTTGTTGCAGCAATAACAATAACGTTTGTATTTGTTCCAAAACCATCCATTTCTGTTAATAACTGGTTTAGTGTATTTTCTCTTTCGTCATTTGATCCAGAAAAATTACTCTTACCTCTTGCTCGACCAATAGCGTCTATCTCATCAATAAAAATAATTGCAGGAGATTTTTCTTTGGCTTGTTTAAATAAGTCACGAACCCTAGAAGCTCCTACACCAACAAACATTTCTACAAAATCAGATCCTGATAATGAGAAAAAAGGAACTTTAGCCTCTCCAGCAACTGCTTTTGCTAATAAAGTTTTACCTGTTCCAGGAGGTCCTACTAATAAGGCTCCTTTTGGTATTTTACCTCCTAATGAAGTATATTTTTCAGGATTTTTAAGAAAGTCTACAATTTCTTGCACTTCTTCTTTGGCTCCTTCTAGACCGGCTACATTTTCAAAAGAAACTTTTACATCTGTATTCTGATCAAAAAGTTTAGCTTTTGATTTTCCAATATTGAAAATTTGGCCACCAGCACCTCCGCCAGCGCCACCGCTCATCCTACGCATGATAAATATCCATACTCCGATAATAAGTGCAAAAGGAAGTAAAGTAATAAATATATCACCCCACATATTGCTTTCTGTATCATAACCTACCTCTGTAGCTACTCCGTTTTCACTTTTTATTCTAGCGATTTCATTTTCGAAATTCTGTAGATCTCCAAACTCAAATTCATAGTCCGGGTCATTTGGACTAGTTGGTAAAATTGAATTCTTTTTATTTTTAGTATGTTTTTCTTGACTTTTTGCTTCTTGTGTCAAGAAAACTTTAGCTTTACGTCTATTAATGATTGATACACGCTCTACTTCGCCGTTACTTAAAAAGTTGTTGAAGTCGGAAGGAGTTGTTTCGGGAGCAGATCCCATGTTTCCTCCACCTAAAAAATTTAATGCTAAAAAACCAACAATTATAACACCATAAATCCAATATGCGCTAAACTTTGGTTTTTTATTTGGTTCCATTTTTTTATTCTCTTTAGCCATTTACGCTTTTTTTAATAGTTTGTTTCGATAGTTGTAGTTTTAGCATCGCCCCATAATCCTTCGATGTCATAAAATTCTCTAATATGCTTTTGAAAAACATGTACAACTACATTTACATAATCAATCAGTACCCATTCAGCATTTTCACCTCCCTCTACATGCCAAGGTTTATCTTTTATTGATTTGCTAACTGTTTTTTGGATGGAATTAACAATGGCGTTTACTTGAGTATTAGAGGTTCCATTGCAAATAACAAAATAATTACAAACTGTATTTTCGATTTCTCTTAGATCTAAAATAGTAATGTCATTACCCTTCACTTCTTCAATACCTTTAATAATTTGGGTTATTAATTGATCAGTACCGATTTCTTTTTTAATCATGCATTTTTTTAATTTGTGTAAAGTTATTACTTTTTATGGTTTTAATGTCTGTATTTCCGGACATTTGTAAAAACTTTCACATCGTTATTTATGGATATAATCAAAGTTGATGCCATTGGCTCTACAAATACTTTCCTGAGGGATATGAATCGGGAGAAATATTTAACAAAATCTACTTGCGTTGTAGCGAGAGAACAATTGGAAGGTAAGGGACAAATGGGAACAACTTGGCAAAGTAATCCAGGAGAAAACCTTACGTGTAGTGTGTTTGTGCCGATTAATGACCTTGATGTTATGGAACAGTTTTATATTTCAATGACTGTTTCATTAGGTGTTTATGATGCTTTGGATTTGTTAAAGTTGCCTAAGTTATCTATTAAATGGCCTAACGACATTCTGTCAGATAAGTTAAAGATGTGTGGTATTTTAATTGAGAATGTTGTTAATAATGGCAGATTACGAGGTGCAATTATTGGTATTGGTATAAATGTAAATCAACAGGATTTTGATAATCTTCCGTTAGCGGGATCTCTAAAAAAAGTTTTAGGTAGGAGTTTTGATATAGATGAAGTATTGTCTGTTTTGTTAGCAAAACTAGAATATAGATTTTCTATACTTCATAATTCTAATTTCCAAAATATAAAAAGAGAATATGAATCTTTACTATTCAGAAAAAATAAACCCTCTACATTTTTGGATGTAAAGGGGGATTCTTTTGTTGGTATTATCCAGAATATTACTTCAGCCGGAAAGCTTCAAATACTTCTAGAAGATGAGGTTATACAAAGTTTTGATCTAAAAGAAATAAGACTGTTGTATTAATAATAGTAATTAAATCTTACTAATATTTTCACTTAAAGTATTAATGAAGTTTTGAATAGGTTTTTTGATCATCATCCCCATCATAGCATTGAATTGTCCTTCAAATATAAGTTGCGTTGTACTTTTTCCATTTTCTATATCCACAATATTAGCTGTAAGTGTAAATGGCAGTTTTTCGCTAGCTGCTCCAAGAATAACGGTTGAGTGTTCTGTGCTTCCTTTTTGTTCTAAAACAATTTCTGGCATTCCTTTTAGTTGAAAAAGAAATCTTGAGTCATTTAATTTTTCAAATTTTTGTTTGCTTTCAGGCATCAATTGTTCGAAGTTTTCAACTTTTGTTAAAAATTCAAATACTTCTTGTTGAGTTTTTTCTACAGTTACTGTAGGGCTTTCTAAATTCATCGAAATAAAAATTTATTGATTCCACTCTGCTGGATTTGTTCTCCAACTTTGTAGTGTTTTTTGTTCTTCTTGCGTAATGTAATTAGTGTCTAATGCTTGTTCAAGAAGATTTTCATAATTGCTTAAAGTATGCAAAGATAATGCCGCTTCTTCGAAATTTTCTGAAGCTATATCAAAACCATAGTTAAAAATAGCTACCATTCCTTTTACATTTGCATTTACTTCTTTTAATGCTTTTACAGCATTAAGACTACTTTTACCAGTGCTAATTAGGTCTTCTACAACAACAACATTTTTACCAGAAGGAACGATTCCTTCTATTTGATTTTTTCTTCCATGTTTTTTTGCTTCTGGTCGAACATAGATAAATGGAAGGTTTAAGTGTTCTGCTACTAGCATACCAATACCTATAGCACCAGTTGCGACACCGGCAATAACATCTGGTTTTCCATATTTTTCTTCAATAAATTTAGCAAGGTGCTCTCGTAAAAAATTGCGAATAACGGGATATGACAAGGTAACACGATTATCGCAGTAAATTGGAGACTTCCATCCAGAAGCCCATGTAAAAGGTTCTTGTGGTTGTAATTTAATTGCGTTAATTTGCAACAGTAGTTCAGCGGTTTTTTTAGCTGTATTTTTATCAAAAATCATAGTTGCAAATGTATAAAGTTTTTGTGAATAATACGCCTATTATTCTTTCAACAAAAGAGTCTGTTGAGGATTGCGAGACAATTCATATCAAAGATGTAGATTTTCCTAAAATTATAAGGGATATTTTGCTTAAAGAAAATAAGGGCAAGGAGGTGAAATATCATTTTCATCATAAAAACGAGGAAAAGTTATTAGATCATTTGTACACAAAGTTGCCTGTAGTAATAGCAGGAGGCGGTAAGGTGTATAATTCGAAAAAGGAGATTCTTTTTATTCACCGTAATGGTAAATGGGATCTACCAAAAGGGAAAGCTGAGAAAAAAGAAAACATCGAAACAACGGCGGTTAGGGAAGTAGAGGAAGAAACAGGAGTTACTGGACTGGAAATCACTAAATTTTTATATAGAACCTATCATGTTTTTAAAAGAAATGGAGAATTTAGGTTAAAGGTTACCTATTGGTTTGAAATGAAAACTGAATATAAAGGAATCTTAATACCTCAGAAAGATGAAGGGATTATGAAGGTTAAATGGAAAGATGCAAAAAAAGCTCGAAAGGCACTTAAGGATTCATATGCAAATATTAGACAGTTGTTTTCACATGAGTATTTGTGATAATAAGTTTACTTATTTATGATTAAGAGATGTAGTATGTTTATTAAGAGGTCCTGTATTCGACATGTTTTTTTAATGTTAATGATAAACTTACAGGCTCAATCATATAAGGAATATCCTCCTGTGATTGAAGATTTTAATAATGATAATGTACTAGATACCTTATATTCTTTTTATGAAAGTGGGAGTACATTTGGAGGGACTGATATTAAAATTGTGAATGGAAATAGTAATGAAGTCTATAAATTCAGTGATTTTGGTTGTTATTGTGAGATGAAACGTATTTATCCTGTTCCTGCTTTATTAAGTAAACCTGAAAACAAACCATTCTTGTCAGTTATTCAGAAAAAATTATTTTCAGAACCAAGGAAAAAACCAGATTCTTCTCTTGAGTGGATTTTTAAAGGGTATTCTTCAAAGAAAAAGATATCTCAAAATAAATACTTTAACTTAATTATTTATCCTAAAGTTGATTGGAATACTGAAAAGATTAAAATCCCTGATAATTATTCTCTTGTCTTAAATAATGATACGTTAAATTTATTATTAGACGAGAAAGATTCGTTGTTTCATGTGAAAGATAAAATAGCCTTTTTATCCTATTGCGGGAATTGTCATTTTTATAATAAGTCTTCTCCAGAGTTAGTCGTAAGCGATAATGAATATAAAATATATAAAACCTCTCACGGAATTTTTGTTAAAAAAGGAGATTTACAAAAATGGTTTTTAGTGAATGATCTTAATTTAACTGGCAGTCCTGAAAAATTAAGATGGGATTCTGTATTACAAGTAGTCTTAATTGATAAATATTTAATTATTCAATTTTCCGGTGCTCCAGATATGTTTGATAGTATATTTGTAGGTAATATAGAAACAGGTGTTTTGGGGAGATTAAAATATCCATTTAGACGTAATGTTGAAGATTATGAAGGGAGTTTAGTAATAGGGGATAACATTAGGTATAGTAATGAGGAGGAGGAATCTTTTTTTGTTAACTCTAAGGATGTTTTTAAGGAGTTGGAAAGATTATATAATACTATAAAAAAGTAGACTTCTTTTATTTCTAGTTTATAGAGATTATTACTGCAATATTAGAAGATTGCTATTTCCTAGAACTTTCTTCTCTTTCGTCGAAGGTGTTTTGTTCCATGATTTGTACTTCATTAGCGATTCTTTTCATTAAGATGCTAAAGTCATCTTGATTTATGAGATTGCTTTCTCGATTTGGAAAAATTTCTTCTACAGGAAATCTATAATTAAGGTCAATTGTAAATTGATAGAAATTGGTAAGAGGTTCTCCTTTAGTGTTTAAAAGGGGTACATCTAAGACAATAGCGTCAGTACTGTTGCTTGTCTGATTAGGAATTATCCAAGGACGGCTGGAATGAAGTATATCGGGGTCACGTTTTAACGTGATTTTAGAACTAGGGATTCGTTTTTTATTTGTGTACCACTTGTTATGAATAGCATCATATGCATCATAGGTTTCTTTTGCTGTTTTAACAACTCCTAAACTGTCCAATGTGGTTCCAATATTCAATGTTGCCGCCTTATTAAAAGGTAGTTTTGAATGTAAAGTTTTCATTCCTACGTGTATCCCAAGTAAGTTAGAGTATACATCCTCAACTGAAAAACTAGAAAATTTTTCTGGTATAAATGGGATGGTTGATGCTCCAAACCAAGTAGAAATCTCATGCCAGAGAGAGAGATCGTATGTTATCTTTCCTGCCAATAAAATAGAATCATCGGTGCTTAGATCTTCGGGTATATTTAAGTATAAAGTTTTACGACCAGCTTCGTTACGTAAAGGTATGGTTACTTTTCCTTTTCCTTTATAGTGTACGATAGTAGTGTATAAATAACGAGTCCAATCTATTTGATCTCGTAAGTGGCCGATGTCTATAAAACCACCTTTATTAGTATAGATAGTTCCCGTTCCTTCATCCTTATTACCCATATAATGATGTTCGTTCAAATCATCAATACTAATAACTTGATCAATCGAAACAAATGGTATTCCCCATATTTTTAAATCATATCCAAAAGCACAACAAGCCCTTATAATTCTAGGGGGAGTTTTACTTAGATTAATACTGTTATCTATTGGTGTGTTTTGGGCATTAATGTTTATGGAAGTAATAAAAATGCTTAAAAATGTAAAAATTTTTACTTGTTCTAATGTTGTCCTATAAATAATAAATTTCATGAAGTAGGATGATAAATATTATAGATTATTACGTTTTATCATATCAGGATAGAGTTCATCTTCAACCCACATAAAGTTTGGGAATATTCGCATTATTTTCTCATAACATAATTTGGCTAACTGTATTTGGTCCGTAGCTTCATAAGCCTGCCCTAGAGCCGTCATTGTGTTTATGTACATCCAATTATTTACAACCAATCCTTGTTTTTCAAAGCTTTTAACTGCCTTAATGTAGTATTTAATCGCTTCTGCTTTATCTCCACCAAAAGCAGACGGGCGGTAATACATAGAGTTTCCTTTTTCGATATTTCCTTGAATATTTTCTGGGTCAAGTTCAATAGATTTATCTATGTATCTCATGCTTTTTCTGCCTAGGTAAATAGCCTTTAAATTAGAGATACCAATGGTAAATGCGATATAAGCTCCTTTGTAGGCTAATAAAGTTGCATTTTCTGGGGATTTCTCTAGTAACTTGTCTATAATTCTTTCTGATTTATCGATGTATTCCTCAGCTGTATCATCTTTTTCTGCCCCAATTAACCAAGCGGTATAGCCATAGTAGTAACTGATAAGCTCTAATTGTTCTTCGAAATTATTGGGATTAGCATTTTTTTCGCAAGAATGCATTAATTCGTACCATTTATCCATTTTACCTCTTGAATAAGCTTTGTAAATTGGATCACGATAAGGGCTTTGAGAAAAGCCTAATTGCATTGAAAACAGTATAGTTATGATCGAAATTATAGATCTTGTAATATATTTCTGTCTTTCCATATTAGTTTTTTCTGTTTGTTATTGATGAGCCCCTTAATTATTATTAAAAGAAATATAATATGCTGTGGTAGGACTAATAGTAGGTTTAGAACAATTGATTGTTGACTTGCTAGCATGACAAAAAATCGAATGAATACAATGCCAAAAAGATAAGCAATTAGCCACCATAAACCCATGTATAGGTATACTACGAATGGTGCGATAGTTGTTAGTATTCCAAAAGTAATAGTCACTAAAATACTATTACCAAAGAATTGGAATATGTTTTTTATAAATCCTTCAATAGCTTCATCTAATCCAACATACATTCTACAAGAAATATCATTATCTCCTAAACGTGTGTCGCTGGCTAGTTTTTTTTGTTTAAATAGTCTTATAATAGCTATATCTTCTACTTTGTTAGATTTATATCTTTCGTGAGGCCATATTTCTTTGTATGTAGCAGCTTTAAACATCATAAATTGACCATTAGCCGCTGAAAAAATTTTATTTTTTGATCTTCTTATTAGGTAAATTGGAAGGATGCTTAATAAAACCCAATTCATTAAAGGTACCGAAACTTTTTCGCCAAAAGATTTAACTATTTGCTTTGGAAATATCGATAGTAAGTGTAGGTCGTGTTGCTGAAGATAACTAATGCTGCGTTTGATTACCCCTTTTTTTACACTTACATCTGCATCTAAAAAAAGTAATATGTTACCAGTAGCAGCCTTTGCGAGTTGATGGCAAGCATGGTTTTTACCTAGCCAACCTTTTGGAAGCGTATCCCCATTTAGTAATTTAATGTTAGGTTTGAGGGCTGCCCAGTGTTTAATAATACTCTCCGTTTTATCCGTCGAGTGATCATTATAGACAATGATTTCTAGCTCATTATATTGGAATGTTGATAGTTGTTCTAGTAGAGTTCCGATATTTTCTTCCTCATTACGAGCTGGTATTAAAATAGAAACAGACGGAACAGAAGTTAATGAAGTTGTTTTTGGTAAATACGCAAACGAAAGGTAATTAACAAATGCTACCAGCAATCTGATACTAAGTAAGATTATTAAAAAATAACAGAAATAGATCATTTTACACCTTGTTTTGTAAAACACACTTCTGCAAAACGATTAAACTGTCGTTCTACATCTTCGGCATTTGTATTTTTAGTAATAGTATGTGTTTCATAGTACGCAGATATATCTGGCCTTAGTTTAGTGCCATAATTAATAAGGTTAATATTGTATACCAATTGGAAATCATTTTTAGTATTTGCTAAAATATGAGAAAGTAACCCTTTTTCAAAAGTAAATTCTTTTGTGTAGATACTTTGGATTCTCCCTTGAGGGAAAAATAAAAATAGATTTTCTTTGTCTTCTAGCATTTCGACAGCATAATCAAGGCTAGCGATACTAGACTTTTTTCCTTTATTGATTGAACTTGCACCAATTTTGGTGAGCATCATGTTTTTTTTCAATTCTTTTTCAAGCATCATAAAGTTAAACCTTCGTTTAAAGACTTTTAGATTTAATAAGATTTGAATAAAACCATCATAAAAAGAGAAATGATTACTGATCATTAAAATAGGAAGGCCTTTTTCTTCATATTCACCTTTATATTTAATACTACTAAAGAAAAATCCTATTAGTATTTTGGTATACAAATAAGAAAATTTCACCCAGTATTTATTATGATTCGCTCGTATCATTTCAGTGTGTAAATATGGTGAATAACTAAAATTATAAAAAAGCCAAATTGAATAAAAAATAACCAACGTGCAGGGCGATTGTTTGTTTTTATGTTGAACTTCTGAATTACCCAATTAAATAGTAAAGCTAATAGAAACCAAGCTATGTAGTTATTTACAGGAGGTTCATTGTTAGAAAACATCCACATATCTATCAACGGAGCTGCTTTTTCTAATAGGATATCGTATAATACCATTAATAATGCAGCGCCCACAATGATCAAACTATTTTTTGATGTGTATTTAGATATTATTCCGTTCGATGCATATGTTAAGAAGACCCAATTAAGACCAATAATAACTGGTACGTCTATTATTTTAATACCAAGTCCTTGACCATAAGTGTAAGTTCCAAAAATTTTACCGGTTGCTACACCAATAATTTCGATTAGTATACCTGATATAAATATACTAGCTAAAACTATGATCGTTTTTAAACTCCATTCTTTGTGATGGGAAAAGACCGCTGCAGAAACAAGCACTAAGGTATATGGCGTAATTAGTATAAATAGATCATGAGTAATAGGTGTGAAATACAAAACTAACCCTACGCAATAAAAAACTATAAAAGTTATAGGAAGTCCCTCATTAATAATGTATTTAATCATCCGATTCATCTATCATGAGAGTGTTTTATTAGCAATAATTTTAGTGCTTGCTAAACAGATTGATATTTCATTAAATGAACAAACATGCTCACCAAATAAATACAAGCCATGAATTCTGAAATCCTTTAATGCAATTTTCATACCTGTTTGTTTTTTTTAGCTCTCATTTCAAAAATATGAGTGAGCATTAAGGGGGATAAAAGCAATGAAAAATTATAAAACATATCTTCGAGCGGAATTGAAAGAACATGAATTCCTAGTATTACTTCTGGATTATAGTCAAAAACGGCTTGCTCAATTCCTGTTCCAGTTAGTATTCCATTAATAATGAAAAATGGAATAAGTAAAATTGGGTATATAGCTAAATAATATTGTACTACTTCTCTTGTAAAATAATAACCCAATAGGAGTATTATTGGTAAAACAAGAAAATTAACAAAAGTGTACGTGAGATCGTAGTTTAATAATGAGGTTGTAAGGGATGCGATTACAATTAGAATGGTTAAAATTTTAGTCCATTTCTCATTTACTTTGAATTTAGGGAAATGAAACTTAACCGCATAAAAAGAGAATGCGCAAGCATACGGAATTGCAATAAAAAATAGATATTCTTCTAAAGGAAGCTTTTTTATATAAATCCCAGAATTATAGATTGGATTAAAAAACCAACATCCAATATGAGTAAAAATGATATCCCAAGCAACAAAAACAACCATGGTTATTAGTATTGCTGGAATTAAATATTTCCAACGCTTATATAGTTTAAGATTTTTCTCAAAACTCAAAGCCAGAGGTCCAGCGAGTGATATGATAAGAATAATTAGATAAAGAGACATAGTTCGTAAAGTTTAGTATTGTGTTCTATGCCAGTTTAAGTTTGTTACTGATGTAAATAGACGCTAATGTCCATATTTTAGATCTATTTGGTATACGAATTCGTTCATTCAGTAATTTCTCAACAGGTGTATACTCTATTTTGGTGGTAAGCTTAGTGTAATAAAGATATGCTGCATAAACTCCATTTTTTGAGTTGTCCGGAAGTTCTTTAATACCTTCTAGAGCCACTTTGAAATCTTCATTAATATATTCAATAATTTTTTTCTTGATATTTTCAGTTAGTTCATTATCCCGTAAGATAGGGAAGTAGATGCGATGTAACTGATTAATATCATCGTTGATGTCACGCAAGAAATTTACTTTCTGAAAAGCAGAGCCTAAACGCATTGCAGCGGGTTTTAAAGCCTGATAACGTTCTTCATCACCGTTTACAAAAACCTTAAGACACATTAATCCTACTACATCTGCAGATCCATATATGTATTCTTTAATCTCATTATCATCAAACTCTTTCTTTGATAAATCACTGCGCATGCTTTTTAAGAAGGCCTGGATTAACTCATCATCAATGTTGTATTTTCGAACAGTTATTTGAAATGAGTTTAGTATTGGATTAAGACTTATACCTTGATCATAAGCACGGTAATAATCTTCTTCAAAATTCGAAAACAAAGTAGTCTTATCGTAATCGTGGAATGTATCGACAATCTCATCGGCAAAACGTACAAATCCATAAATACTAAATATGCTATCTCTTATTGATTTGTCAAACAGTTTGATACCCATAGAGAATGAAGTACTATAATTTTGTGTAACTATCTTACTGCACTTAAATGATACATCATCAAATAATCCCTTCATTTCCCGTTTTTTAAATTTTTTTAATGCAATTTTGCATTAGCGGAATATGATTTTTCCTCTTTACTTTAATCTATTTTTTTACTTGATAGCAATCAGTTCAATAGATTGTTTAAGCATTAAAACTATTTAATTCCTAATTGTTGTTTTCTAGTATTTTGATAAGTTAATATCATTTGCAAAAGTAATCATCTTTTTCAAACTACCCCACTTTTTAAATTTGCAATAAAACTATTCAATAAACCTTCTATAGAACAGTTTCATTATCGTTAAGGTTTAATAATAAAACGTTGTAAATATTTGTTATAATTCAACAGGTACATGAAAATAGTGCTAAATATTATGATAAAAGTTTATTGATTAATTATATGAAGCTATATGTTGTTGAATAAGTTTTCTGTTACCTATGGTTGTGTTTTTTAAGTCACTAAGATTTTTTTAGGTAAATTAAAACGATAGTTAGTCTTTTTAGAAAATCTTTTTTCGAAGTCAGATATTTGGGAACATTGTAACTTTTATGGCTAAAACATGACCAATGATAGAGATTCTTTTTTTAATAAATAACTTTTGAAATATTATTATCAATTGCAATGTAAGCGACTTTACCGATCTTTTAAAGATTTTGGTACAGAGCCAATAATAGGGTATCCTATTATTATTGTACTGTTTTATTGGTTGTCAATATTTTTTTTTAACAAAGTACCTTATGCATCTTATTTTTATATAGCATTGAGTGCCGCTTTTGTTTATTCGTTTAGTAGCTCTGGACATAGTGATTTTATAAAACAACATTTTTCAAGTTACAATCTCAAAAAAATCAAATTGCTTAATAGTTTGCTAGGAACATTACCGTTTGCAATATTCTTGTTGTATAAATCATATTATGTGGAAGTAGTTTTTATGCTTTTATTGACATTGTTAGTTTCGTTGTTTAAGAAAAGAAGTAAAGTTTCTTTAATAGTACCTACACCATTTAGTAAAAAACCTTCTGAGTTTATAATAGGGTTTAGAAAAACTTTTTGGATATTTTTATTGATATATGGTTTAGTAATTATTGCTGTTGTTAAAGGTAATTTTAACTTGGGTTTATTTGCTATCGTAGCTGTATTTTTGACCTGTTCTGGTTACTACATGAAACAGGATCCAGAATTTTATATATGGGTACATGCAATGAATTCTAAAGAATTTTTAATGCATAAAGTATTAATTGCTATCAAATATAGCTTTCTGCTAACTATTCCAATGTTTGTGTTTTTATCTGTATTTTATTTGAATCAGATACACATAGCAGTACTTTTCTTAATGTTAGGTTGGGTATATTTGATAATGTTTGTATTTATGAAATATGCTTTTCGGAGTCAAGGGTTAGAGATTATGCAAGGAGTGATTGGAGTATTGTGTATTTTGTTTCCTCTATTAATGATAATAACATTACCTTATTTTTATAATAAAGCTTTGAATAACTTAGATCTTTTGCTAAAATGATATCAATAAAATCTTTAGATAAGTATTACGGTAATAACCATGTCTTGAATGATGTTAATCTAACATTTAATCCTGGCGAAGTTCATGGTTTAGTAGGAGAGAACGGAGCTGGAAAAACTACTTTGTTTAGATCTATTTCTGGGATGGAAAGTTTTAATGGTTCTATCGACTATGATGCAGGTAATATGAAGAATGTAATGGGGTTTTTACCTACAGATCCTTATTTTCTTTCTAAAATTACAGGAAAAGAGTATTTGCAATTATTATGTAATGCTAGGAATATTAAAATTAATGATTTTAGCGAAAAAAATATTTTTGACTTACCCTTGCAACAATACGCAGAAAGGTATTCTACAGGAATGAAGAAAAAATTAGCGTTAACAGGTATATTATTGCAGAATAATAATGTTTTTATTCTAGATGAACCTTTTAACGGAGTTGATATATATAGCAATACTGTCATTAATGAAATTCTTATTAAGTTAAAACAACTTAATAAAATAGTAATATTATCATCCCACATTTTTTCAACACTTTATGAAACTTGCGATTATTTACATTATCTAAAAAATGGTAGTATCACAAAAAGCGTAGATAAAACTCAATTCGAAAGTATCGAAAAAGAGATGCAAGCATCAGGAATTAAGGTTAAAATAGATAAACTAAATCTGACATAAAGTTATTTTAGGATTCGATAAATAGGATAGCGCATATGTGCTTTCTCATAATTATCAGATTGTTTATGAATCCAATCTAATTGTGCATACCAGTTTTTAGCAAATACAGTGTCATTTTTCTTCTCTTCAAACTTTTGTTTAAGATTACTGTCATTTTCCAATAATTCTAATGCTTTGTCTTCCCAAACATAAGGAGAAAACCCTTCTTTTTGTTGTAAAATGGTATCAAAGAAGTTCCAGTTGAAAAATGAATCTGGGGCTTCAGGTTCTAATGTTTCTAGTAAATACCTAAAGCCTTTTTGATTTGTAGGGATTATATAATCTCCTTTTCGAAAAGTTATTATTTCGGTGCTTCTTTTGACTGTAGTTTCATAATGAAGATAATGTCCTTCATATGGCGTTTTTCGACTTTTATAATCTTTTATATGGTATACTTCTACAGAGATTGTAGTGTCTTTTTGTACAGCTTTGTATGATATTTTGTTAAGGTCTAATTTATCAATGACATTCCACCAACCTTTAGGTATTATATATGAAGTTGGAATAGTAATTTCGGAAGTTGGAGAGAAATAGTTTTGGTATCTAACCTTTTTGGTGTAGGGTTTATTTTGATCATATTTTAAACGTTTAGCACCTGTGATTTCGCTATTTATATATAACCCTTCGTATCCTTTAAAATCGAAATTAGTAGCGTTGGTAGTGTCTACTTTCCAATTTACCGGATATGTATTTTGTTTTGGTAAGTCGGTAAAAGCTTTTTGCCGAAGATCTTTTATTTTTTCTCCATCTTTTTCGGTGATATCGATCATAGATTTCATTAATTCATATGTCCCTAGTACTCTTGGTTTATATGGTTTTAGCATATGAGTTTCTACCATCATTCCTAAGGTATTCCATAGCGTTGTGTATCCTGTAGAGTATCTAGGAAAATCCATGAATTGTGTCCATCCTTTATCTGGTGTTGTTCCCCAAACATTTACATAAGGTGTTATGTCCCAATTTTTGTTGGATAGCGATTTTTCTAACTGTGGATGCATTTGGTTGTGTAAATAATCACCAAGATTTCCGTTTAGTTTATTGTGTTGAGTAAATAGATGTGTTAGTATGTACTGGTAGTCGGCACCATTACTAACGTGATTATCAATAAAAACATCTGGTTGCGTTAAATGAAAAACCTCTGCAAACGTCTGTGCATTTTTTGTGTCATTTTTTATAAAATCTCGATTTAAGTCATAATTCCTGGAGTTCCCTCTAAAACCATATGCTTTAGGACCATTTTGATTAGTTCGAGTTCCAGAATTTCTATTTAACGCACCTCCAATATTGTACACCGGAATTGTAACTAAAACAGTATGTTCTGGCGTTTTGATCATCCCTTTAGCAATATCTCTAAAAAGAAGCATAGTTGCATCAATACCATCACTTTCTCCAGGGTGAATTCCATTGTTGATCAATAAAATACGTTTGTCACGTCTTATTTTTTCGAAATCAAATATTTGATCTGGATTGAGTGTTACTATATGAAGCGGGTGGCCACTATCCGTACTTCCAATTTCTTGAATATTGATTTCTGGGTAGACTTTGGATAAATTTTGATAATAGGTAATAACTTCTGGATATGTTGGAGTCTCTGTGCCATTACTTTTTTCAAAAATAGTGGTAAAATCAAAGTTTTCGGCAGTATCTTTTTTAGTAGAATTACAAGATATAATCAACAGTGAGCTGATAATGAGAGTGATGGTTCGCATGAGCATTATGAGTTAGGCATAAATATACTAAGTTTTATATTTTTAAGATCTTCTATAACGTTTTAGTTTTGTTTTGGTAATAGATAGGTTATGATTTTACTTGTCAGGACACAAAATAACTGTATTTTTGCACCCTCAAAATAGACTGATTATGACTGAGTTTGTAAGAAAAAGAGTGGCAAATGCCAAAAATGATATTCTATCAGGATTGACTGTAGCTTTAGCTTTAGTTCCCGAAGCGGTAGCCTTTGCATTTGTGGCTGGTGTAGATCCTTTAGTGGGTTTGTATGCGGCATTTATGATTGGATTAATTACTTCTATTTTTGGAGGGCGTCCTGGAATGATTTCTGGTGCTACTGGAGCACTTGCTGTAGTTATGGTGAGTCTTGTGGCAGAAGGAAATGCTATGGGAGCAGAGGGTGAACAATTAGGATTGTATTATCTTTTTGCTACAGTTATCTTAATGGGTGTTATCCAAATGCTCGCTGGTGTTTTTAAGCTTGGTAAGTTTGTGCGTTTAATACCTCATCCAGTGATGATGGGATTTGTCAACGGATTAGCAATTGTAATTTTCCTTTCTCAGTTAGGAATGTTTAAGGAGTATGTTCAAGGAGAAAAAGCTTGGATGCAGGGATCGGGATTGTTTTTAATGCTGGGATTAGTTGCTTTAACAATGTTGATTATGTGGGGACTTCCTAAAATAAAAGCTACTGCTAAGTTTCCTGAAGCTTTAATAGCTATTTTGGTAGTTTCGGCTATTGTAATCTTGGGTAAATTGGATGTTGCTACAGTGGGTAGTTTTATTAAAGATGGAGGAGGAGAAGGTCTAAAAGGAGGATTACCACAATTTCAGTTTGATATTTTTAATAAAGTCCCGATGACCTGGGAAACATTTAAGTTTATAGGGCCATATGCATTGATTTTGGCTGCAATTGGGTTGATAGAGTCGCTAATGACACTTAATCTTATTGATGAACTTACAGAAACCAGAGGAAATTCTAACAGAGAATGTCTTGCGCAAGGTGGTGCAAATATAGTTACAGGTCTTTTCGGAGGAATGGGTGGCTGCGCTATGATTGGACAATCGATTATTAATATAAAAGGTGGTGGACGTACTCGTTTATCAGGTATTGTTGCAGCAGTTACTTTGTTAATGTTTATACTGTTTGCATCTGGATTAATTGAGCAAGTTCCTATTGCAGCGCTTGTAGGTGTAATGTTTATGGTAGTGATAGGTACATTTGCTTGGTCTAGTTTTAGAATACTAAATAAAATTCCTTTAACAGATGCAATTGTATTGATCTCAGTTTCTTCATTGACTGTGTTTTTTGATTTAGCAGTTGCCGTTATTGCAGGAGTAATTATGTCTGCATTGGCATTTGCTTGGGAAAATGCGAAAAAAATTAGAGCAAGAAAGCACATTAAGGAAGATGGGACTAAAGTTTATGAGATATGGGGGCCATTATTCTTTGGAAGTATTCAGGCTTTTAACTCTAAGTTTGATGTGGCAAATGATCCAGAAAATGTAGAAATTGATTTTATCGAATCTAGAGTTAGTGATCATTCAGCATTAGAGGCTATTTTTAACTTAGTAGGTAAGTATGAAGAAGCAGGTAAAACAGTGCGTGTAAAACATTTGAGCGAAGAGTGTCAGGCTTTGATGATTAAAGCTTCTCCAAGATTGGCAAATGTTATAGAACATGATATTGATGATCCGAGATATCATGTGATGGCCAAAGTTATGAAATAAGGTTTAGATATATTTAATCAACTCTTTCTAGAAGATACATATGTTCATTAAGTATTTCTTTTGCACTAGCTAATTGAGATTCTGGATTATACTGTTTGGATAATTGATACTCATCGATATGTTCTTTTAAAACATATCCATCGAGATTTTCATAATATGAATTTGGAATAGTCTGATGAGCAAATGCATCATTAGCGTCATTATGAGAATCAAAATAATTAAGTAATCTTTTATAGACCTCTAGTTTTTCAATTTCAGGGACATACGATACGCTACCTATAAGATCACCTTGTTTTTGTAATCCTTTAAATACGGTAAAGAGTTTTTGAGTAATAGTTTTATTTAGAAAAAATAATACACCTTCCAGTACTATAAAAGTAGGTGCTTTTGTAATCATTTTTTTTAATGAACTAATCATCTTTTCTTCAGAATCTAGATTAAAATCAAGACTTAGATATTGAACATCACGTTTTGGTAATTTACCTTCTTGAGTCCACAAATCTATTTTACTCTTTTTGTATTCAATAATATCTGCTTTGTCAATTTCAATGGTTGATACATGATCATTCAGTAAGAATTGGTACATACTAAAGCCTGCTCCAAAATTGATCAGTGTTCCTCCATTGTTTTTGTCAAAAAAAGATTTCAATCTTTCGTAAAAGTATCTATTCCTAATACTGTGTAAGATAGGTTCTTCCTTAGATATCGCTTTAGTAATTGATGGTATAAGAGCTTCTGTTTTAGGATTGTTCCATAATTTAGCATAGATATCTTTACTTACATTCTCGTGATATGAACGGTATGTGGAAACAATAAAAGCGGTTTCATGAATTTGCATACATAAATGTAAGCTTTTCTAAACTTAACTAAAAAAAAACACCACTATATCAAGCAAGAAAATAGTGGTGCGGTTAGTGTATATATATTCAAAAAATTATGGCAATAATCCAGTAATCTGTGTGCTATCAGTAATTGTAGAGTCCTTATCTTTTAGGTTGTTGTTAGCTAAACGGGTAGTTTTTTCGCTATCATTGATAAAACCGTTTTTAATCATTAAGGTCTTATAGAAATCAGTTTTAGTTTCTACGCTGGTAGTTTCTACTTTCTTAATTTTAATATCAAAATTATTCACAGCAATTAAAGTCTGATAAAAATCAACTTTAGTATTCTTTACATTATTAGATTCAGCTTTTGTTGGTTCTGTAGAAGTGGTCTCTTGAGCACTAATTGTAGAAAGAGAAAACAAAACAAAAATGGAAAGAATTATAGTTTTCATATTTTTTGGGGCTTAATGAATTTACTACTTGATTTGTATCAAATTTACAATCAAATAGTTATGTAATGAAATGATTTGACATGTTTTAGATGAAGAGTTGTTTTGTGTCGACAAACAACACATTTTTTACGGTTTTACCGTAAAAAATGTGTTGTGTTTTTTGTAGTTCTTCCTTGTTTTTAGTTTTGATAAAGTGTAAAAGCATTGATTTTTAGTGAGTTTTGTCTTGTTTTTATTTAAAGTACTAAGGCCTGTATTTTGGTATAAGTTTTTTAATTTTGTAACTAACTACTTACATAGTATGCAAAAGGGTTTGATTCGTTGGAAAAACTTGTAATACTTTATACAAAAGAAAGCTTTTTGAAATAGTTGTCCAAGACTTGTCGATCGTTAACCTCTAACCAATTATTTAAAATTGTGGCATAAATACTTCTAAAATCTATCGTATACTTGATATCTCCATTAGCATCAAGATTTGATAAATTTGGTAATTCATTATAGACACCTACTTTTTTTAATGAACCTCCTATAGCTATTACATTATTGGCAGCTCCATGATCGGTTCCATGACTTCCATTTTGTTTTACTCTTCTACCAAATTCTGAAAAAGTTAGTATTAGCGTATCTTTAAATCGATCATTCTTTTTAAGATCTTTTACCAAAGCTCCAATTGCTTTAGAATATACACTAAGCAAACGGTCTTGACTATTTACTTGATTTACGTGACTATCAAAACCACCTAGAGAACTATAATAAACCCGTGTTTTTAATCCAGATACTATAAAATCAGCTATCGTTTTTAGATTTCTGCCAAATGTTGATTGTGGATATTCTATATTGGTTTTATAGATTTTAGAAGTGTTATAAATGTAAGCTGCGGATGAATGAGTCTCTAGCATTGTTTTATATAGATACCCTTGATTATCCTCATCCAGCATTTCTTTATTAGTATTCTTCGCTAGATTATTAAAAAAAGGTTCTCTTGTTGTTCGATGTAATTGGTTAGGGTCAGAAACAGCAATACCATTTAAATCTTTTCCTTTCATAGCAAGTGATAGTGAATTATCCACCTCTATTGCTTGATACGGATGCTGGCAATTAGCATCGAGATATCTGCCTACCCAACCAGAGGATAAATACTGGTTAGTATCACTAGCCGTTTGCCAGATGTCCGTACTTCTGAAATGAGACCGATTAGGGTTCGGGTATCCTACATTATTAATTATAGACACTTCTCCTAGATCATATAACTCTCTTAATTCTTTCAAGTTATTGTTAAACGCCAAATCATCTGTTATTTTTAAAGTTTCTATTGCTTTTTTAGAAATGGTAGGTCTTAAACGATAATAAATATCATTATTAATAGGAATAATACTATTTAGACCATCATTACCACCTGATAGTTGAATAATGATTAAATTTTTATATCCTGATAATTGTTCTGGTGTTAAAAATTCCATCCCTTTCAGGAATGAGGGAACTAATGCTATTCCTGATGCAAAAACTGATTGTCTTAAAAAATCTCTTCTGTACATAATTAGGGTTTTAGCAAAGTTGATATTCTGGTAAACTCATTAATTCAACTATAAAATTTTTAGTGTCTTTAGAATCTAGTTTGTTTACAACCATTTTTGCACCATTTGATAATTCTGGCTGTATTATAAAATCAATTAATTCTTCTTTATTTTCTTTTTCCAATGAAGCAAGAAAGGACTGCCAATTAGGGGTAGCTTTGGTTTTTCTCTGCATTTTTGATTTTACTTTATTATAGAATTTTTCTCGCATCATTGCTGTAGTTCCATCATCATTGTTATTCCACTCAATAACTCCGTTGTTTAGGGTTACGGATGCCAGTTTTAAGCGTAGCATTAAAGTAGAGCTGTCGATCCAAGATTTTCCACCAGGCCATCCAGCTACATTAGGTGGTAAAAATAAAGTTTGATTTAGTTTACGTTGAAGGTATAATAGTACTTTTGGATCCTTATAGGCTACCCTAAACGGTTTACTTAGTCCGACAAGTAGTTCTACAGGTGATTTTATTTTGACACCTATGTTTTGAGGTTCATAAAACCAATCACTTAAGAATATGGTTTTCATTAAAGTTTCGAGATTGTAATTGGAGTTATAAAAGATATTTGTTAGTTCTTTTATATGAGAAGGTTCTATTTTTTCATTAACAAAGTATCGATATATCTTTTCAACGAGATATTTCGCTGTCTGTTTTTGTTCTAAAAGAATTTTGATAACATCTTCGCCTTTAAAATCACCAGTTTTTCCTAGGATAGTTTTAGAACCAAAATCGTGATGTTTTTGTCTAAACACAAACGCTCCACTTTTATTAAAATTCCACCCAGTAAAAGCCCTTGCGGCTTCTTTTATATCTATTTCTGTGTATCCATTATCTTGTCCAAGTGTGAAAAGCTCCATAACCTCTCTGGCAAAATTCTCATTGGGATTATTTTTTCGATTTTGCCTATTGTTTAGAAATAATAACATGGCAGGAGACTTAGAGACTTCGATCAACATCTCTCCAAAGTTTTCTAATGCATGCTTTCTTATTATATTGTTTAAATGCAATGCTGCTCTTGGTGTTTTTAATCTAACAGCAAAATGATTGTGGAAAAACAATGTCATCTTTTCTCTTAAGACATGTTTGGTTTCTACTAATTGTTTTAACCAAAGAATATTAAGTTCTAACAATTTTTTATTGCGAAGTTTTCGTAACTCTTTTCGTTCTTCTCTAGATAAATCTCGTGGATTTTTTAGTAAAGCTCCAAAATCAAGGGATAGATCAGTGCTTTGTCTGCTTTCTGAAAACAGATGATTTACTATTTCGTTTTTAGAAAATTTTCTAACATTTTTTAATTCTGAAGAATCGATTCCAAAACCAATACGCCAATAGAGATGTTGTATTTGTTTATCTGTTAAAGAAGTATTCATGATCGCAGTCTTTTTTAGTAAGACCGTGATTTAGGAAAAAGGTTTAAATGAGAAATTTACTTTTTGGGTTTTATAAGGTCCCACTTGTTTCCATATAAATCTTCAAAAACTACCACAGTTCCGTAGATTTCTTCTCTGGGTTTTTCTAAGAAAATAACTTCTTTTGATTTCATCGTATTGTAATCTCTCCAAAAGTTATCAGTTTGAAGGAAAAGAAAAACCCTTCCGCCGGTTTGATTTCCAATTGCTTTTTTCTGTTCTGCAGTGGTTCCTTTTGCTAGTAAAATAGAGGTTTCTGAGTCGTTTTCTGGAGCTATGGTTACCCAACGTTTATTATCAAGTTGGATGTCTTGAATTAATTGGAAACCTAGTTTTTCGGTATAAAATCGGATTGCTTCATCATATTCTCTGACAACAATACTGATGGTTCCAATTTTTCTTTTTTTCATTAATTACAGGTGATTTCGCTTAATATTGTGGTTTCGTCAATTGCATCATTTTGATTGATATTTTCAGAGAATAAAACAAATCGATCAAGTGCATGAAAGGTAGATCTAGCCGAAACCTCCATGGTGTAAGTGCCAGGCGCATCAAATTCTACAAAAATATCATGAGCATCATTATCACTAGTAGAGGATTGCCATTTCCATTGATCCGCAGGGCCGCTTTTGTATATTTTAAACCAGCCATCTTTGCTAGAACCATTTGGAGTAGGAGATTGACCCGTATCTGCAGGGTAGACTACACTTTCTCCTTTTTTTCCATAAAACTTTGAAGCATCTGCAAATCGCAACCATGAATCATTGTGTTCAGAACCTGATGTTCCATTAGTTATTCTGGATCTCCAGATAAACCGATAAACACCTGGATTGGAAATTTTTATTTTATAAGTAAGAAGACCATTTCCAGGAGCTCCTAAGAATTGATTTTCTTTCCATACCAAGTAATGTGTTCCTAAGAATCCTGTAGTAGTGTTTTCTTTTATCCAATCATTATGGTCTTTAATACTTTCGAATTCGACGGCTACTAATCCGTCTTTTTCTTCATAAATCGCACTATCAGGGTTTTGGCAAGTTATAGGATCAATAGTATCATCATCAGATTCATTATCATTATCACTGCTACAAGCATAAAAAAGAGTAATAATGCTAATAATGAATAGTTTACTGATGTTAAGTGTGGTTTTCATGTAGGTATATTTTTGGGGTTTTACGAATTCTATTCTTTTTTGACAATTACGGTATCTGGTACCAAACCTGTATAATCTCCATTGTTTCTTATAACGTCTCTTACGATTGAAGAAGATATATAGCTTTTACCTGATGATGTTAGTAAAAAGACAGTTTCAATTTCAGTTAGTTTTCTGTTTGTATGAGCAATGGCTTTTTCAAATTCAAAATCAGCTGGATTTCTTAATCCTCGTAGAATAAAATTAGCATCTTGCTGTTTGCAAAAATCTACTGTAAGTCCTTTGTAAGTCATTACTTTGATTTTAGATTCATCTTTAAATGCTTCTTCAATAAAATGCTTTCTTTCTTCAAGTGAAAACATATATTTTTTTTCAGCATTTACACCAATTGCTAGGATGATTTCATCAAAAAGAGTTAATCCTCTTTCTATTATATCGTAATGTCCCAAAGTTATAGGATCAAATGAACCAGGGAAAACAGCTCTTCTCATAAGTGATTTCTCAATGTTAATATAAAGATTAGGTAAAGTTACAAAGTTTAAAATTAGTATAATCTTAATTTCTAATGTACTTACTTATTATCCTTTTATTGCTTCTTTTATAGTATTGGTTAGTAAATCTTGTAAGCTAATCCCTGCCGCAATTGCTTGTTGTGGTAAAATACTTGCTTCACTAAATCCTGGATTAGTATTCATTTCGATAAAATGAGGTTCTCCATTGTGAAAAATGTATTCACTTCTCGAAAAGCCTTTCATTTTAAGTATTTGATATACTTTTAATGCTAGATCTTTTACTTTTTTCTCATCGTTTTCATTCAATCTAGCTGGTGTAATTTCTTGTGATTTACCTAAATATTTAGCTTCATAATCAAAAAAATCATTTTCAGAAACAATTTCAGTAATTGGTAATACAGTATCTTTTCCTTTGTAGGTAATCACTCCTACAGAAACTTCTGTGCCGCTTAAGAAAGATTCAATGATAATTTCATCATCTTCTTTATAAGCTATATCTATTGCAGAAAGTAATTCATCTTCTTTATTTACTTTAGAAACTCCATAACTACTGCCTGCTTTATTAGCTTTTACAAAACAAGGCAATCCTACTGTATCAATAATAGCTTTAGGGTTTATAGTATCTCCTTTATTTAGAAAATAATTTGTGGCAGTTGGGATACCATAAGGTTTTAAAGTACTGATACAGTCTCTTTTATTAAAGGTAAGTGCTGCTTGATAAAAATCACAAGCAGTTTGCGGAATTCCTATAAGCTCAAAATAAGCCTGTAATAATCCATCTTCTCCTGGAGTCCCATGAACAATATTGAAAGCAGCATCAAAAGTAATTTTAGAACCATCTAAGTGTAATGAAAAATCATTTCGATCTATTGAAGTTTTTTCATTATTATCATTAACGTAATACCACAAATCTTTGGTTATATGAATACGATAAGGTTCATAGATGTTTTTGTCCAAATGTTTGTATACTACATTTCCACTTTTAATAGAAATGTCAAATTCACTGGAATAACCTCCCATAAGGATGGCAATATTTTTCTTCATTGAATAAGGTTTACAAACAAAAATATCATTTATCTGACAACAAAAGCTAAAAAGTTTCCGTTTTTATATCTTTGCCGAAACTATCAATTGATACATGGAATTTTTTAAAGGACTTTTGAGATTTATTTGGAGTAAGACATTTCTTATTCAACTAGTAATAGCTGTCGCTATGACTGCAATCTTATGCTTTATTGCACTAAAATGGTTGGATAGCTCTACAAACCACGATCAGCGAATAGTGGTTCCAAGCTTAAGTAAGAAGTCATTAGATGAGGTTAAAATGCTTGTGGAATCTAAAGATTTACGATTTGAAGTTCAAGATTCTGCAAATTTCAATCCAGATTTCCCTAGATATTCTGTCATAGAGCAAAACCCTCCTGCTGGAAATATGGTAAAGGAAAATAGAAAAATCTATGTTACTTTAAACCCATCAGGTTATCGTAAAATTGAAGTTCCAGATGTTATACGTAAAACTAGAAGACAAGTAGAGCCAAGATTGGTAGCTTTAGGTTTTAAGATTGGAACTATAACATTTAAACCCGATCCATCAGATCAAGTATTAGAACTTAGATATAAAGGAAAGAGATTAAAGCCTGGAGATAAAATAATGAAAACATCAACTATTGACTTAGTAGTAGGAGATGAGAGTGGGAATCTAAGACTTCCTCAATAAAATTAAATTCTTAAAGAAAATACTTTTGCAAGAGAATCCGAATATTGAAGAATTAGGGCCTAGTGAGGATGACCTATATGAACATCATCGTTTTGTTGCTGGCGCAGGTCAAGTTCCGCTTAGAGTAGATAAATTTTTGATGAATTTTGTTGAAAATGCTACTCGTAATAAAATACAACAGGCAGCTAAGGCTGGTAGTGTTTTTGTCAATGATATCCCTGTAAAGTCAAATCATAAAGTGAAACCAAATGACGTGGTTAGAGTTTTGTTTGCTCATCCCCCTTATGAGAATTTGTTAACTCCAGAAAATATTCCTTTAGATATTGTATACGAGGACGATGTTTTGTTGGTGGTTAATAAACCTGCCGGAATGGTAGTACATCCGGGTCATGGAAATTATTCAGGAACCTTAATTAATGCACTAATCTATCATTTCGATAATCTCCCAAATAATAGTAGTGATCGTCCTGGATTGGTTCATCGAATAGATAAAGATACTAGTGGGTTATTGGTAATAGCAAAAACTGAAGATGCTATGACACACTTGGCAAAGCAGTTTTTTGATAAAACTTCGGAGCGAGAATACGTTGCCATCGCTTGGGGTAATATAAATGAAGATGAAGGAACTATTGAAGGTAATATTGGGCGCCATCCTAAGAATAGATTACAAAACACAGTTTTTGAGGGAGATGAAGCCGATAAAGGAAAACCAGCAGTTACTCATTATAAAGTTATAGAACGTTTAGGGTATGTAACCTTAGTTTCTTGCAAATTAGAAACAGGAAGAACTCACCAGATTCGTGTACATATGAAGCATATAGGGCATACATTATTTAATGATGAACGCTATGGAGGAGAAAAAATTCTGAAAGGAACCACTTTTACTAAGTATAAACAGTTTGTAGAAAATTGTTTTAAGGTGTTACCGCGGCAGGCCTTGCATGCTAGGACTTTAGGGTTTGTACATCCCGTAACCGGCGAGAAAATGCATTTTGAAACTTCTATACCTGATGATATGGCGCAATGTGTAGAGCGTTGGAGGAATTATGCTAAGAATCAATTGGATGTCGAGTAAACTTTTACTACAAAAACTACTAAGGTGATATATTAAATAAACGTTACTAAAAACTTTATTTTGAAATAAATAGGGATTGCTCGGTAAATAATATTATCTTCGCGCTTTAATTATTTATAATGAACAAAGGAACAGTAAAATTTTTTAATGACTCCAAAGGATTTGGATTCATCACAGAAGAAGGATCAAACAAAGACCATTTCGTACACATTTCAGGCTTAATCGACGAAGTTCGTGAAGGTGACGAAGTAGAGTTTGAACTTAAAGAAGGTAAAAAAGGAATGAACGCGGTAAACGTGAAAGTATTATAATATATACATTTTGACTTTTTTAAAACATAAGCCCGTCTTTTAAGACGGGCTTTTTTTGTTTATAAATGATTGTTGTATAAAATGTTTAATTATAGAAACCGATTTACAGCTTTAATAATTTTATCAGCTCGTACCATATTTTGTTGTTTAATATATTTATAGGTCCTGTCAAGGTATTTTTGGGCTGTAATATTATTCTTAAATTCTTTTCTAGCTGCGTATAGATCTAATGCGACATTTAAGTCAGTTGTAGTGAATTCTACGCCAGTATATTGCTGTAGGAGTTGTAGATACATAAAACCAAATTCTTCTGTTGGTTCTATCATAGTTCCTTCGCCAAAATCATTCCAAGTAATTATTTGAATAAAATCTGAAATTTCATGATGTGTATAGTTTAATGTTTCTGCAAATATTTGACCTTGGTTATGATCTATACTCCATGAGTTGATCCCTTCAGACCAACCACCTTCTTCGTAAAAACTGTTAAAACCTGGATATGATGATCCTACTATAGTTAAATTCTCGGTTGGATAATAATTATAATAATGTTCATGCGCTAGTAAGTGATCCTTGTCTACCCATAGGAATTCCCCAGTTGCATTTTCTCCTACTAAATTATTTGCTGCCCATAATGTTAGAAAATCTGGACGATTATCTGTTGGTAATATATCAAAAATAGTATCCCATTCTGGTTGAGTTGTAATATGATGCGGACCAAATACAAATAATAGATTTTTATTATTATGTTTTATATAATTGGGACTAGAAAAGTATGTGTCATTAATATATAATAAATCTTCTTGTACGGCTTCAATAGGACTAGGAGATAGGTTTTGGTTAAAGGATTGAACTGCTACTCGGTCTTCATACATAATTGAAAAATCAAAATCTAAATCTTCTAATCTTGTTATAAAACTTTCCGTAGCATTTTTGATTTTTTGGTAATCGTGTAGATCTTTACTTCCATACCAATCGAATATCACCCCATCAATACCTGCTAATTTCATCATTAAAAAATGATATTCTTGTAAATCAGGATCGCTTGAAGAATAAGGACCAATTGCTGGATAATAGTAGGAAGCAATTTCTCGTTTGCCGTTTTCTTTAATATTATCGGGGTTTTGATTTGTCATGGTCCAATGCTGACCCCAGTATCCATCAAAATCTTTGTTCTGGAACCATGGCATATAATGCATATAAATTTTTTTAGGATTTTCTTTTTCTACATTCATTCCGGATACGTCTTTTATATATCCGTTTTTTGCTAGTTTGATGATTTCTAGCTCTTCATCTAGTACTTTTTTTAGTTGTGCATTCGTATAAGTTGTATCCTGAACAGCTAAAGGAATTGCTTGTTCTTTTTCGGTTTTTAGTATTTCATCCTTTTCACAAGAATAAAATAAAACAACTAAAAAAGTAATAGAAAGGCATTTGGTTGTAATTCGTAGTTTCATGTCATATATGTTTATTTATTTAATAGAATATGTGAGCTTGCTATTAAATAAGATAAATAGGTGTGTTATTGATTGAAAAAATATCAATCAAACTATATATGACAATTGTAAATTTTTTTGAATAAATTACGTTTAAAACGTTATAAAGTTAAGGGATTTTTTCTGTTAAAAAAAATATAATTTCCTTTTTGTTAGTTAATTAGGTTTTTGGTGTTGAAAAAAAGTATTCTTTTAGTTTTGTTAGAATAGAACATGTCAATACTTCAATAGACAAGAATTACCTGGGCTGATTTTATATGTCGACTTACTATTGTATTTTTGGGAAAACAAAAGTTATCGGAATGAAAATCGTAATATCTCCTGCAAAGTCTTTGGATTTTGAAACGCCTTTGCCTACTAAAAAATATTCGGAACCATTATTTTTGGCTGAAGCAGAAAAGTTAAATTCAGTTCTTCAGAAAAAAACTCCTAAAAAATTGTCAGATTTGATGAATATCAGTGATAATTTGGCGCAACTAAATTGGCAACGTAATCAGGATTGGAACCTTCCTTTTACAGCAGAAAATGCGCGACCTTCTGTGTACGCATTTAAAGGAGATGTTTATCTAGGACTAGATAGCTACAATATTCCAGAAGATAAATTAGATGTTTTACAAGATAAATTAAGAATACTATCCGGTTTATATGGAATTCTAAAACCTTTAGATTTAATGCAACCTTATCGATTAGAAATGGGAACTAAGCTTAAGGTAGGGCGTAAAAATAACTTATACGAATTTTGGAAAAAACAGGTAACCGAACAAATTAATGAGGAATTACAAGAAGATGAGTTGTTTGTAAATCTGGCTAGTAATGAATACTTCAGTGTTATTGATAAAAAGACGTTAAAAGTTCCTATTATAACTCCACAGTTTAAAGATTGGAAAGGTGATAAATTAAAGATGATTAGTTTCTTCGCGAAAAAAGCCCGTGGTATGATGGTACGTTATATTATTGATACAGGAGCAGAAGCCATAGAAGAATTAAAAGGATTTAATTATGATGGGTATAGCTTTAGTGAAGAGTATACAACAAAAGAAAATGAGCTAGTTTTTGTGAGATAGAAGGATAACTTTAATGTTTTTTTATTCCTAACTAAAATTTATTTATCTAATAAGAATTCGATTCTTGATATTATTTCTTCGGTAGAAAATGGTTTTATAATGTAATCATCGCATCCCATTGAATACCCGTCTTTTTTATCATTGATCTCTCCCTTGGCAGTAATAAATATGATTTTTACGTTTGATAAAACTTTATCTTTTCTAATCAAACTAGAAAATTCTAATCCGTCCATTAATGGCATCATTATATCTAAAAGAATTAGATCAGGATTAAATTGTTTAGCTTTTTTTAAACCTTCTTTGCCATTGTATGCAGTTTTAACTTCATAAGATTGTGCTAATAGAATATTTTCTAAAGCCATTACAATAGAAGGTTCATCATCAATAATTAGTATTTTTTTATGTTTGATCATAGTTTGTGTTTATAGGTAAAGTTATTAAAAATCTGGTGTATTGCTCAATTTTACTTTCTACCTTAATGTTACCATTATGTTTTTGTATTATTTTTTTAGCTATTGATAATCCTAGTCCACTTCCTTTTGGTTTAACTTTTTGTTTTTCATTTTGAATCTGAACAAATGTTTTAAATATTTTTTTATAGTTCTCATTAGAAATACCAATACCGTTATCTTCTATAGATATATTAATTGCATTCGACTTTATAAAAGAACTAACTTTTATATAATGTTCCGATTTTTTTGGATCATAGAATTTAATAGCATTCATTAGAATGTTAATAAAAACACGTTCTAGATGCGTTTGGTCAGCTGAAATTATAATATTTGAATTAGAAATGTTATTTATTATTGTTACTGATGCATTAATAGATATTGGTTTAATTGTTTCAATAGCATTTGATATAAGATCATAAATAGAATGGTCGTCAAACCTCCATTTTAATTTACCTAATTCAAGTTTTTCTTGAAGTAATGTATCATCAATCAAAATGCTTAAACGCTCACTTTCTTGAATTATAGTTTTAATGAAAACTTGTTTTTTATCAGGATCTAGATCTTTTTGAGAATATAACATTTCAGACAGTAATCGTATGGATGTGATAGGAGTTCTGAGTTCGTGAGAAATTGTTAGAATGAATTCATCTTTGATTTGATCTATTTCTTTAAGATTTTCATTAGCTTTTAATAACGTTTCTTGAATACGTTCTAATTCATCTGATTTTATAGTAAGTTTTTTACTGTTTGTAATAGCTTCTTTAGTCTCTTCTAAAATTTCTAATAATTCGTTTCGATTTAGTGGTTCTTCATTAAGTAATTTGGATATTGCTATTCGAGCCGATATATTTCCAATATAATCAGATAAAATATTTTCCATATAGTCTACGAAATGAATAGGAACGATATCATCATTGTCATAGCTTTTTTGATATTTCTCTTCATATTCTTGAATAGATTCATTAGCTCTTTCGGAGCCTAGAAATGTAATAATGAGTTCATATAGTTGGTGAAAGTATACTTCATTGTATTTATTTCTAAAACGATAATCATTAATATCCATTTTAGTACCGATAAACTTATTTGCTTGCTGAATTTCAATACCTTTTGGTATTGTGTATAGTGAACCAAGAATATAGAAAAAAATATTGGCAGCGATACTCCAAAAGAAGCCGTGTGATATTTTATTGAGATTTTCTAACCCAAATAAAGCATATGGTTTTAGTGCATTAATTCCAAAAAGTCCATCATTGAGTATAGAAATGTCTCCAAGAATTCCACTTCGAATTAAGGTAGGGAATAACAAGGTGTAGAACCATAATACGAAACCTACGCATATTCCTAAAATAGTACCTGCTTTAGTTGCTTTCTTCCAGAATAATCCACCAAAAAAAGAAGGTGCTAATTGTACGATTCCAACAAATGAAATTAAACCTATTTCTATTAAAGGATAATCCTTGCCTATTAACGTCATATATAAATAAGCTGAAAATAAAACAATTGGAATACTGATACGGCGACAAAATAAGATTGATTTCTGTACTTTAGAAGTAGGAAATACCTTGAGATAATTAACTAATAGTGGAATTAATATATTGCTAGATAGCATGGTAGAGATTGCTATGGTTTCTACAATTATCATTCCTGTAGCAGCGGCAAATCCTCCGAGAAATACCAGTGTAGCTAATAGAACATTGTTTTTTTCTAAAGGGAAATACAGAATAAAACTATCTGCATTAAGACTAGTTTCTCCGAAATATAATTTTCCGGCAATAGCAACAGGAACTACAAAAAGTGTAATCATTAATAGATAAAGAGGGAATATCCAAGAAGCTTTTGCAACGTGTTCTTCATTTTTGTTTTCCAAAGCTATAAGATGAAATTGCCTTGGAAGTAATATGAAAACTAAGAAGGATAAAATAATAAGCATGAACCAATCCCAATATCCTCCTTCAAGGCTTTTTTGTATATTATTTATGGATTCCAACATGTTTTTTTCAGAAGCTTTAGAGAAGATATCCTCAAAACCGTCATAAAAGAAATATGTTATGTAAATACCAATTGCAATAAATGCAATTAGTTTAAATAATGATTCGAAGGCAATTGCAGAGATCATTCCTTCATTTACTTCTATTGCTCTTGATTTTCGAGTTCCAAACAAAATGACAAATACAGACATGATAATAGCAACAAACAATGCTGTCTCCTGATAAATAGATTCTTCTTGACGGAAATCAATTAGAATATTAAAACTAGTAGAAATTGCTCTTAATTGAATAGATATGTACGGGATAATAAAGAGAAATGTTAGAATTGTAATTAGATTACCAAGAAATTTATCTTTCCCATATCTGGTTGCTATAAAATCAGAAATACTATTAATTTTTTCTTTTTTACAAATACGGATTATTTTTTTAAAAAGAATGACCCATAATGGTGATAAGAGGATTGGTCCTAAGTATGTTGCTAAAAAACTAATTCCAGATGTTGATGCTTTACCGACACTTCCATAAAATGTCCATGCTGTACAATATGTTGTAAGCGATAATGCATAAACAATAGGATTGTTAATAATACTTTTTTTACTAGCTCTTTTATCGCCGTAATATGCAATCCAGAAGAGTACACCTAGATAAACAATGCAAATAAGTACAATTAACCAGAAAGGAGTCATCTACTAATTTTTTTTAATAATGGAACGTACTATTATAATTAAAAAAAGCCATAAAATGTAGAAATAAAGATAGGTAAGAGGGATAAAGTTAAATAATAAAATGTTGTCGATAATACCAATAAAAGGAAAATTGAATAAGAAAAAGAATAAAAGAGAAATAACAATGAGTTTAGTTTTTCCTACTGTTTTCATAGATAATGGACTTGCGTGTGTTAAATATAACCTTGATAAATATGATGTATTGAAATATTAAGCTATCTCATATTTATGTATATTTGAATATATAAATATACATAAATATGAGATAGTTGGTTAATTAAGCTATTTAATGTGCATTGTATTAATAATAATTTTTGCGCTTAATTAAAAGTAAAGAATTAATCTTATTAAGTTTTAATAATTAAAACTTTTAACATGAATGAAGATCTTACCAGTTTTCAGGTTTTTGATAGAAGTGCAGAAATACTTAAAGTAATAGCACATCCAGTACGTTTAGCTATTATAGAATTATTGCATAAGAAAGGAAAATCTTCTGTAACGGATATATATCAAATTTTAGATATTGAACAATCTGTAGTTTCTTATCATTTAAAAAATTTAAGAATGGTCAATGTTGTTATTTCTCAAAGAAAAGGCACGAAGATATATTATTCAATTGAGTCCAAAGGTGTCATAAACATTTTGCAAAACATTCTAAGTTTAGGAAAAGAATAGAAAAGTATTAAATAATGCTATGCGATCAACTTGTTGTTTTGCAGAACGATTTGATGGGTTTTCTTTTCTTTTTGACCTATTATGCGCAGTTTATACAAGATAAACTGATAAATCATTAACTTTTTATTATAATAATTAGAAATCGCTTAAATGCTTTGTTTACAGCGCTTATTTAGGTTTTTTGTTGTTGATTTGATGATCAATTAACAAGAATTTTAATAAATATACATGTAAATATGTAACTATTTACATATTTACATGTATATTTGGATTCTACTAATTTATTAAAACACACGAATTATGAAAAAAGTGATATCAATTTTTTCTCTTATTATTGTTTCAACCTTTCTTTTTAATGGGTATGGACAAGAAGAAGAGTCTGAAAAAAAGCCACTTAACTTTAAACCTCTTAAGTTTAATATTTCAGAAGATGGTTCCCAATGGTTGCGTTTTATCTTATGGAACCAAGTACAATTAAACTCTAATGATTTAGATGGCGATGAAGATTTTAATGTAAAACCAAACATAAGAAGATCTAGATTATTGGTTTTAGGGCAGGTAACTTCTAATGTTTTTACATATATACATATAGGTGTTAATAATGTCAATTCTGGTAGGTTAGGTCAGATTGATGGAAGTGATCAAAGTCAGTTTTTCTTACATGATGCAGCTATAGAGTATAAATTTTCAGAAGCACTAGCAGTTGGAGGTGGTCTTCATTATTGGAGAGGTTTGGCAAGATTATCAAGTTGGGCAGGACTTTCATCATTAACTTTTGATATTCCTAACCCTTTAGTTTTTGCAGGAACTATAGGTTCTACAGATCAATTCGCTAGGCATATAGGTATTTATGCAAAAGGAAAATTAAATAAGTTTGAATACCGATTGGCTATTAATGATCCTAGTTTAACTGGTTTTCAAGAAGAACCAATACAGACAACTGAGAATAATGCAGTATATGGAGCATGGAAATATCATGATAAAGGAAGAACAATTATTGAAGGAAACCTTAAATATAACTTTATAGGTTCTGAAGGCAATCTTTTGCCTTATGTTGTTGGTACATATTTAGGGAAAAAGAAGACCTTGTCTGCTAGTGCTGGGTTTGTTTATCATCCAGAAAGTTCTATAGTATTAAAAGATGATGCTAACCCTATATTAGTAGCTGATGATGATGTCACTATTGCGGCTAAAACGGATACAGAGGATGCATCACATTTTTCTTTAGATGTTAATTATGATACACCGTTAGGAAATAATGGAGGAGCATTAACTGCATATGCAGCTTATATTAATTATAATTTTGGGGAAAATGGAGGGAGTGCTGCAGCCGCAACCGGATCAGTATTTTATACACAAATAGGTTATTTAATTCCTAAAACAAAATTACAGCCTTACGTCGTTTATCAAAATAGGGATTGGGAAGACACTACTGTTTTGGGTTCTCAGAGAGCTGGTAACACATTAAATCTAGGTGCTAATTATTATGTTTCAGGGCATAATTTAAGGCTTACATTAGAGTACTTGAAGAATAATTTTGATAGCGGAGCTGATAATAGTCAATTGCGTTTTCAGGTAAACATTTTTCTATAAGAATACTTATATTTAAACAATTTGATTATTAGAATTTATGTCGATTAAATATTTATCGATTTTTAAGATTTAGGATAAAAAACATTTTGTTTAAAGTAAAAATAATATAAGATGATTAATCGAATAATAGAGTTATTAGAGGGATTAAATGAAAGAGTAGGGGGTATTATTAGTTGGGGTGCCGTTCTTATGGTATGCGTTATTAGTTTAGATGTAATCTGCAGATATCTGTTTCAATTTACTTTCATTTGGATTGTAGAAATAGAAATTTACCTATTTGGTTTTATGTTTTTGCTAGGAAGTGCATACACTTTTAAACATGGTAAACATGTACGTGTAGATGTATTTTATTCTAAACTATCTGAAAAGGGAAAAGCTATAATAGACCTTATAGGAGGAGTATTATTTCTTATGCCTTGGTGCTATATTGTAATAACAACCTCTTGGAAGTATGCGTATTCATCTTTTTTAGTTGGAGAAGGATCTCCTCAGCCAGGAGGTTTACCGTTTCTTTATATACTTAAGTTTAGTATTGTAATAGGTTTTTTGTTTCTAATACTGCAAGGTTTAGCAAGTATTCTTAAATCAATTGATACAATTTTTAATAAAAAATAATAATGGAAGTTTTAGCACTAGTCCTATTCGCAGTAATATTTATTTTAATCCTAAAGGGATATCCTGTTGCATTTACGTTAGGAGGTTTGTCAGTTCTTTTTGCAATAGGGATATCTATATTTGCGCCAGAATATTTTTCATTATCAATATTTAATATCCTTCCTTCTAGGATTATGGGGGTTGTCAATAACTATGTATTAATGGCGGTTCCCTTGTTTATTTTTATGGGGATTATGTTAGAAAAATCTGGTTTGGCACAAAGTCTTTTAGAGACCATGGCTATGATGTTTGGGTCATTGCGTGGAGGACTTGCAATATCGGTTGTAATTGTGGGAGCGTTGTTAGCCGCGTCTACAGGTATCGTTGGGGCAACGGTGGTGACAATGGGATTGATTAGCCTTCCCACGATGCTTAAACGCGGCTATAAACCAGAATTAGCAACAGGAGTTATAGCCTCTTCGGGAACCTTAGGACAAATTATACCACCATCAATAGTTTTAGTTTTATTAGCAGATACAATTAATAGTTCCTCCAGAGGTTCGGAATCTGTAGATGTAGGCGCTTTGTTTTCTGCAGCCATGCTTCCGGGATTAGTTTTAGTTGGTTGTTATATTTTGTATATACTAATAAAATCTTTTATAAATAAAGAGGATGCTCCTGCAATATCAAAGGAAGAAATTAAGGAATTTAGAGGAGATAATTTTACAAGTAAAATTATTAAAGTTTTAGTTCTTCCTATTTTATTGATTGTGATTGTTTTAGGATCTATATTTACAGGGGTGGCTTCACCTACAGAAGCATCTGCAATAGGAGCTTTAGGAGCGACATTACTGACTATTACCCAAAAGAAATTCACATTTAAAATCCTTAAAGAAGTTGCTCAAGAAACAACAAAATTAACTACGATGGTATTTTTTATCTTATTGGGAGCAACTACATTTACGTTGGTTTTTAGAACTTTAGGAGGGGACGACTATTTGCAAGAACTTATTCTCTCTTCTAGATTATCGCCATTAATGTTTTTGTTACTGGTAATGGTTATAATATTTATAGCAGGTTTTTTCATAGATTTTATAGAGATTGTATTTATCATTGTTCCAGTTGTAACTCCTATATTTAACGCTTTGGATATGAATATGCTTTGGGTAGGTATATTAATTGCATTGAATCTACAAACATCTTTCTTAACACCTCCTTTTGGGTTTGCACTGTTTTATCTTAAAGGAGTTGCTCCTCCAGAAATAAAAACAAGTCAAATATATAAAGGGATTATTCCTTTTATTATTATTCAGTTAATAATAGTTGGATTAGTCGTCTTGTATCCGGAAATCATATTTATTTCAAAATAACATTTAAAAAAATATAAAAATGAAAGCTTATAATTTTATACATAAAACTTTATTGATCTCTATAGTAATTTTGCTAAGTGCTTGTGGGGAAAAAACTTCTCAAGATACTGTGTCTACAGCAGAAGCCGTTAAACCTGCTAAGGTTTATAATTGGAAAATGACAACTACTTGGCCACCTAATTTTCCTGTATTAGGAGAAGCTGCTAATAAATATGCAGAGTGGGTGGATGAATTGTCTAATGGTCAGATTAAGATTAAGGTATACGGTGGAGGTGAGTTAGTTCCTTCTTTAGAAGCATTTGAAGCAGTGTCTAATGGAACTATCGAAATGGGATCTGGAGCATCCTATTATTGGGCAGGAAAAACTCCAGCCGCCCAGTTTTTTTGTGCAGTGCCTTTTGGGATGAATAGTCAACAGCTAACTTCTTGGATAGAAGTAGGGGGAGGTTATGAATTATGGAAGAAAACATACTCCAAGTTTAATTTAGTTCCTTTTATGGGAGGAAATACGGGAGTGCAAATGGGAGGATGGTTTAATAGAGAAATCAATTCCGTTGAAGATTTTAAAGGGCTTAAAATGCGTTTACCAGGAATTGCAGGTAAGGTTTTAGAAAAAGCTGGAGGAGCAGCGGTTTTAGTTGCTGGAGGAGAAATATATACAAGTTTAGAACGAGGAGTTATTGATGCTACAGAATGGATAGGTCCATATCACGATTATAAAATGGGATTTCATAAAATAGCTAAATATTACTACACACCAGGATGGCATGAACCAGGTTCTCAGATGGAATTTTTTGCAAATAAAACTGCTCATGATAAATTACCACCTCATTTACAGAAAGTATTACTAGCAGCTTCTAAAAGAGTACAAGTGTGGATGCTAGCTGAATTTGATAAACAAAATGGGATTTATTTAGATAAATTAGTAAATGAAGAAGGAGTTGAAGTTAAAGAATTTTCTAAAGAGACTTTGGATATATTAAGAGGGTATACAGATGAAGCCATTAAAGAATTGATAGGAGATGATCCTTTGTCTAAAGAAGTGTATGAAAGTTATTCAACTTTTCAGAAAAGAATTTCTAAATGGTCTGAAGTAACGGAGAAAGCCTATTATAACAAGATTCAGAAGTAGTTTCGTTATAATAGATTAAAGTATTTAGCGTAACAGGAAAAGCGAATCAGTTAATTATTACAATAAAAATTAATTATTTAATTTATTCTGATTAAAATGTATTGCGAGTATTCTTACTAATCAATATCTTCGCAGCGAATGTTCGCTAAATATTATTTAAACACAAAATTACAATCATGCAAATCAAAAAGGTTTTAGTTGCTAATCGTGGTGAAATTGCCATCCGAATTTTTAGAGCGTGTACAGAAATTGGTCTACAGACGGTTGGAGTGTATACTTATGAGGATAGGTATTCATTACACCGATATAAAGCAGATGAAGCTTATCAAATTGGTGCTGATAATGAACCTTTAAAGCCATATTTAAATATTGAGGCGATTATTCAGGTAGCAAAAAAGAATAATGTAGATGCAATACATCCGGGATATGGATTCTTATCAGAGAATGCTGATTTTGCCCAAAGCTGTCAAGAAAACGGGATTATTTTTATAGGTCCTAAAGTATCAGTACTTCGTTCATTGGGAGATAAAATTATGGCAAAAGAAGTTGCTATCGCTAATAATATTCCAATTATTCAGAGTAATAAAGAAGATCTTACTGACGTAAAAATTGCTATAAAAGAAGCAAAACGTATAGGGTTTCCTGTGATGTTAAAAGCAGCTTCTGGAGGAGGAGGAAGAGGAATGCGTGTGATTAGAAGTGTCGAAGAATTAGAAAAAGCATATCCAGAATCCCAAAGAGAAGCTTTAAATGCATTTGGTGATGATACTGTTTTTCTAGAAAAGTTTGTAGAAAATCCAAAACATATTGAGATACAAATTGTAGCGGATCATCATGGAAATATGGTACATCTTTTTGAACGTGATTGTTCGGTACAAAGACGTTATCAAAAAGTAATAGAATATGCTCCTTCATATGGAGTTTCGCAGGAGATTTTAGATAATCTATATAAGTATGCGTTAACAATTTGTGATGCAGTAGATTATAATAATATTGGAACCGTAGAATTTTTAGTTGATGATGATGAAAGTATTTATTTTATTGAAGTAAATCCTCGTGTACAAGTTGAGCACACAGTTACTGAGATTGTTACAGGTGTTGATTTAATTAAAACACAAATTTTTATTGCGGGAGGATATCAACTGTCTGACAAACAGATTAAGATCGAAAGTCAAGAAAGTTTGAAAGTAAATGGATATGCAGTACAATGTAGGATCACCACAGAAGATCCGGAAAACGATTTTAAACCTGATTATGGAACCATAACTACCTATAGAAGTGCATCAGGTTTTGGAATTCGATTAGATGCAGGTAGTGTATATCAAGGAGTAACTATTTCTCCTTTCTTTGATTCAATGCTAGTAAAGGTTTCTGCTAATAGTAGGACTTTAGACGGAGCATGTAGAAAAATGCGTAGAGCATTATCTGAATTTAGAATTCGAGGTGTAAAAACGAATATGCCTTTTTTAGATAATATTTTAAGTCATACCACTTTTAGAAAGGGTGAGGTAACCGTTAATTTTATTAGAGATACGAAGGAACTTTTTAAAATTAAAGAATCTCGTAATCGAGCTACTAAATTAGCTAACTTTTTAGGAGATATTATTGTAAACGGTAACTCTGATGTTAAAAATATAGATCCAACTAAGACTTTTGTAGTCCCTCAAATTCCTAAATTTGAGGAGAAGGCTGATTATCAAAAAGGAACAAAGGATTTACTTACAGAACTGGGGCCTGAGAAATTCGCTTCTTGGTTAAAAAATGAGAAGAAGGTTCATTTTACAGATACCACAATGCGTGATGCGCATCAAAGTTTACTTGCAACAAGAATGCGAACGTATGATATGCTTAAAGTTGCAGAAGGCTTTGCGAAAAATCATCCAGAGGTTTTTAGTATGGAAGTTTGGGGAGGAGCAACCTTTGATGTTTGTCTTCGATTTTTAAAGGAAAATCCTTGGGAACGTCTTCGTTCTTTGAGAAAAGCTATGCCTAATCTGTTATTACAGATGTTGATTAGAGGTTCTAATGGTGTTGGATATACAGCTTATCCGGATAATTTGATTGGCAAATTTGTCGAACAATCTTGGGAAAATGGAGTAGATGTATTTAGGATCTTTGATTCATTGAACTGGATGAAATCGATAGCACCTTGTATCGAACATGTTAGAACGAGAACAGAAGGACTTGCAGAGGGTTCATTATGTTATACAGGTGATATTTTAGATCCGAAGCGCACTAAATATACTTTAGAATATTATGTGCAATTGGCAAAAGATATAGAAAATGCTGGAGCTCATATATTAGGGATAAAAGATATGGCTGGCTTGCTAAAACCATATGCAGCATATGAATTAGTATCCGCTTTGAAATCAGAAATTAATATTCCAATACATTTACATACGCACGATACTTCTTCGGTACAATCGGCAACGTATTTAAAAGCAATAGAAGCGGGAGTTGATGTTGTAGATGTTGCATTAGGTGGACTTTCTGGATTAACTGCACAACCTAATTTTAATGCAATCATGGAGATGTTGAAATTCCATGATCGGGAGAATCCAATGGATACTGTAAAGTTAAACGAATATTCTAATTACTGGGAAGCTGTTCGTGAGTATTATTACGTTTTTGAATCCGGTCTGAAAGCAGGAACAGGCGAAGTATATCAGCATGAAATTCCAGGTGGACAGTATTCTAATTTAAAACCACAAGCGCAAGGTCTGGGATTAGCAGATCGTTTCCATGAGATTACCAAAATGTACGGAGAAGTTAATACACTATTTGGTGATATTGTAAAAGTTACTCCAAGTTCTAAGGTTGTAGGTGATATGGCCCAATATTTAGTAAGTAATAATTTAACGATTGAAGATGTTAAAGAACAAGGAGAAACTATTTCTTTTCCGCAGTCGGTTGTTAGTTTATTCAAAGGGGAATTAGGGCAACCAGAAGGAGGTTTTCCGAAAGATCTTCAGAAATCAATTTTAAAAGATCAAAAACCATTTACGAATAGACCAAATGCTCATTTAGAACCAGTAGATTTTGAAACAGAGTTTAAAGATTTTGTAAAAGTCTTTAAGAAAGGAATGGGTAGAGAACTAGATATAACAGATTTCCTTTCATATAAATTATATCCCAAAGTATTTACAGGAGCATATAATCACCACGTTAAGTATGGCAATGTAGTTAATATCCCAACTAAGAATTTCTTTTATGGAATGACTCCAGGAGAGGAAATTATCATAGAGTTAGATAAAGGTAAAATCTTATTGATTGAATTAATTTCTATAGGAGAGCCTCATGAGGATGGAATGGTAACAGTTTTCTTTAAAGTAAACGGACAGACAAGAAATGTAGAAGTTAAGGACAATTCAATTAAAGTAGATAAGGTAGTTCACGCCAAAATCGATAAGGCAGATAGTAAACAAATTGGTGCGCCTTTACAAGGATCTCTATCTTCTGTATTAGTGAAAACTGGTCAAGAGGTAAAGAAAAATGATCCATTGTTTATTATAGAAGCTATGAAAATGGAGACAACAATTACTGCTAATGAAGATGCTACTATTAAGAAAATAGTTTTGAAATCTGGAACAATGGTTGAAGCAGATGATTTGGTAATTGTACTGAAATAATAAATATTCAATATTTATTTAGAAAACAAAAGAGTCTCTAAGTTTTTAAGCTTAGAGACTTTTTTTTGATCACATATAAAATTTTATTCTTTTATAATCCTTTTTACAGTGTTTCCTTTTTCTCCTTCAATATTTACGAAGTAAATACCAGAGTTTAATTCCGAAATATCAAAAGTATTGGTATTACTTTCAAAAACTTTTTTACCTATCATATTGAATATTGTTGCTTTTTTTATTGGAATAGATATGTTTAACAGGCTTTTAGTTGGAATAGGGTAAATACGTAAATCTTGATCTTTTAATTCTTCTTCTTCCACGTTAAGAGTAGCAACAAGAAAACAGGAGGATCTTTCTGAACATCCATTAAAAGTGATTTCTACTGAGTAATTACCATTCTCTATTGCGGTAAAAGATTGATTTGTTTCACCAGGAATAGAGGTATTGGTTTCACAATCAATCCATTGGTAAGAAGCTCCGGAAATGTTGGCTGTAAAAGTTGGTGATGAGGTATCATCTACAGATGTGTCTGGAATTCCAAATACTTCAATAGTATCTGAAGCAGTATCATTACATGCATTAGCATTTGTAAAGCTGTATGTTATTGTATGAACACCTGCAGCTGCTATTGTGGGATTAAAGGAATATGTTGTTCCGTTTCCATCATCAGTTACTCCAGG
>NZ_JAGJEB010000050.1:0-396 GCF_018100855.1 Aquimarina sp. MMG015
TTTAGCTTCTGAGGTTTACATTATAGGATTAGAAGCTTGTTATCGAGCTAACTTACTGGATAAGGCATTTTTCCTCATGGAAAAAAACAAGGCATTATTACTTATGCAAGATCTTAATAGAAGTAAAACAGCATTACCAGAAAGTATCTTAGAAAAAGAATTAGCATTTAAAAACGATATCGCCTCATTACAAGAAAACAAAAAGGGGGTTTCTGATAAAAAACAAGATTCTTTATCCATATTAATATCTGATAAAAAAGAGGAACTACAGCGCTTCAATGATTCTATAAAAGGGTTTTACCCAGAACATTTCTTGTCTAAAGAAATCCCTAGAGTACTATCATTATCAGAAATAAAACCAAAGGAAAATGAAGTAATTATTCAGTACACTAAAAT
>NZ_JAGJEB010000051.1:0-370 GCF_018100855.1 Aquimarina sp. MMG015
GTCTTTCTTATGTTTTATTTGCGATAAGGATAATAACTCAGGAATTTCTTTAGACAAGAAATGTTCTGGGTAAAACCCTTCTATAGAATCGTTGAAGCGCTGTAGTTCCTCTTTTTTATCAAATATTAATATGGATAAAGAATCTTGTTTTTTATCAGAAACCCCCTTTTTGTTTTCTTGTAATGAAGCGATATCGTTTTTAAATGCTAATTCTTTTTCTAAGATACTTTCTGGTAATGCTGTTTTACTTCTGTTAAGATCTTGCATAAGCAACAATGCCTTGTTTTTTTCCATGAGGTAAAAAGCCTGGTCCAGTAAGTTAGCACGATAACAAGCTTCTAATCCTATAATGTAAACCTCAGAAGCTAAG